>JBASWX010000087.1:0-5982 GCA_049276695.1 Planctomycetota bacterium
ACGGCACCGCGCTGCGAACGGCCGCCGCGACCGCATCGCCGGGTCGGCATCGGCGCCGCCGGGCAGACAGATCCTGTTCCGCGATGTCACCGCGGCGGCCGGTATCGCCGACATGGGCCTGTCGTTCGGCGCCTCGGCCGGCGACGCCAACGGCGACGGCTGGGTCGACATCTTCACCGGCGGCCACTACACCCAACATCCGCGCCTGTGGCTGAACCTGCAGAACGGCACGTTCGCCGACGGCGTGCAGATGCTGAATCCGCTGCCGAACGGCGACCTGCACGGCGCCCATTGGGCCGACCTCGACCATGACGGCTGGCAGGAACTGGTGCTGATGCGCGGCGCCGCGTACGGCACGATTCCGATCCCGAAGTTCGTCTACAAGAACCTCGGCGGCACCATGCTCGAGGTCGCGCCGCTGGTCGGGCTCGACGTGCCGCCGATGCGCGCCCGCACGCCGCTGTCGTGGGACTTCGACGAGGACGGCCGGCTCGACCTGTTCCTCACTGCCGTGCGGCGCTCCGACGGCCTGTTCCCGACCGCGCCGTACCGGCAGACCCCGACCCAGTGGTACTCGGAACAGGGACCGGGCAGCGGCTTCGCGCTGAACAACGACTCCCTGTTCGGCGTGCTCGGCGACCTCGACGGCGACCGGCGGCTCGATCTGCTGGTGCACTCGTTCCCGCCGCGCGCCTACCGCACCGTGCCCGGCTCGGCGACCTTCGTCTCCATCACCTCGCAGATCGGTCTGCCGCCGGTCAACACGATGAACGACGCGGTGATCGCCGACTTCACCGGTGACGGCGAGAACGAGATCTACATCGCCCGTGACCCGATCGGCACCTCGTTGCATCGCCTGACCGACCGCCGCCTCGACCTGCACGCGTACGTGAACTGCCAGGAACACGCCGTGCACATCCCGGTCACAGCACCGCACCTGTTCGTGCTCGAGTGGGGACCAGCCGGCTTCTGGCCAACTGCCAGCATCCACATCGGCAGCGGTGGCCAACAGCCGGCCTCGAACCCGTTCACGCTCGATCCTGGCGACCCGGCGAACGCGGGCATCGCGCCGCACGCGCCTGGCCAGTCGACCGGCATCTACGTGGGATGGAACGCCGCCGCCGGCGCCTGGACGATCGCCTGCAGTTCGCCGGTCTGGGCCGAGGCGATGGTGCTGGTCGCGACAACGGCGCCGATGGGCCAACCGACCACGTCCGGCTTCAGTGCCACACCGACCACCAGCACCGACATGGTGCTGTCGCGCGTCGGCGGCGTGTACGTCAATCGCACGACCGCGAGCGGGATCCCGGCCGGCCTGCGTGGCCGCTCGGCCGTCGCCGCCGACTTCGACAACGACATGGATCTCGACCTCTACGTGCTGACGTCGACGACCAGCTACAACACGCCGGACGTGCTGCTGGAGAACGACGGCACCGGCCGCTTCCGCCGCGTGCCGTGCGGCGACGGCGTCGGCACCCGCGAGGGCATCGGCGACTCGGTGATCACGCTCGACTACGACCGCGACGGCCGCGTCGACCTGTTCGCCGTCAACGGCGACGCCACCGGCTTCCGCTACTCGCCGCCGTACTCCGCGTTCGCCGACGACGGCCCGGTGCAACTGCTGCGCAACGTCACCGAGACCACCAACCACTGGCTGTCGATCCGGCTGCGCGGCACCGCTTCCAACCGCGACGGCGTCGGCGCCCGCATCGAAGTCACCGCCGGCAACAAGACGCAGGTGCGCGAACAGGGCGGCGGTGCGCATCGCTACTCGCAGAACCATGGCGTGCACTTCGGCCTCGGCCCGAACGCGACCGCGACGCTGGTCGAGGTGTTCTGGCCCAACGGCACCACCACGCAGGTGACCAACGTTCCCGCCGACGGCGAGATCGTGGTCGTGCAGTGAACGGCGCCGACCGCGGCCCGACTACTCGTCGAACAGGTGGCGCCAGCGCGTGCCGCGGAACGCCTCCTCCATCGCCTGCCAGTTCGCGACCATGTTGCGCAGCGGCCGGTCGCCGGTCTTCTGCGACAGGACCTGCAGCGGGCGACGCTCGACCCCGAGGAAGTCCAGTACCCTGGCCCCGTAGCCGCCCAGGTCGGCCGCCAGCTGCTCGTAGCTGAACTCGAGCCACCAGTGGTGCGCGAACGTGGCCTGGAAGCGCTGTTCGAGCTGTTCGACGAACAGCAGGTTCTCCAGCGTCTCGGTCGACGGCAGATGCACCTGGTCGACCCCGCGTTGCCGATTGACGTCGCTGGCCACCCACCATTGCCCCGACCGTTCGGCCCGCAGGTGCGAGATCCAGCGCGCCAGCCGGTTCTCGCGCACCAGGTGCACCACGCGCAGCGACGGCATCGCCAGCAGGTGGTCGACGACGCGGTTGGACACGATGCCGTGGAAGTACAGCAGCTTGAACCCCGCCGCGCCGTTGCCGCGGCCAGCCGCGAGCGCGAACAGCCGGTCGATGCAACGGCCTGGATCCGAAGTGCGCAGCTCCATGAACTCGCGCGGATCCAGGTCGCCGTGCAGCTGCGTGTCCCAGCGTCCCTCGTCGATCATCTGCGTGTTGAAGATCTCGCCCGCCGACGCGACCTGCCCGTGCATCAGCAGCATGTCGATCAACAGGTTCGAGCCGGTGCGCTCGGCGCCGATCACGACGAACGGGGTGATGCCCGGGTCGACCTCGGCGCGATACCGCACCGTGCGCGCGCTGACATCGATGCCGAGGTCGCTGCGCGCGGCCGCCGGCAGCCGGCGTGCCAACGCCTGCCGCGCGCGGCCGACGACCGCCGCCGACCAGTCGTGGTCTTCCATGCAGACCAGCTTGCCCGTCGCCTCCGGGTGGGCGGCGAGCAGGTCGTGCTGCACGCCGCGCCCGGGCACGACCACGACAGCAACGTCGGTCAGGATCCAGCGCAGCAGCCGCGGCAACAGCGACGGGCTGTCCAGTCGCAAGCCATCGTGGTAGTGCACGTGCGGCAGGTCGAGCAGCGTGCAGCTGACCCGACCGGACAGGCTGCCCTCGAACGCGAAGAACGAGATCAGCAGGTCGGGGGCCCACGCTTCCAGCCAGCGCGCCTGGCTGACGGCGTTGCCGAAGTCTGGCATGCGCAGCAGTTCCTCGATCGACAGGTTCAGCGCCGCGCACAGACCGCTGACCAGCGTGTGCCAGCGCCGCGGCGCCGTGCGTTCGAAGTGATCCACGTCGGCGGCCCAGACCTTGTCGATGCCAGGCGAGATCAGGCCGTGCTCCAGCCAGAACTTGACGCCGACCGGCGTCTTGGCCGGGTCCGTCACCATCGCGTAGACGAAGCGGAACTCGGCGTCGAGCTCGTGCGCCAGCTGCCGCACCATCTCGTACGCGAACACCTGGCCGGGACGCGGGAAGCTGCCGGCGACGAACGCGGCGACCCGGCGGTGCTTCGCCCGCTGCAAGAACGGATTGGGCCGCGCGCTGCCGTTCATCCGATGCCTCGCTCCAGACGGCGGCCGAGCCAGCGCAGCAACAGGCCTTCGAGGCCGGTGGGATCGGCGCCGGCCTTGGCGCCGAGGTACTGCCCCCAACACTGCCACCGCACGTAGTCGCGCGTCCACTGCAGCGCCAACGCCTCCCGTTCGGGCGGCAGCCGCAAGCTGCGCACGTAGTCGAGGTGCTCCACCGTCGCGTGTTCGATCGCGCCGCGCAACGCCTGCCGGGTCGGGATGCCGACCAGGCCGAACAACGCGCGCAGGTTGCGGTGGTCGCAGAACGTGCGTTTGCCCTCGGCCCAGGCCGAGCGATCGTGGCTGTGCACCACCACTGCCGCACCTTGGTGCGCGAGCGTCAGCCCGGCGGCGATCGCCCGCTTGCCGAAGTGCACGTCCTCGCCGAACCGCCGCGGCCCGAACGGGAAGCGCTGCCACGCGGTGCGGGCCACCGCCGACGCGACGTTGTCGAATGCGCACGTCATCAGCTGCTCGAACGGCGGCAGCTCGTCGAGCCGCACGCCATCTGGCAGCCGCTTCCTGGTTACGCCATCGCCCCAGCCGGGCCAGCCGCGGATGCGGCGGTCGAGCACCGGCTGGCAGCCCGGCCGCGGGATCTGGCGGCACCAGACGCCGGCGACCTGCGGATCGGCGAACGGCTCGACCATCTTCGCCAGCCAGTCGCTGCCCTGCATCGTCGCATCCTGCACCAGCAGCACGACGACGTCGCCGGTGGTCATCGCGATGCCGCGGTCGCGCGTGCCGCCGTGGTCGAACTCACGCTGCGGAATCGACGCGACGCGGAAGCCGTGCCGTTGCAGCCGCTCGAGCGTGCCGTCGCGCGAGCCGCTGTCGATCGCGAGCAGTTCCGCGAACGTGACGCCGCGCTGGCTCGTCGCCGCCGCCAGGACCTCGTCGAGCAGGGGGCCGCCGTTCCAGGTCGGCATCACGAGCGAGACACGCACCTGCCCATCGTGCCAGGGTCCCGCTGCCCGCGCAAATGCGCGGCCGGCGTGGAACTCAGGGGCGTTGCCAGTCGAGCTTGCGGCCGAGCAAGCGCTCCAGCCGCTCGTTGTGCGGCGCGAAGAAGCGGGCCAGCCGGGCCCGCAGCGGGTCGCTCCGGTTCTTGTCGTACTCGCCCTTCAGGAACACGTCGTACTTCGGCAGCGCGTGGTCGCGCAAGCCGACGAACTCGAACACCCGCGAAAGCGTCGCCGCCGGCCGTGCGAACAGATCCTCACTGAACAGCACCAGCAGTTGCTCCTTCGGGAACACCGTGAGCCAGTTCTCGAGGAAGTACCCGTACAGCGACAGCCACACGTAGCCGCGTTCGGTGCGCCAGTACTCGTCGGCGTCCCGCCATGGGTCGGCGAGGCGTTCGAGCAGGTCGAGTTCACGGGTCAGCGCCGCCTCGACCGAGCGCGCCTCGCCGCACAGCTTGCGGTCGTGGTGCACGTGCGAGATCGTGCGATCCACCGGATCGCGCACGATCGCGATCAGCTTGCTGTCCGGGAACTCGGCGCGCACCCGCGCCTTGGCGTCGAACAGACTCAGGTAGCACGAGCTCGCTTCGCCGCTGAGGAACCGGACCGGACCGTCGGGCATGCGCGGGAAGTGCGCCAGGTACCAGTCGCGAGTCCGGTCCGGAAAGCGGAAGTACTCGATCTCCTTCCACACCGCCGGCAGCACCTGCGGGTGCTGGCGCATGTACTCGTACAGCGAGGTGGTTCCGCACTTGGTCGCGCCGATCACCAGGAAGTCCGGGCCGCGCCGCGAGCCCGAGCTGCCGTGGCGGGCGAAGTGTTCCGGGAAGTCGATCTGGATCCTGAGGTCCGTGGCGAGACGCAGGAAGTGCGCGGCGCGATCGAGGTCACCGGTCAGCGTCAGCGCATGCCCGAGCCCGAGGTAGCTCCAGTCGTTGACGTGGCCGAGCGCAATCGCCTTCTCCCAGCTGGCGATCGCTTCGCGCAGCGTGCCGTCGGCCAGCAGGCGGGCGCACAGCTCGGGGTTGTGCCAGTAGTCGTGGTCGATCGTCAGGCCGTCGGCGAGCCAGGCGTAGACGTGCGGCAGGTCGCGCCGGTGCACCAGGACCCGGCGGCAGCCAGCGACGACCGCCGGCCAGTCCTTCTGCGCGAGCGCCGCCTTGATGTCATCGAGGCCCTGTCGGGCCTGCAGCGCCGCCTCGTCCGCGGCGGCGGCGGCGGCGGTCGCCGCGAGCTTCGTCGCGGCCGCCTGGCGAACGGGCAAGAGACGCTGCAACCAACTCATCCGGTGACCGCGGACCGCACGGCCGCGCAAACGGCCCATTCTGGGCCCGGCCCCGATCGACGCAAGTCCGCCGTGCAGCCGCCGCTGTCGCGTTCCTTTGCCAAGTGCCCGCCGCCGGGTCATCATGCGCCGGTCCCATCGCGCCGCTCGCCCTGAGTTCGCATCCCCGCCGGGCCGATAGGAACCCGAACCGCCCTGCTCCGGAATGCCCGCTGCGAACGAATCCGGGAGACCTCCCGACCACGATG
>JBASWX010000088.1:0-3279 GCA_049276695.1 Planctomycetota bacterium
CGCCAGCACCTCGTCGGACGCGGCGCCGGTGGCATCCTCGGCGGCGACCAGCGCCGGCCGGCCGCGCGTCACCGTGCCGGTCTTGTCGACGAACACGGTGTCGAGCCGGCTCGCCGCTTCGATCGCGGCGCCGCCCTTCCACAGGATGCCGAGTTCGGCGCCACGACCGGCGCCGACCGCGACCGCGGCCGGCGTCGCCAGGCCCAGTGCGCACGGGCAGGCGATCACCAGCACCGCGACCATGCGCTCGACGGCCTGCGCCAGCGCCGTTTCGGGGGGCGCCGCGAGCCACCAGATCGCGAACGTCAGCGCCGCAAGGCCGAGCACCACCGGCACGAACACGGCACTGACGCGATCGGCCAGCGCGGCGATCGGCGCGCGCGTCGCCTGCGCCGCGGCGACCGCCGCAGCGATCCGGGCGACGGTCTGCTGTTCGCCCTCCCGGGTCACGCGCACGACCAGGTGGCCGTTGGCGTTGAGCGTGCCGCCGTGGACAACAGCACCGGGGCCGCGATCGATTGGCAGGCTCTCGCCGGTCAGCATCGACTCGTCGATCGCCGAAGTGCCGGCGACGATCTCGCCGTCGGCGGGCAGGCGTTCGCCCGGCCGCACCGCGACGGTGTCGCCGATCCGCAGCGCCGCCACCGCCACGCGTTCCTCGCCCGCGGCAGTGACGCGGTGGGCGTGGGCGGGCACCAGCGCGTGCAGATGGCGCACGGCGTCGCCGAGGCGGTGGCGCGCGCGGTGCTCGAGCAGCTTGCCAAACAGCACGAAGGTCACGATCGTCGCCGCTGCCTCGAAGTACAGTTCCGGTGCGTGCGCGGCCGGCGCCAGCAGCAGGGTCGCGGTCGACTGGCCCCAACTCGCCAGCGTGCCGAGGCCGACCAGCGTGTTCATGTCGGCGGTGCGGTGGCGCAGCGCCCGCAGCGCCAGCAGCAGGAAGCGCCGGCCGGGGCCGAACACCACGGCGGTCGCCAGCGCGAACTGCAGCCAGGCGCCGAGCGGACCGTGGCTGCCTGGGATCGCGCCGTGGGCCATCGCCAGCACCAGCAACGGCACGGTGAGCGCGGCGGCGACGACGGCATCGCGCCGCAGGCCGTGCCCGGCTTCCGCTTCGGCAGCCTCGGCGGTGCCGGCCGCCGCGGTGCGCTCGGCAGCGCTGGCGCTGGTGCCGAGCACTTCGTAGCCGGCCTCGGTGACCGCTCGCACCAGGTCACCGGTCCGCAGGCCCCCGGCAGCGCCACGCACGTGGGCGCGCTGCCGGACCAGGTCGACTTGGGCGGCGGCGACACCAGCGACCCGCCGCAGCGCGGTTTCGACGCGGGCCACGCAGCTGGCGCAGGTCAGTCCGCGCAACTGCAGGTCGACGGTCGACGACGACTCCGGGTTCGGGTCCATCGGGGCACGGGGAAGGGGCGGCGCGGCAGTGTCGGTCATCTCGAACGTGCCGACGCCGGGTCCGAACGGTTCTTACAGGGAGGCCGGTGTTGCCGGGCGGTCGGCCGCTGTGCGTATTCGGCCCGCGTGGCCGCAGCCTACGCTACTGTCCGCTGCGACTGCCGCAGTCCAAGGACCCCGACCATGCATCGCTCGAACCCCGTGCTGCCGCGTCCGGCGGCCCTTCTCGCCGTCCTGTTCGCACCCGCCCTGCTCGCCCAGACCGTCGCGGTCGACCTGACGGCCGCTCCGGGCCAGGCCCAGGTGGCGCCCGGCGTCACCGTCAACGCGTGGTTGTACGGCGGCACGCTGCCGGGGCCGGTGCTGCGCGTCACCCAGGGCCAGACGCTGCGCGTGCGTTTCCACAACGACCTGCCGGAGGCGACGGCGATCCACTGGCACGGCCAGCCGATCCGGCTCGGCATGGACGGCGTGCCCGACATCTCGCGGCCGGCGATCGCGCCGGGGCAGGAGTTCGTCTACGAACTGACCGGCCTGGTGCCGGGCAGCTACTGGTTCCACCCGCACGGCCACGAGATGCAGCTCGACGTCGGGCTCGCCGGCCTCTTGATCGTCGACCCGGCGAACCCGGCGAGCGATCCGCCCTTCGACGTCGAACAGGCGATCGTGCTCGACGACTGGACCAATCCGCTCGGCGGCGCCTTCACCGGCCACCTGTGCAACGGCAAGAGCAGTGCTGGCCAGGCGCCGATCGTCGTGCAGCCCGGGCAACGGCTGCGGCTGCGCGTGCTGAACGCGTCGGCGACCACCAACTACGTGTTCGCGCTCGACGGTCACCTGATGACGGTGACGCACGCCGATGGCAACCGCGTGCAGCCGGTCGCGGTCGCGGCGATCCCGATCGGCATCGGCGAGCGGTGGGACGTGATCGTCGACTGCAACAACCCCGGCATCTGGAGCCTCGCCGCGTCGTCGATCCAGAACCGCAACGCCACGCTGGTGCGCGCGGTGGTGCAGTACGCCGGCCAGACCGGCAGCGCTCCGGCTGCGACCTACGTGCCCGCCAACCTCGCGAGCGGGGCGCTGCTCGGCTATGCGCAGCTCGCCGCGTACGTCGGCGGCGCGCCGATCACCGCGACGCCCGCGGCCACGTTCACCGCGACGCTCGGCATGGGCATGGGACCGGGCGGCATGGTGCACACGATCAATGGCCAGACCTGGCCGAACGTGACGCCGTTCCAGGTCGCGCTCGGCAGCCAGGTGCAGTTCACGTTCGTCAACAGCGGCATGATGATGATGAACGAGTACCACCCGATGCACATCCACGGGCACTTCTACCGCCTGATGGGGACCGCGGGCGGCACCAGCCATCCGCCGCTGAAGGACACCGTGTTGATCCGACCGAACGGTCTGGCCGGGAGCACCGCGCAGGTGCAGGTGGCGATGGACAACCCGGGCCGGTGGCTCCTGCACTGCCACAACATGGACCACATGGCGACCGGGATGATGACCGCGATCGAGTACGGCGGCGATGCCGACGCCGACGGCATTCCGGACCGCTCCGACTACGAGCCCACGTTGGCGATCCCGGTGGTGGCGATCAGCGACCAGCCGGCGGCGTTCGCGCCGGGCGCCAGCGACAGCGTGCGCGTGCAGTGGACGCCGGGCGATGCGTTCGCGCTGTTCGTCGGCGTCAACGAGCTGACGCCGCCGGTCGAAGTGCCGCCGTGGGGCACGTTCGTGCTCGACCCGCTCGCCGCCTCCTTCTTCGGCAGCGCGGTGACCGTGGCGCCGGGGCAGGCGGCGATTCCCTACACGCTGCCGTCGAACCCGGCCATCGTCGGGCTGCGCGTCGGCTGGCAGGGCGTCGCGCTGACGGCG
>JBASWX010000089.1:0-7939 GCA_049276695.1 Planctomycetota bacterium
CTCCAGCACCAGCCGTTCGCCGGGCAGCAGCTTCTCGACCCCCCGGCACAGCGTCGCCTGGCCCGGCACGTAGAACAGCTCGAGGAACGGCACGATCTGCCGCTCGTCGACGCGCGGCGCGACGCGGCCGCTGGCGAACAGCGCCTTCAACTCGCTGCCGAACACCACGGTGTCGGGGCTCGCCGCGAAGTACATCGGCTTGATGCCGAGCCGGTCGCGGTAGAGGCGGCAGCTGCGGTCGCGGCCGTCGAGCACGCAGATCGCGAACATGCCGTTGCACAGCTCGACGAAGTCGGGGCCGTAACACTCGTACAGGTGCGGCAGCACCGCGGCGTCGCTGCCCTTCCTGACCTCGATGCCGTGCTCCAGCCGCAGCTTCTCGCGCAACTCGAGGTGGTTGTAGATCTCGCCGTTGAAGAACACCGCGATGCGGCCGTCGCGCGAGCGCACCGGCTGGTCGCCGGTCACCAGGTCGACGATCGCCAGGCGCCGGAAGCCGACCGCGGCCCACGGTTGCACCAGCACGTTCTGCGCATCGGGGCCACGGTGCGCGATGCTCGCCGCCATCGCCGCGGCGCGAGCACCGAGATCGTCACTGCCGATGGACGGCGCGAGCAGGTAGATGCCGGCGAAGCCGCACATGGAGGATGGGGGCGCTGCGGGGCGGAGCTGCGGATGCTATCGGTGTGCCGTTCCCGATTCTGGAGCGGTGAACGCCGCGAGCAGCGCCGCCACGTCGGCGGTGCCGGGCAGCCGCACCGCACCGGGCAGCCGCCGCAGCCAGGTCGTCTGGCGCCGGATCAACTGGTGCGTCGCGCGCCGGATCCGGTTGCGCAGCTCGGTGCGGTCCTTGAAGCGGCCGCGCAGGAACTCGCGGCACTCGGCGTAGCCGATCGCCGCCCCCGCGGTCGCGGAAAAACCACCGGCGCGTTCGATCGCTTCGGTCTCGGCGAGCAGGCCGGCATCGAGCATCGCATCGGTGCGGGCTTTGACCCGTTCGTGCAGTTCGGCGCGCTCGCGTTCGACCACGACGATGCGGCAGGGCCGCTGCCAGCCGGCGCCGTCGAAGTGCACCTGCTGTTCGCTGATCGGCCGGCCGGTCAGCGCCAGCACCTCGAGCGCGCGCACCAGCCGGCGCACGTCGGCGCGGTGGATGCGGGCCGCGGCAGCCGGGTCCTTGGTCGCCAGTTCGTCGTGCAGGCTGCCAGGCGCCGCTGCTTCGCGCGCCGCGAGCCCGGCACGCAGCGCGTCGTCGCGGCCGGGCCCCTGCATCATGCCCTTGAAGAACGCCATCAGGTACAGCGGCGTGCCGCCGACGAACACGGCCCGGGCACCGCGGGCACGCAGTGCCGCGAGCGTGGCCGCCGCCGCCGCGCACCAGCGGGCGGTGTCGAAGTCCTCGGCCGGTTCGACCAGGTCGATCAGGTGGTGGGGCACCCGGGCGCGTTCCGCCGCCGACGGTTTCGCGGTGCCGATGTCCATGCGGCGGTAGACCGCCATCGAGTCCATCGACAGGATCTCGCGGCCACTGCGCGCCGCCAGTTCGAGCGCTTGCGCCGTCTTGCCGGACGCCGTCGGTCCGGTCACCACCCACAGCAGTTCGTCGCTCAGCGGCTCGGGCATCCCCGCGGCAAGTTAGCGTCTCCGCCCTTCCGCGTCGCCGGTCGGGCCCGTAGCTTCCCCCCGCCAAAATGATCGCGTTCATCTCCGACATCCACAGCAACATCGAGGCGCTGACGGTGTGCCTGCAGGAGATCGAGCGCCTCGGCTGCAAGCGCATCGTCTGCCTCGGCGACGTGATCGGCTACGGGCCGCAGCCGCGCGAAGCGCTGGCGACGGTCATGGCGAAGGCCGAGTTCTCGCTGCTCGGCAACCACGAGCACGGCGCGATGTTCTACGCGTCGGACTTCAACCCGCGCGCGCGCGCCGCGATCGACTGGACCCGCGACCAGCTGAGCCGCCGCGACTGCCCGCGCGAGGAGAACATGAAGTTCTGGAACTACCTCGACGGCATGAAGAAGGAAGTGCGCGAAGCGCACATGCTGTTCGTGCACGGCTCGCCGCGCGACCCGGTGCGCGAGTACCTGGTGCCGCGCGACGCGCTCGACAAGCAGAAGATGGAGGAGTGCTTCGCCAAGATGGGCGACGCGAAGCTGTGCTTCGTCGGCCACAGCCACGTGCCGGGGGTCTACCTGCGCTCGGGCAACTTCCTGATGCCGTCCGAGATCGGCATGCAGTGGCCGGTCAGCGAGCCGGCGATGATCAACATCGGCTCGGTTGGCCAGCCGCGCGACGGCGACCCGCGGTCGTCGTTCGTCACCTACGACGGCGACGGCAGCAACGGCACCGTGCGCTTCCACCGGCTCGAGTATGACGTCGCCGGAACGATGGCGAAGATCCGCGCGATCCCTGAACTGCCCGACTACCTCGCCGATCGGCTGGCGCAAGGGCGCTGAGCCTGGCGCCGCGGCAACCGCCACCGGCGCGCCGAGTCCTCCCCAGAACGCCCATGCAGATGTTGTTGCGTTGCTTCGTCCCTGCCTTGCTCGCCGCCGCAACCGCGGCCCAGGGCGATGGCGAGCCGTCCTTCACCCGCAGCTTCGGCGAGGCGGGCGCCCCGGGCAGCATGCGCGCCAGGTTCGTGCGCGCCGGGGCCGGCCTCGCCTGGTTGCAGCTGAGCGACCACGCCAGGTCGGTCGATCGACCGGCGGCGGGTTCGCGGCCCGAAGACAACCACCTGCTGCTGGTGTGGAACGGCAACGACCACGCGCTGCGGCTCGCGCACGCGGCGTCGCCGGCGCCGGCGCTGTTCCCGGTCGAACCGGCCGAAGCGACCTGGACCGTCGCCGACGGCGGCAGCGAGTTGACGTTCACGCTCGATGGCGGCCAGGGCCTCGAACTCGAGAAGAAGCTGCGGTACGACGCCCGGCAGCGCGGCTTCGTGCTCGAACTGGCGCTGCGCAACAAGACCGCCAACGCCGCCGGTTCGCTCGACCTGGTGCTCGGAGGGCCGATGCCGGTG
This sequence comes from Planctomycetota bacterium, assembly GCA_049276695.1. Lineage (GTDB taxonomy): Bacteria > Planctomycetota > UBA1135 > UBA1135 > UBA2386 > UBA2386. The sequence continues at coordinate 3,023 of JBASWX010000089.1, forward strand.
TCGCCGGCGGAGTCGTCGTTGTTCGGCACGCTCGCGGTCGCGATCGCTGCTGCCGCCGATGGCACGTTGGCGACCGTACCGCCGAAGGCGGGGCCGCCGCAGCCGCTCGCGGTCGACCCGGCGCAGATGGCGTTCGCCGGCTCGACCAACCGCTTCTTCGCCGCGTTCCTGTGGCCGCTCGATGACAGCTCGCGCGCGGCACTCGGCCCGCTGCAGGTCGACGCGGTGCCATTGCGCGACGACCCGGATTCGCTCACGCACGCGTTCACCAGCACCCGCGTCCGCTACCCGGTCAAGCTGGAGATCCCGGCCCAGAACGGCGAGACGCGGCTGCGTTACGGGCTCTACTTCGGGCCGAAGTCGTACCGGGTGTTCGCGACCTTGCCCGAGCCGGAACGCTTCGCGCCGGTGCTCGAGCACGACCTCAACGCGCCGTGCTGCGTGATCGAAGTGCCGGGCGGCCGGCCGATGGCGAAGTTGCTGCTGTGGCTGATGGGCATCTTCCACGACGTGGTCGGCAACTGGGGCATCGCGATCATCATGCTGACGATCCTGGTGCGCGGCCTGCTGGCGCCGTTGAACTTCAAGATGCAGAAGTCGATGCGCGCGTACGGCGCCCGCATGGCGGTGCTGAAGCCGAAGATGGAGGCGCTGAAGAAGCAGCACGGCGACGACCAGCGCGCCTACCAGCAGGCGATGATCGCGTTCCAGCGCGAGCACAAGCTGATGCCGCCGCTCGGCGGCTGCCTGCCGATCTTCCTGACGATGCCGATCTACATCGGCCTGTTCACCGCGCTGCGCACCGCCTACGACCTGCGCCACCAGCCGTTCGCGAGCTGGATCGACGACCTCAGCCGGCCCGACGGCCTGTTCGCACTGGGCTTTTGGCCGCACCAGTTCAACCTGCTGCCGATCCTGTGGATCGCGTTGATGGTCGTGCAGACGCTGCGCACGCCGCTGCCGACCGACCCCCAGCAACGCCAGCAGATGATGATCATGCGCTACATGCCGCTGATCTTCGGCGTGATGCTGTACTACTACGCCGCCGGCCTGCTGGTGTACATGGTGACGTCGATGCTGTGGTCGATGGTCGAGTACTCGGTGACCCAGAAGATCCTCGGCCCGGTCGACCCGAACATCGCCGGCACGACGCCGCAGATGATCTGAGCGTCAGGTCGGCCGTGGGCCGGCGCCGGGAAACGCGAACTGGAAGCGCAGGCTGGCGTCGGCAAGGCGCCGCACGGTCGCCTGGCCGCCGTGCCCGAGCACCACGGTCTGCAGCAGGCACAGCCCGAGACCCTGGCCCTGCCCGCGCAGGGCACGGCTCGGGTAGTACGGTTCGAAGGTCTGCGGCAGCGCCCAGCCGGCGAGCATCGTGCCGCGCGCGTTCAGCACGAACGCCGTGCCGTCGAGCCGCAGCTCGATGCCGGCACCCGCGTCGCCGAGTTCGGCCGCGAACTGCACCAGCGCTGCGACCGCCGGGCCGAGTTGCTCCTGGTCGCCGTTCACGGTGTGGTCGCGGTCGTCGGCGACTGCGGCGACCGCCGGAGCGCCGGTTGCGACGCGAGCGGCGATCGCGTCGGACAGCAGGCGCTCCAGATCGATGGACACGGGCCGGCGCGGTCCCGCGGCCGCCGCCGCCAGCTGCCGCAGCCGGTCGACCGCTGCGGTCACGCGTCCGATGCCGGCCATCGCGGCGCCGACCTGATCGCGGCGGGTGCGTTCGGCGGCCGCGTCGAAGCCAGCCAGCAGCAACTGCAGGTGGCCGGAGACGAACAGCAGCGGATTGTTGACCTCGTCGGCGACGCCGCGCGCCAGGTCGACGAACACGTCGGCGCGCGGCCGGTCGCTGTGCAGCAGCGCCTGCTCGAGCACCGCGGCGAGCTGCGCGGTCGCGTCGGGGAACACCAGCACGTGGGCCCGCAACCGCGCCGCGAGCGCAGCCACGGCGGTCTCGCCCTCGGCAGCGACCACGAGCACGACGCCCAGGCCCGGCCACAGCCGCTGCAAGAGCCGGATCCCGCCGACTTCCTCCGCGGCATCGGGACCGAGGCCCAGCATCAGCACGTCGGGTTGGCAGCGCAGCACCGTCTCGCTGTCGGACAGCAGGGATGGCACCGTGTGCACTTCGGGCTGCAGTGGCAACTGCCGCAGTTCTCCGGGCAACCGCGGGTCGACCGGCCCTGCGACCACGATGCGAACGGGCCGGTCCATGAATGCGAAAGGCTGGCCTGGCTGGTGGAATCGGGCTGGCCGGGCCGGGACGGAACGGTACCGCGACCCTGGTCCGGTGTCACCGTAGCTGCGCCCGGTCGGCGAGCGCGGCTAACGAAGGGCGGCGCCAGCCGCCGATAGCACGGTCGTGATGGGCGACGGCGATGATCCGGCAGGCGGCGTTGGCGGCAGTTCCGGGCCGCAGTTGCGCGCGGTGCGAGGTCCGGTTGCCGGGGATCCGGGCCGACCGCCGGTGCAGCTGTGCCGTGAATGGAAGGGCCTGACGGTGGCCGACCTGTACCGCGACGAGTTCGTCGGCCGCTTGCCCGGGCAGGTGAGCAAAGCGCTGGCGCACCTCGAACGCGGCGACCTGGCGGCCGCGGACCAGGCCTTGCCCGAGACGGCCGCCGCGGTGCTCGCGGGGCCCGGCCACCGCCGTTACCAGTACCGCCTGCTCGCCGCGTTGGTCGCGGTCACCGCGATCGCCGCCGCGACGGCGCTGGCGCTGTGGCTCTGCGCATGAGCCTTCGCGGCAGTTCCCGGTCGTGCGACCCCGGGCACGCTCGATTCGCCGCGCCAGAGGCTCGCGCTGCGGGCGAAGCCGGCGCACCATACGTGACGTCACCGTGACCCTTCCCGCCGAGCAACCAACCGCGATCGTCGCCGTGCCGGGTTCCGATCCGGTGCCCGGGCTGAGCGTCGTCGTGCCGATCTACAACGAGCGCGAGAACGTCGGCCCCTTGCACGAGGCGCTGACCCACGCGTTGGGACTGCTCGGCCGTTCGTACGAGATCGTGCTGGTCGACGACGGCAGCAAGGACGGCACCCGCGACGTGCTGCGCGAACTGGCGGCGACCGACCCGCACCTGCGCGTGGTGCTGTTCCGGCGAAACTACGGCCAGACCGCGGCGATGGCTGCCGGCTTCCGGGCCGCCCGCGGCCGCACCATCGTGACGATGGACGGCGATCTGCAGAACGATCCCGCGGACATCGGCCGGCTGGTCGCCAAGCTCGACCAAGGTTACGACGTCGTGTGCGGTTGGCGGCGGCACCGCCAGGACCGCGTCGCGACGCGCCTGCTGCCGAGCCGCATCGCCAACTTCCTGATCTCGCGCGTCACCGGCGCGCGCATCCACGACACCGGCTGCTCGCTGAAGGCATACCGCTCCTGGGTGCTGCGCAGCCTGAACCTGTACTCCGACATGCACCGCTTCCTGGCCGCACTCGGCGCCGGCATCGGCGCGCGCATCACCGAGCTGCCGGTGCGCCATCACGCGCGGCGCGCCGGCAAGTCGAAGTACGGCCTCGCGCGGGTGTTCCGGGTCCTGGCAGACCTGGTCGGCATCAAGATGCTGATCCAGTTCGCGGCGCACCCGATCCGCTGGTTCTCGCTGCTGGCGCTGCCGCTGTTCGTCGTCGCGCCGGCGTTGTTCCTGCTCGGCTTCGTGAAGGCGCACCGCGACGGCCACTGGGAGTGGTTCGGCGACTACGACATGGCGGCGGTCGCGGCCGGCGCCGTCGCGTCGCTGGTGGCGCTCAACGTGTTCCTGCTCGGCTTCCTCGCCGAGCTGCAGGTCAAGGTGTCGAAGTTCTTCCGCCAGCGCATCTCGGTGACGGCGCGCGAGGCCAGCCGATGAGCGCACCGCTGGTCTCGGTGGTGGTCGCGATCGCGGGGCCGGAAGGCCAGCCGCGCGCGGTCGTCGACGCGTTCGGCAAGGCGCTGGTCGGCGGCGGCTATCGCTGCGAGTTCGTGGTCGTGCTCGACGGCCCCGGCACGCGTTTCGAAGAGGAACTGCGCGAAGTCGGCAGCCGGTGGCCGCTGCGCATCGTGCAGCTCGAAGGCGGCGGGCTCGGCGAGTCGATCGCACTGTCGGCCGGCGTCGCCAAGACCACCGGCGAGCTGGTCGTCAACGTGCCGTCGTACCTGCAGATCGAGCCCGAGGACGTGCTGAAGGTGGTCAAGGCGCTGGAGGCGGGCGCCGACTGCGTCGCGACCTGGCGGCACTCGCGCATCGACCCGTGGCTGAACCAGCTGCAGTCGCGGCTGTTCAACCTGGTGCTGCGCTTCATCATGAACATGCCGTACCACGACCTGAACTCCGGCACGCGCGGCTTCCGCCGCCACGTGCTCGAGGAGGTCGCCGTCTACGGCGAGCTGTACCGCTTCCTGCCGGTGCTGGCGCGGCGACAGGGTTTTCGCGTCGTCGAGGTGCGGGTGCGCCACCGCGAGGAGAAGGGCCGCGCCGGCTTCTACGGCGTCGGCGTCTACCTGCGGCGTTTCCTCGACATCCTCGCGATCACGTTCCTGACGCGCTTCACGCAGCGGCCGCTGCGATTCTTCGGCTACCTCGGCTTCGCCGCGATCGCGGTCGGCGCGCCGGTCGCGGCCTGGTACCTGTGGGACCGCATCGCGAGCGGCGAGCCGTTGTCGGACAAGCCCGGCTTCGTGATCGGGGCGATCACCGCGGCGTTCGGCGTGCAGCTGATCGGCTTCGGGCTGATCGGCGAGATCATCATCTTCACGCAGGCGCCGAACCTGCGCGACTTCAAGATCGAGGACCAGATCGAAGGCGGCGCCACGACGTCCGACCAGCACGCGCTGCCGTTCGTGCCGCCGCCGGTCGAACCGGCGCCGCCGCTGGCCGATTCCGGCGGCGAGGCCGCAGCCGTGCATGCCCACGCTGCCGGCAGCAACGGCAGCAC
>JBASWX010000090.1:0-2213 GCA_049276695.1 Planctomycetota bacterium
TGCACGCGCCGCGCGGCGTCGTGCCGATGTCGGCCGGCTGATCGGGCGTCGCGCTTGCATGCGCCGGGAACCGCATCGACGATCGTGGGCATGAGTCGGTCCACCCCGCGCCGCCGCACCAAGGTCGCCAGCAAGCGCGCCGCTCGCCGCCGGTCGCCCGCAGGCACCTACCTGCACGGTTACACCCAGCACGAGCAGGATCGGCTGTACCACCAGGCGGCGTTCCTCGCCGACGCGGTGCACGACCGCTTGCCGTTCCGCCGCTGCCGCAACGTGCTCGAGGTCGGCTGCGGAGTGGGGGCGCAGACCGAGATCCTGCTGCGCCACTTCCCGTTGCTGCACGTGACCGGCGTCGACCGCAGCGCCGCCAACCTGGCGGCTGCGTGCGCGCACCTGGAGCGCTGTGCGATCGGCAAACACCGCTTCACCGCGCAGGAAGCACCGGCCGAGACGCTGCCGTTCCCGGTCGACACGTTCGACGGCGCGTTCCTGTGCTGGATCCTCGAACACGTCGCCGATCCGCCGCGCACGCTCGCCGAAGTGCGCCGCGTGCTGCGCCCCGGCTCGCCGGTGGTGTGCACCGAAGTGATGAACGCGACCTTCTTCCTCGACCCGTACAGCCCGCACACGCTGCGCTACTGGCGCAACTTCAACGACACGCAGCTCCAGATGGGCGGCGATCCGTTCGTCGGCGCCAAGCTGGGCAACCTGCTGCTGAAGAACGGCTTCGCCGACATCCGCACCGAGGTGAAGACGTTCCACCTCGACAACCGCGCGCCGGGCGAGCGCACCGAGTTCCTCGCCTACTGGAGCGAACTGCTGCTCAGCGGCGCACCGGCGCTGGCGAAGGCCGGCAAGGTGCCGCACGACGTCGTCGCCGGCATGCAGCAGGAACTGCAGCGCGTCGCCCGCGATCCGGACGCGGTGTTCTGGTACAGCTTCGTGCAGGCGCGAGCCCGCGTGCCCTGATCGGCTGCGATCAGAATTCGATCTGGGCTTCGTCGACGCCAAGCGCCTGGCGGCGCGACAACCGCAACCGGCCGCGATCGTCGGCGCCGAGTACTGCGACGATCATCTCGTCGCCCTCGCGCGCGACGTCGCCGGCAGCGCGCACGGGCATGCGGTCGAGTTCCTCGATCGGCACCAGGCCTTCGTTGACGGCGTTGATCTTGACGAAGGCGCCGAAGTCCTTCACGCCGGTGACGGTGCCGCGGTAGCAGCGGCCGACGTGCAGCACGCCGGCGGCGCGCAGCACCATTGTTCGGGCGCGCGCGGCGCTGTTCTGGTCGGTGGCGTAGATCAGCACCTCGCCGTGGTCGTCGACGCTGACGCGGGCGCCGGTGCTCTCGGTGATCGCCTTGATGTTGGCGCCGCGCGCCCCGATCAAGGCCCCGATCGCGTCCGGCATGATCGCGAGGCGCAGTGCCTGCGGCACGAAGCGGGACGGCTTCGCCGGCGAGCTGATCGTCTTGTGCATCTCGGCCAGGATGTGCCGCCGGCCATCGCGCGCCTGGGTCAACGCCTGGCCCAGCACTGCGTCGGGCAGGCCGCCGAGCTTGTTGTCGAGCTGGATCGCGGTGATGCCGGCCTCGGTGCCGACGACCTTGAAGTCCATGTCGCCGAGGTGGTCCTCGTCGCCGAGGATGTCGCTGAGCACCGCGTGCCGACTGCCATCGGAGATCAGCCCCATCGCGATGCCGGCGACCGGCCGCGCGAGCGGCACGCCCGCGTGCAGCATGGCCATCGAGCTGCCGCACACCGTCGCCATCGACGAGCTGCCGTTGCTCTCGGTGATTTCCGACTCGAGCCGGATCGTGTACGGGAAGTGGGCCGATTCCGGCAGCAACGGCATCAGGCCCCGGCGAGCCAGCGAGCCGTGGCCGATCTCGCGGCGGCCGGGGCCGCGCAGCGGCCGGATCTCGCCGACCGAGTACGGCGGGAAGTTGTAGTGCAGCAGGAACGGCGTCGTCGCACCGTCGGCGCCGATGCCGTCGATGCGCAGCGCGTCGTCGGGGCTGCCGAGCGTGCAGGTCACCAGCGCCTGGGTCTCGCCGCGGGTGAACAGCGCCGAACCGTGCGCCCGCGGCAGCAGGCCGACTTCGCTCCAGATCGGCCGGATCTGCGTGGTGGTGCGGCCGTCCAGGCGGCGGCCTTCGCCCAGCGCCAGTTCGCGCGTCGCGGTCCACTGCGCTTGCGCGAACGCTGCCTTCGCC
>JBASWX010000091.1:0-2522 GCA_049276695.1 Planctomycetota bacterium
GCGGCGGCCTGCCGCTGTCGGCGGCGATGGCCAGCCTGCCGCGGGCGTTCCCGCCGCTGCTGGTGCAGATGGTGCGCGCCGGCGAGACCACCGGCCAGCTCGGCGACATGCTGCGCCGCACCGTCGACGGCATGGAGGTCGACGCGGCGCTGCGCGGCAAGGTGCGCTCGGCGCTGCTGTACCCGGCGATCATGGCGGTGATGACCGCGGGCGTCGTGGTCTTCCTGCTGACCTGCATCGTGCCGAAGTTCGAGACGCTGCTGCGCGGCAAGCCGCTGCCCACGCCGACCCGCCTGCTGCTCGCCGCCGGCGACCTGTTGCAGCACCACTGGCCCTGGCTGCTCGCCGGCCTCGCCGCGGCGATCACCGGTGCCATGCTGGCGCTGCGCACCACCGCCGGCGCCGTCTGGTTCGACGCGGTGCTGCTGCGCCTGCCCGGCATCGGAGCACTGCGCCGCACCGTGATCCATGCGCGCTGCACCCGGACCTTCGGCTTGTTGCTGCAGGCCGGGGTGCCGCTGCCAGCCGCGCTCGAACACACCGCCGAGGTCGCCGGCAGCCAGGCCTTCGCCGTCATCTGGCAGCGCGCCAGGCAAACGGTCACCAACGGCGGCTCGCTGCGCGAAGCGGTCGCCGACCGGCCGCTGCTCGGCAGTTCGTTCGGCCAGCTGGTCGCTGCCGGCGAAGCCACCGCGAGCCTCGACCGCGTGATGCTGAAGCTCGGCCAGAAGCTGACCAAGGACCTCGAGCGCGCGATCCGCGACCTGGTCACGATCGTCGAACCGGTGATGGTCCTGCTGATGGCGGCGATCGTCGGCTTCGTCGCGCTGTCGATCATGATGCCGATCTTCAAGATGTCGCGAGGTTGACCATGCCGCACCGCTCGTTCACTCCCATCGGCCTGCCGCGCGACGCCACCGCCGGCGACAGCCTCGACCAGCGCGTCGGCCTGCACCTGCTGGAGACGCTGGACGCGCTCGATGCGGTCTACAAGTCGGCGGCGTGCTTCGCCAAGGTCGAGGACGAGTCGGCGATCGGCGAGTTCGCGTTGCAGCGTTGCCTCGACACCGTCGCCGCCGACCAGGGGGCGTTGTTCCTGGTCGGCGACGCCGGTTTGTCGCTGGCCGCGGTGCGCGGCGACGCGCAGGCGCTGATCCGCATCGACGAACTGTCGGCGAAGGACCTGGTCAGCGGCCCGTGCCTGTTCTACGGGCCGGACGCCGACCGCATCCTGGTGGCCGGCAACACCAGGTTCAGCGTGTTGACCTCGCCGATCCACGTCGGCCAGGCGTTCGCCGGCCTCGTCGTCGTGCTGTCCGCACAGGGCTGCCCGTTCAGCACCGGCGACGCCAAGTTGATCGCCAGCGTCGCCTCGCAGGCCGCGATCGCGCTCGGCCGGGCCCGCAACCTGCGGCAGGTGCAGGCGCAGCGGCAGCAGCTCGAACTGGTGGTGAACAGCCATCCGGAAGGCATCGCGATGCTCGACCAGCACGGCAACACCACGCTGTGCAACCCGATCGCCCGCGAACTGCTCGACGGCCACGACGTGCACGAGCGCCTGCTCGCCCTCGACGGCGGGTTCACGCTCGAACGCCTGCTGGCCGGCCCGTTCGAGCGCGAGCTGGCGGTGCCCGGGCAACGGGCCGCCCGCGTGCTGGGCGTGCGCTCGCGCCCGTGCGGCAGCGACGGCGCACCGGGCATCGTGCTGACCGTGCGCGACCTGACCCGGCTGCGGCGCGAGGAGCGGTTGAAGCGCAACTTCGTGTCGTTGATCTCGCACAAGCTGCGCACGCCACTGACCTCGCTGCGCTGCGCGATCGAGCTGATGGATGGCGCCCCGCCGGCGGAGCAGGCGACGTTCCTGGCCGAGATCGACGGCCGCACACGCGACCTCGCCGGCCTCGTCGACCGCCTGTTCCAGTTCACCGAGCTGCTCGAGGGTTCGTGGACGACGCCCGGCAGCGGCGATCTGCGGCGCGTCGGTCAGGACCTCGCCGCGCACTACGCGGACCAGGCGGCGACCCGGCCGGTCGAGCTGGTCTGGGACCTGGCCGCGGACGCGGTCGCAGTGCCGATCCCCGGACCGCGGTTGCGCATCGTCCTGCAGAACCTGATCGACAACGCGATCAAGTTCAGTGGCAGCGCGCGGCCGTGGGTGCGCGTGGCCTCCCGGCGCGACGGCGCCGCAGTCGTGATCGAGGTCGAGGACCGCGGCCCGGGCATCCCGGCCAGCGAGCGCGCCCCGGTGCTCGGCGCCTTCCACCAGATCGACTCGGACTTCACCGGCAACGTGCAAGGTGCGGGCATCGGGCTCGCGATCGTGCGCGAGATCGTGCGCCGGCTCGGCGGCCGGCTGGACCTGCGCGACGCGGTGCCGCACGGCGCCGTGTTCGAGCTCACGTTCCCGCTCGCGGACTCCCGGCCATGACCGCGCGCGCCGGCTTCACCTACCTCGAGGTCCTGCTCGCGGTGCTGGTGCTCGCCGGCGCCGCGATCGCGGCCGCCCACACGCTCGCCGTCGC
>JBASWX010000092.1:0-2094 GCA_049276695.1 Planctomycetota bacterium
CGCCAGCACCGTGCGCGCCGCGGCATCGAGATCGCGCGGCACGATGCGCTGCAGTGCCAGCCGGGCAGCCGCCCGCACCGGTTCCGGTTCGCCCTCGGTACCGGCACCGAGGCCGTGCCAGCGCGGCGCCAGCGCCGCGAGGTAGCCGGCCAGGATGCCTAGCCGTTCGCTGCCGTTGGCTCCGCCGAACTGCGTCGCCGGGCTCAACAGGAAGTGGCGCTGCAGCGACGAACAGATCGCCAGCGCGAGTCCGTCCGGGTCGCCCGCAGGTGCGGCGAGGTTGGCTTGCAGCGCTTCGTGTGCCTTGCGGACCGGCATCACCAGCAGGCGCTCGATCGCGCCATCGCGCACCTCGCGGTCGTCGGGACCAGACCGCGCGAGCTGCGCGCGCAGCTTGTCGATCCCATCGGTCTGCGCGCGCAGGCCCGCGTTGCCGCAGACCGCCAGGAGGGCGATGGCCATCGCCGCGCCCGGGGCCAGGAGTTGCGAGCCGCCGTTCCTCACCGCCATTGCACCGTGTCGCCAGCCGAACCGCCCGGTGGGACCGTCCACCGGCACGCATCCTACCCATCGCCGCGCCGGCCCGACCATCGGCATTCCCGGCCACCGACTCGACCGGATCGCACCGGTCCGGGACGCGGCGCCCGCGTCAGCCGAGGAGCCAGCGCGCGGCCTTGCCCTTGCCGACCTGCACCACGTAGGTGCCGGGGCCGAACGCCGACTTCACGTCCTTCACCACCGCGCCGTCGATCCGCACGCTGCCTGCCTCGATCAGGCGGCGAGCGTCGCTGGTCGACGACGCGAGGCCGGAGCCGGCCAGGCCGTTGGGCAGCGCGATGCGGCCATCGTCGAGACGCCGGGTCTCGGCTCCCGGACGCCATTCGGGCAACTGGTCGGGCAGCCCGCCCTGCTGGTGCACGCGGTCGTACTCCGAGCGGGCAGTGCTGGCGGCGTCGGCGCCGTGGTAGCCGGCGACGATCGCGGCAGCCAACGCGAACTTGGCCTCGAGCGGGTTGCCGAGCAGGCTGGCGACCCGGGCGGCGGGCTGGTCGGTCAACAGCGTGAAGTACTTCTCGAGCAGCCCGTTCGGCACCTTCATCAGCTTGCCGAACTGCACCGAGGCGGGCTCGGCGACGCCGACGTAGTTGTCGAGCGACTTCGACATCTTGTTGGTGCCGTCCAGACCTTCCAGCAGCGGCACCGTGATGCAGACCTGGGGGCGCTGGCCCGCCTGCTTCTGCAGTTCACGGCCGACCATCAGGTTGAACAGCTGGTCGGTGCCGCCGAGTTCGACGTCGCAGCGCAGCTCGACCGAGTCGTGGCCCTGCAGCAGCGGGTACAGGAACTCGTGCACCGAGATCGGCTGCTCGGCGCGGAAGCGCTTCTGGAAGTCGTCGCGCTCGAGGATCCGGGCGACGGTGTAGCGGCCGGCCAGCGCCACGCAGTCCATGAACGACTGCTGCAGGAACCACTCGCCGTTCTCGCGCTCCTCGACGTTGGCGACGTCGAGCACGCGCGCGACCTGTTCGCGGTAGGTGCGCTTGTTGGCTTCGACCTGCTCGCGGGTCAGCGCCGGCCGCGTCTTGTTGCGGCCGGTGGGGTCGCCGACCATCGCCGTCGCGGTGCCCCACAGCACGATCGCGCGGTGGCCGAGGCGCTGGAAGTCGCGCAGCTTGCGCAGCACGACGGTGTGCCCGAGGTGGATGTCGGGGGAACTCGGATCGATGCCGAGCTTGACCCGCAGCGGCGTGCCGGTGCGCGCCGATTCGCCAAGGCGCTCGACCAGTTCGGCCTCGTTCCTGATGTCGACGGTGCCGCGCTTCAGGACCGCGAGTTGCTCGGCGACCGGAGGGAAGCTCACGGCGCCGTGCTTAGCGGCGGCTCTGCCACCAGGCAAGCCAGGCGTCGCGATCGCCGACCACGAAGTCGATGCCGGTGATCGTGCGCAGCGCCGCCATCGCGACCTGCGCCTCGTCGGCGCGGCCCAGCCGCACCTGCTCGATCAACAGCGCGGCCGCCGCCTCGGTGTCGGCGCCGCGCGTCGCCTGCGCGGCCAGCCAGGCGCGCGCGTAGTTGGCCGGGCCGAAGGTGCGC
>JBASWX010000093.1:0-1594 GCA_049276695.1 Planctomycetota bacterium
CCTGGCGGCAGTGCGCGAACGGCTCGCCGTGGCGTGCCGCGCCGCGGGACGCGCGGCCGGCGACGTGGCGTTGCTCGCGGTCAGCAAGACCTTCCCGGCGATGGCGGTGCGCGCCGCGGTCGCCGCCGGCCAGCGCAGCTTCGGCGAGAACCGGGTCCAGGAACTGGCCGCCAAGGCCGCCGAGCTGCGTGATCTCCGGGACCTGCGCTGGCACCTGATCGGTTCGTTGCAGACCAACAAGGTGCGCGATCTGCTCGCAGTGCCCGGGCTCGAGCTGCTGCACAGCCTCGACCGCGTGCGGCTCGCCGACGAGTTGCAGCGCGAACTGGCGCGGCGGGCGGGTGCGCTCGACGTGCTGTTGCAGGTGCACGCGACGAACGAAGCGAGCAAGCACGGTTGCGCACCGGCCGACGCACCCGCATTGCTGCGCCACGTGGTCACCAACTGTCCGGCGCTGCGCGTGCGCGGCGTGATGGCGATGGGGCCGGCGGCGGGTGACCCGGTGCCGGTGTTCCGCGCGGTGGCGACGTTGTGCCAGCAACTGCGCGTGGCGTCGGGACTGCCGCTGCCGGTGTTGAGCCTCGGCATGTCGGGCGACCTCGAGGCAGCGATCGCCTGCGGTTCGACCCTGGTGCGCGTCGGCTCCGCGTTGTTCGGGACGCGCGCGTGAATTGCCTGCCGTGGCAGCCGACGGAGTTCCGGCCGCCGGTCTGGTTGCGCTCCGGTCTGTTGCAGACGATGGTCGCGATGCGGATCGCGGCGCCGTTGCCTCGGCTGCGCCTCGAGACGTGGCCGACACCCGACGGCGACGAACTGCGGGTGCACTTCGGCGACGCGCCGTCGCCGGCGTCACCGCGCGTCCTGCTGCTGCACGGCCTCGAAGGCAGTCGTCATTCCCCGTACGTCGTCGCCACCGCGCACCAGGCGACGGCGGCCGGTCTCGGCCTCGTCGTGCTCGAGTTCCGCTCGTGCGGCGGTGTGCTGAACCGTGCGCGCCGCACCTACCACAGTGGCGAGACCAGCGACCTCGCCTTCGTCGTCGCCCGGCTGACGGCCAGGTTCCCGCAGGCACCGCTGCTGCCGCTCGGCTTCTCGCTCGGGGCCAACGTGTTGCTGAAATGGCTGGGAGAGAACGGCGATGGCATCCCGGCGAACGTGCTGGCCGCGGCGGCGATCTCCGCGCCGTTCGACCTCGCGGTGTGCGGCCGCCAGTGCGACCGCCGCTTCGGCGGCGCGATTGCGCGCCACTTCCTCCGAACCCTCATCCCGAAGGCGGTCGCCAAGGAGCGACAGTTCCCCGGCCTGTGCGACGTCGCCGCGGTGCGCAGGTGCCGCACGTTCGCCGCCTTCGACGACCTGGTCACCGCTCCGCTGCACGGCTTCCGCGATGCGAACGAGTACTACCGCACCCAGAGCTGCGGGCCGCTGCTGCCGGCGATCCGGCGCCCGACCCTGCTGATCGCCGCCGCCGACGATCCGCTCAGCACGCCGGACGTGCTCCCGCACGCGGCGGTCGCCGGGTCCTCGTTCCTGCGCGCGCAGTTCCCGGCGCACGGCGGCCACGTCGCGTTCGTCAGCGGCGGCTGGCCGTGGC
>JBASWX010000094.1:0-1694 GCA_049276695.1 Planctomycetota bacterium
GTCGACCAGCGCGCGCAGGTCGGCGGCCGGCAGCTCGGCGTCGTTGGTGACGCCGCGGCGCGCGCGGCATTGCTGCAGCGGCCCCTCGAACGCCGCGTCGGGCACGCCGAGCACCACCCGGCCGAACATCTGCACGAACCGGCGGTACGAGTCCCAGGCGAAACGCTCGTCGCCGGTCGCGCGGGCGAGGCTCGCGGCGACCGCATCGGTCATGCCGAGGTTGAGCACCGTGTCCATCATCCCCGGCATCGAGAACCTGGCGCCCGAGCGGCACGACACCAGCAGCGGCCGCTCGACGTCGCCGAAGCGCTTGCCGGTCGCGCGTTCGAGTTGCGCCAATGCGCCCTCGACCTGCGGCCACAACCACGCGGGCATGCGGCCAGCTGCGAGGAACGCCTTGCACGCGATCGTGGTGATCACGAAACCCGGCGGCACCGGCAGGCCGAGCGACGTCATCTCGGCGAGGTTGGCGCCCTTGCCGCCGAGCAGCGCCGACAGTTCGGCGCGCGAACCGGCGGCACGCAGCGCTTGTTCGTAGTCCGCCAGGTCGAACACCTGCCGCGCGCGAGTGCTGCGCAGCGGTCTCCGGACGACGGCGGCCGGGCGGCGGGAGACGAGGTGGGGCATGGGTCGGTTCATCGCCACCACAGGCAACTCCAGAGCCCACTTCGCCACGCATGGGCCCAGGTGCGGTAGCGGCCGCCGCAATCGGCGTAGCGAGCGCGGACGCCCGTGGCCGCGTGCACCGCAACGATCAGCGCCCGGACACAGGCATCGGCAGCAGCAGCAGTGCGTTGGCGACCGCGCGTTCGCCGTCGTGGTCGTAGCGCTTGTTGTCGCACGGGAAGTTCTGGACGCCGAGCCCCGCGACCCACAGCGTCGTGCTGCCGCCGCCGTCCAGGTTCACCGCGTCGACGCAGCCGAGTTCCTGCAGCACGTGCGCGGTTTCTTCGAAGGTCGTGCCGGTCGCCATCCCGGTGCGGCCGTCGATCGCCAGCAGCACCACGCTGCCGTCGGCGCGCAACCCGACCGCCGAACGCGGGTGCCGGCGCGTGCGGCCACGTTCGCCGTGGTCGACGACTTCGCCGCCGGCCAGCAGCATCGGGCCCGCACCCAGTGCCTCGAACATCTCGGGCCAGTCGCCCGCCGGGCGCGTCGCCAGGTGCAGGCGGCGGTCGCGCGCGATGCCGACACTGGCCTGGTCCGCGTTCGCGGGCACCACCAGCGCGTTGTCGAGGCGCAACAGGCCGAGCGACTTGCCGGTCGTCTCGATCGCGAAGAAGCCGCCGTTGATCGCAGCCAGCGCGCCGGCGGCGATCGCGATCGCACTGGTGCGCGTGCGGCGCTCCGGAGCGACGACGTCGAAACGCGCCGCTTCGGGCCGCACGTCGAGCACGGTCAGGCTCTGCGGGGCCCCGAACAGCGACGGCAACCAACGTTGCCGGAGCACGACGCCAGGGGCGACGTCGCGGTTGGTCCACGCCGACAGCTCGCTGAGCGGTGCCGGCGGGACCGGGCTGGCGGCGCATGCCGCCAGCAGGAACGCGATCAGGAAGCGAGGCATCGGGCGCGGGTTCAGCCGCGCCCTCAGGCTACCCGCCTACCGGCCGCGGGCGATCGATCACCAGCGCTCGCGCCGGCCGCCGCCACCACCACCGCCGCCGTCGCGGCGACCACCACCACCACCACCGCCG
>JBASWX010000095.1:0-11020 GCA_049276695.1 Planctomycetota bacterium
GGCGGCAGCGGTGCAGCGGCGTTGGCCGGAAGCGCGCCTGGTCGCGTTCCCCGGCCGCTGAGGCCGGTCAGGCCCCGGCGCTGCCGACCAGCGCCTCGATCGCCAGTCGTTCCTTCGGCACCGCCGCGGTCAGGACCTCGGCGCCGCTGGCGGTGCAGACGACGTCGTCCTCGATCCGGATGCCGCCGAAGCCGCGCAGCGAGTGCATGGTCAGGAAGTGCTCGGCGCGCGCGAAGTCGACCTGGCCCTTCCACTGCTTCTTGAACTTCGCATCGCGCAGGATCGCCGGCACGAAGTAGATGCCCGGCTCGATCGTGAAACACATGCCCGGCTCGAGGTCGAGGTCCAGGCGCAGGTAGGCGGTGCCGAACTGTTCGCTGCGCGTGCGGCCGGGGCCGTAGGCGATCAGGTCGCCGAACGTCTCCATGTCGTGCACGTCGAGACCGAGCAGGTGGCCGACGCCGTGCGGGAAGAACATCGCGTGTGCGCCATCGGCGACCAGTTCCGCCGGGTCGCCGTGCATCAGGCCCATCTGCACCAGGCCGTCGGCGAGCACGCGCGAGGCCAGCATGTGGATGTCGCGGTAGCGCACGCCGGGCCGCACCGCCGCGATCGCCGCCTTCTCGGACGCGAGCACGACGTCGTAGACGTCGCGGGCCTCCGGCGAGAAGTGACCGCTGACCGGCCAGGTGCGCGTGACGTCGGCGCAGTAGCCGCTCTGGCGTTCGGCGCCGGCGTCGAGCAGCACCAGGTCGGTGTCCTTCAGCAGGTTGGTGTGCGCGTGGTTGTGCAGCACCTCGCCGCGCACCGACAGGATCGTGTTGTAGGCCGGCACACAGCCGTTGCGCGCGAACGTGCCCTCGACGTGGCCGACCAGTTCCTGCTCGTAGATGCCGGGCCGCGTGCGCGCCATCGCCACGGTGTGCGCCTCGCGCGTCACCGCCGCTGCCTGCCGCATCTCGGCGAGTTCCTCGTCGCTGCGGTGGTTGCGCAGCCGCGCGATCGCCTGCAGCAGGTCGGGGGCGCCGGCACTCTTCGCGGCGAAGAAGTCGAGCGGTTCGCCGGTGATCGCGATCGCCTCGGCGGTCGCGCGCTGGTCGGGGATCGCGACGGTGCGCACCTTGCGCCTGCCGACCTTGCGGGCGACGACCTTGGCGAGCTCGCCGCGCTTCTCGACGGCATCGACGCCGGTCAGCTTCTTGACGTCGGCGAAGCTCGGAACCGGGCCGTGCCACAGCGCGTCGGCCTGCGTGCGTTCGTCGAGGAACAGCGTCACCGAGCCATCCTTGGGGTCGAACAGCGCGGCGGCGTTCGGCTCGGGCTCGGCGAAGAAGAACAGGAACGTGCTGTCGGCGCGGAACGGCTGCCAGTTGGCGGGGTAGTTGCGGGCGATCCAACCGCCGGCCATCAGCAGGACCGGGGTGTCGATCGCGGCGAGGAACTGGTCGCGGCGCCGCTGGCAGTGGGCGTGGTTCGGCATGGCGATCGCGAGCCTACGGGCCGGACTCGGGTCGCGCACGTGGAGCCGGGATCGTGGCGCGATACCCTGTCGCCGTTGGGAGTTCGTGGGCCGGACTTCGTAGAGGCCCGCTCACGCCCGCTCGTCCCCGATGAACGCCAAAGCCCTCGTCGTTGCGCTCGTCCTCGTTGCCGCCGTTGCCAGTTGGTTCGTCTTCGGAGGGGGCGGCGGCGAGCCGGCACCCGCGCTGCCCGGCGCGAGCCCGGCCATGGTCGGGGCGGCGCCGGCAGTGACCGCGACACCGGCCGCTTCGCCGCTGGCGGCGCCGGCAACGGGGACCACCGAGGCCAGCCAGCAACGCACGGCGGCGCCGACCGGCACGGAGGTGGCGACGCCAGCCGCCGAGGCCGCGATCCGCGGGCGCGCGGTCGACGCCCGCGGCACACCGCGCGCCGGACTCGAGCTGTCGCTGCGCACCTGGCCGACGTTCGAAGATGGCGCGCTCGCGGACATCCCGCTGCCGCCGCCGCCCGGCGCGGATCGCCGGCGCGACGATCGACCCAAGTACACCACCAAGGCGGACGGCACCTTCCGGATCCCGGTGGCGCGCAATCGCCAGGGGGAACTGGCGGTGGAGACGCCCGACATGGTGCTCGCGCCCGGCACGCCCCGCATCGATGGCAGGAAGGGGGATCAGGACCTCGGTGACGTCACCGTGTACCGGGCGGGCTCGGTGCAGGGCATCGTGCAGGACCAGCACGGGCAGCCGGTCGGGGGCGTGCGGGTCGCGGTCACGCTCGGCGGCTTCGCGTTCGGCGGCATCAGTTCGTCGACCTCGGCCGCCGACGGCACCTGGACGCTCGGCATGCTGCAGCCGGGCGCGTGGACGTTGCGCACCGCGTCGGACCGGTTCCTGCCGGCCACCAAGGAACTCGAACTCGCGCCCGAGCAGCAGCTCACCGGCATCGTGCTGGTGGTGAAGCCGGGCGCGGCGATCGCCGGCCAGGTCGTCGACGACCGCGGCATCGGCGTCGCCGGCATGAAGGTCGGCAGCAAGCGCCGCGAAGCGCGCGGCGGCGTCGACATCGAGCGTTTCTCCGCTGACGAGGCGACGACGACCGACCAGCACGGTTGGTTCACGTTGTCCGGCCTCGCCGAGAAGACCGCGTCGGTGCGTGCGTTCGGCCCCGGCCACTCGTCCGCGAGCGCCAACGACGTCGAGGTCGGCACTGGCAACCTGGTGCTGAAGGTCGAGCGCCTGGCTTCGGTCGAAGGCGTGCTGCAGGCCCCGGACGGCACGCCGATCGCCGGCAGCCGGATCCGCGCCGGCGGCGGCCCGGGCGACGAGGGCGCCATCGTGCTCGAGGAAGCCGACGACCTGCCGCTGCCCGGGCGCGGCTCGGCGACCACGGCAGCCGATGGCTCGTTCCGGCTCGAGAACGTCAAGCCGGGCAGCGTGACGCTGACGGCGCGCGGCGCCGGCCATCGGCCGGTCCGGCACGGGCCGGTCGTGGTGGTGCCGGCGCAGGCGACCAAGGGCGTGCGGCTGATCGCCGATCTCGGCGCCACCGCCAACGTCAAGGTCGTCGACGAAGCGGGCAAGCCGGTCGCCAAGGCGGCGGTCCGGGTCGAACGGGCGGCGGCGCCGGGCGGGCCCGGCAACGTGCAGGTCCGGGCCCGCGGCCACCGCGTCGAGGAGGACAACGGCGAGGTGAGGATCGCCGGCGGCGACGAGGCGCTCGCGTCCGGCACGACCGACGACGAGGGCATGGTGCGCTTCCAGGGTCTGCCCGCCGGGGACCTGTCGATCACCGCCAAACACGCTGATTTCGCGCCGGCTCTCGCGGCCCGGGTCACCGCGCCGAAGTCGGGTGCCGTCGACGCGTCGCTGACCATGCGCAAGCCGGGACAGGCCGAGATCCTGGTGCTCGGCACCGACGGGGCGCCGGTCGCCGGCGCGGAGGTCGAGGTGCGCTACACCGGCGAGGACGAGGGACGCGCGGGCCAGCAACTGCTGCGCGCCGACGCGGCCGGCCTGGTGCGGACCAGCGCGCTGGCTCCGGGAGACTACGAGGTCGCGTTGACGCGGCCGCGCTCGGGTACGCGCATCGGCGGCAACGAGATGGTGTTCGTCGGCGGCGACAGCACGACGATCGCCGCATCGAAGCGCACCTTCACGGTCGTCGCCGGCGAGACCGCACACGTCGAACTGCGCCGGCCGGTGCTGGCGAAGCTGTACGGCGTCGTGACCGGTGTGTCCGGGCCGGCCGCCGACTGCACGGTCGAACTGGCGGGCGAGGAGAACGGCGGCTTCCTGCCGGGCGGTTTCGGCGGCCGCTCGACCACGACCGATGGCAGCGGCGCGTTCGCGTTCGACGACGTCGAGGCCGGCCGCTACCAGCTGCGGTTCGGCAAGTCGACGCAGCTCGTCAAGGCCGAGCACGAACTCGACGTGCCGGTGAACACCGCCGAGGTCCGCCAGGATCTCGTGCTGCGCACCGGCACGCTGCGCGTCCAGGTCGTCGCCCAGGGCTCGGGCGAGGGCATCGAGAAGGCCGAGGTCGAGCTGGTGCGGGCCAGCGCCGAGTCGCCGCGCGCGAACGGTGCGCGGCCGCAACAGCGCGTGATGATGGTCTCGATGGTGATGACCGCCGACGGCGGCGGCGGCGAGGCGCCGGAGACGACGACGATGACCGTCGGCGCGCCGCGCGCGTTCGCCGACGAGGATGGCGTCGCGGTGGTCGAGGACGTTCCGGTCGGCGACTACACGGTGCGCATCAAGCACAAGAAGTACGCGCCGCGCGAGTTGAAGGCGCAGTCGGTCGTCGAGCGGCAGGTCACCGAGTGCGGGCGGGTCGAACTCGGCGCGGCCGGCCACATCCGCGGCCGTGTGCTCGACGCCGAGGGCAAGCCAGCGCGCATGGCGATGGTGCAGAAGTGCGCCGCGGGCACCGAGGATTGGGGCGAGCCGGAGATGGCGATGGGCGGCAACTTCCGGCTGTCGGGCCTGGCTGCTGGCAAATACCGGGTGCGCGGGCAAGCGATCGGACCGACGCCGAGTCCGTACTCGACCCCGGTCGAAGTCGAGGTGAAGGCCGGCGAGACAGCGACCACGGACGTGACGCTGCCGCCGAAGTGAGCCTGGGATCCGGCGTCGCCGCCGGGCCGGCCGTCACTTGACCGGATTCTTCTTCAACCAGGCCTTCGCTTCGGCCGCCGTGCTGAAGCGTTGGCCGGTCACCGCGAACAAGGCGTCCTTGACCTTGCCGCGCCACGCCGACCACGACTTCCAGCGCGCTTCCCAGTACTCGGCCGGCGGGTTGCTCGCGTCGTCGACGTTCTCCGGCACCGGCTCGTCGAGGTTGCGCAGCAGCAGCGGCAGCGCCTGCGCCTCCTTGTGCGCGATCACCAGATCGAGCACCGCCTCCTGCACCGGCACGCGTTCGGGGTGGTACTCGCGTTCGAACAGGTCGCCCACCTCGTTCCACTGCGCCTTGTCGTAGCCGCAGCGCGCGAGGCCGCGCACCAGCTCGCCCTGGACCGTCGGCGCCGAGCCGACGCGGGCGTTCTTCAGCAGCCTGCGGATCGTGCCGTTGGCGTCGGCCGGCGGTTGGTTGGCCAGCAGTTCGGCGGCGCGGCGCCGCAGCACCACCGACTTGTCGGTCTCGATGAACTGCGCCAGCGGCTTGACCAGCAGCTTGTGCGAACCGCCGGCGAGGCCGTCGAGCGCCTGGTTCTTCTCGGCCATGCTCGGCGTGCCCTTCGTCTGCTTGCCGAACTCGTCTACCGCAGTCTTCGCCGTCTTGTCGTCCCAGGCGACGACCGGGACGGCGGGAGCGGGCGCTGGCGTCGCCGGCGTCACGTTGGGTGGTGCGGGGTTTGGTTCCGGCGCGGGCTCCTGGAAGGCGAGCACGGACGACAGCACGACGGCGAGCATGGGCCGGACATGATAACCACGGTGCCGCGGGCGATGGCACGGCCCGGAACGAGACATCGCACCGGCTCGGGAACCGGAGCCGGCCGCATCGCGTCGGGCGGACGATGAAGGCTGCATCGCGCGTCCGGTCGTTCCTCCTGTTCGTGGTGTCGGCGCCCCTGGCGGCGCAAGGATTGTTGGTGGGGCCGGGCAGCGAGCCGGTCGGTCCGCCCGACCTGCAGGCGCCGCGCCGGCCAGGGCTGGTGCAGATCGTGCGCACCGCAGTGCACGCCGAGATCGTCGATGGCGTCGCGACCACGACCATCGACCAGGTGATCCGCAACGATGGTGGCCGCGAGGCCGAGGGCACCTGGTTCCTGCCGCTGCCGGCCGGGGCGGTGGCTGACGGCTTCACGATGACGGTGGGCGGCAAGGAGGTCCGGGGCGAGGTGCTGGATGCCGGTCAGGCGCGTTCGGTCTACGAGTCGATCGTTGCGAAGCGCCGCGACCCGGGCCTGCTCGAGTACGCGGGCGAAGGCATGCTGCGGGCCCGGATCTTCCCGATCCCGGCGCACGGCGAAGTCGGCGTCACGGTGCGGCTCCGCCAGGTGCTGCAGCCGACCGGCAGCCTGTTCGAATGGACGTGGCCGCTGCGCAGTGCGCGGCTCGGCGACGCGGCCAGTGGCCCGCTCGGGCTCGACGTGCGCATCAAGTCGCAGACGCCGATCAGCACCGTGGTCACGCCGCACGGCAGCGCCGAGATCCGGCGCCTCGGCGACCACGAAGCGACGGTGTCGGTCGAGGGCCAGGTCGGGCAGTTCGAGGACCTGAAGGTGCTGTACGGGCTGACCGAGCAGGAGTTCGGCCTGCACCTGCTGGCGCACCGTTCGCTCGGCGAACCGGGCTACTTCGCGCTGCTGCTGTCGCCGCCGCGTGCGCTGCCTGCCGGCGCGCCCACACCGCGGCGCTTCGTGCAGTTCGTCGTCGACACCTCGGGCTCGATGGCGGGCGACAAGATCGAACAGGCGAAGTTGGCGGTGCGCACGTTCGTGCAGAGCCTGCGCCAGACCGACCTGTTCCAGGTGGTGACCTTCGCGTCGGCGGTGCAGACGTTCTTCGAGCGGCCGGTGCTCGCCAGCGCCGAGAACGTCGCCACGGCACTGCAGCGCATCGAACGACTGACCGCGATGGGCGGCACCAACATCGCCGGTGCGCTGCAGCAGGCGCTCGAAGCGCGCGTGCCGACCGACGATGGCGCCGTGCTGCTGCCGCAGCTCGTGTTCGTCACCGACGGCCAGCCGACCGTCGGGGTCACCGCGCCGCAGCAGATCCTCGACCTGACGAAGCAGCTCGACAGGGCGGCGACGCGGGTGTTCGCGCTCGGCGTCGGCGACGAGATCGACGTGCGCCTGCTCGACGACCTGGTGCAGCAGCACCGCGGCGCGCGCGACTTCGTGCGCAACAAGGAGAAGCTCGAGGTCAAGGTCGACGCGCTGTGCCAGAAGCTGGCGCAGCCGGCGCTGACCGACGTCGAGGTGCGCTGCGACGGTCTCGACTCGTTCGACGTGCACCCGGCGCGCACCCGCGACCTGTTCTGCGGCGAGATGCTGCAGGTGGTCGGGCGCTACCGCGAGGGTGGCCGCAAGACCGTCGTCGTGCGCGGCAAGCAGAACGGGGTCGAGCGTGAGTTCCGCTTCGCCGCCGAGTTCCCCGCCGCCAGCGAGCAGCAGGCGTTCGTGCCGACGATGTGGGCGCGGCAGCACGTCGCCTCGCTGCTCGACGCGATCCGGCGTTCGGGTCCGAAGCAGGAACTGATCGACGAGGTCCGTCGGCTGGCTACGCGCTTCGGCATCGTGACTCCGTACACCTCGCAACTGATCGTCGAAGAAGGCATGCGCCTCGCCGGCGGCCCGACGCCGCAGCCGATGATCCCATCCACCGAGGGCCGGGTGCTGCGGGTGTCCGTCGATGCGCCGGGCGAGGCCAAGGCCGCCGCCGACCCGGCAGCTCCGACAGCTCCGGCGGCGACGACCGCCTTGCGCACGCTGCAGGACATGGGCCGCAGCCGCACCGGCGAGGAAGCGATCGTCGAGAGCCTCAGCCTCGACGCCGGCGGGTTCGCCCGCGACGACGTCAGCCGCAAGCCCGGCGAGGCCGAGGTCGCCAAGAAGGAACGGGCGCTGCTGCGCCGTGCCGCCGGCCGCGTGTTCGTGCCGGTGGGCGCCGACCTGGTCGAGCAGGGACTGCCGGCCGACTGGGCGACGCAAGCGATCGCGATCGACGCGTTCTCGCCCGCCTACTTCGAATTGCTGCGCGCGCAGCCGGCACTGCGCGCGATCCTGGCGCTCGGCGACCGGGTGGTGTTCCGCGATGGCCAGCGCATCGTGCACGTGCGCCCGGCGCCGGTCGAGGTGAAGCCGAAGGTGCCGGCGCCGGACAAGCAGTGAGAACGCCGCTCCGGTCTCGCGCGCCAGCCTACGGCGCGCGACGATCGGCGCATGCTCGCGATCCTGCGGTGGTTCGTGGTGCTGGTCGGCGGGGTGTTGGTCGGCGGCGGCCTCGTGCTGCACGGACAAGTTGCCTTCGCCCGCTACATGCGACAGCAGGTCGCCAGCACGTTCGTGCTGTGGCGGGCGATCGGCAACGCGACGTTCGCGTTCCAGGGCGGTGAGAACCGGATGGCGCTGGCGATGGCCGAGGTCCCGGAAGTGGCGCTGGTCGAGTCGGACCGCGCCGCCTGGGTGCTGCTGATCGTCGGCGGGCTGGTCGGGGTCACCGGGCCGCTGATCCCGCGCAACAAGGCGGGGCGCGCCGGCAAGAAGGCGTGAGCGTTGCGGCTGCGCCGCCGCGGCTCACAGCTCCCGGAACCTGCCGCCGTTCTCCTGCGCCATGCGCCGCATCAGCTCCTGCGGCGTGATGCTCATCCTCGGCCCGCGGTTGCGGATCTCCTGGGGCACTTCGCTGTCGAAGTGGACCGTGCTGATGCGCGCGCTCGCGAAACGGTTGCATTCCTGGACGAGCCGAAGCATCTCGATCGGGTCCTGCACGTCGCCGACTGTCGGTGTGCCGTTCGACAGCAAGAACAGCTCGTCGATGTCGGATGAGCGGTTGCCGTAGACCAACGACTTGATCTTCAGTGCTTCCTCGAGACCGCTCCACAGATTGGCGCCACCCAAGGCGCGCAGGCCATCGACGTACTTCTTGCACGCTTCGCGGTTCGGTTTGGTCGCCGGCACCAGTGTGGGCTTCCACGACTCGCACTTCGGGTTGCCGTTGAACGTGATCAGGTTGAACCACGCGTTCGGCGGGAGGCCGTCGATCGCGCGCGTCAGTTCGAGCTTGGCATGGTCGAGTCGAGTCATCTTCCGGTTGATGCCGTCCGCGCTCTCGTCCGTCATTGGCCAGTCCATGGGCCCGGAGAGGTCGAGCAAGAACGCGACGCGCGTGCCCTGGACCGGGATGCCACAGAGGTTGTTGCCGATCGGTGGTGCTGCCGCCGCCGGCTTGCGGTTGCCGATGACGATCCTGTCCTTCTCGGCGCCCCAGAACGCGCGCCACTTCTCGGGTTGATCTGCCGGGAACACCGCGCCGGTCATGCTGACCAGCAACTCGTGCGCCTGGTAGACCACCAACCCGGAGAGCTTGCCGGACTTGATCTCCTCGGGATGCGCCCGGAAGCGTTCGAGCTGGGCGATCAGCGCCGGCACTGCTTCCAGCGAACGGAAGTCGTCGAACAACCGGATCAATACCATGTCGGCGCGCCAGGTCGTGCGGCCGAGCGCTTGCGACGCCGATCGGACTGCCAGCCGCGCTCCCTCCGGCAGATCGGCAGTTGCGGCCGGAACCGCCGGTTCGCTGCCCGGCTTCGGTAGGTACTTCCAGAACAGCGCGTGCAGCGACCGGGTGGCCGCGACCAGCACCGAGTCGACCGTGTCGCGATCGAGCAGCGCGACCAGCGGCCCCGCCGCCGCTTCGTCGCCGAGCGTGCCGAGCGCCTCGGCCGCGGTGTTGCGGACCAGCTCGTCGCCGCTGCTGAGCGCCTGCTCGAGCACTGGCCGGAACGCACGGTCCTTGATCAGGCCGAGGCACTTCACTGCCGCCGTCTGCATCGCCGCCATGCGCGCCTTCTCGACCTTGAGCTCGCCGCGCGCGGCCTTGGCCAGCGTCTCCTTCGCCGGGGCGCTCACCAGCTTCGCGGCCCAGCGTTCGCCGGCGGCGCGCACTTCGTACGGCGCCATCTCCAGCGTGTACCTGCCGGTGGGATCGAGCCCAACCGACACGACCTCCAGCAGGCTGCGCGCGGCGTCCGCGTCATCGATCCTGGCCACCGCTTCGAGGATCGCCTCGAGGTCACCGAGCCAGGTCGGGACGCCGAGCCCGTTCTTCGGCGTGATGCCGTACTTCACCGCGATCGAGTCGCCCGCGATGTTCCTGGCCCGTAGGTCCATCTTGCCGCTGTGGTAGAGCTTCAACCACGCGTCGAGTGCCTTCAGTGCCTTGTCGTCGCCGCTGCGTGCCGGCGTGCTCTCGGCGAACGACGCCGTCCGATCGACCGGCGGTGCGGCGTGGCAGCCGAGGACCAGGGGCAACAGCAGCGCGAACATGCGATCGACCTCGATGCCAGGCGGCGCCAGGCGCGCCGGCTCACAGCTCCCGGAACTTGCCGCCGTTCTCCTGGGCCATGCGCCGCATCAGCTCCTGCGGCGTGATCTTCATCTTCGGTTCGCGGTTGCGGTACTCCTCGGGCGTTTCCGAGCTGATGAAGATCGTGTTGATGCGCACGTTCGCGAACTTGTTGCACTCCTGCACCAGCCGCAGGATCTCGACCGGGTCCTGCACGTCGCCGACCGTCGGGGCGCCGTCGGACAGCACGAACAGCTCGTCGATGTTCGTCGTGTAGCGGTTGCCGAAGACGACCGACTTGATCTTCAGCGCGTCCTCGAGACCGCTCCACACGTTGGTGCCGCCATCGGCGCGCAGCCCGTCGACGTACTTCTTGAACGCCTCGCGGTTGGCGGGAGTCGCCTGGACCATCGCCGGCTTCCACGACTCGGCCTTCGGGTTGCCGTTGAAGGTGATCAGGTTGAACTGCGCGTTCGGCGAGATCAGGTCCATCGCGCGCTTCAGCTCGCGCTTGGCGAAGTCGAGCCGGATCATCTTCTTCTTCTTGCCGTCGGGGCCGTCGTCCGCCATCGGCCAGTCCATGCTGCCGGACAGGTCGACCACGAACACGACGCGCGTGCCCTGCACCGGGATGCCGCAGAAGCCGCCGGCGACGGTGGTCGGCGCGCCGGCCGCGGCCGGGTTGCGCTTCTCGGTGACCGCGATCTTGTCCTTCTCGGCCTCCCAGAACGCGCGCCACTTCTCGGGCTGATCGGCCGGGAACACGGCGCCGGTCATGCTGACGAGCAATTCGTGCGCCTGGTAGACCGCCAACCCCGACAGCTTGCCGGACTTCACCTCGTCCAGGTGCGCGAAGAAGTACTCGAGCTGCGCAATCAGCGCCGGCACGGTCTCCAGCGACCGGAACTCGTCCAACAGACCGAGCAGCGCCAGGTCGGCGCGCCAGGTCGTGCGGCCGAGCGCGCGGTTCGCCGCGCGGACCGCGAGCCGCACGCTCTCGGGCAGTTCGGTCGGCACCGGCG
>JBASWX010000096.1:0-6026 GCA_049276695.1 Planctomycetota bacterium
GCGCCGGCGTCGCGGTCGCCGCGGCCGCAGTCGCGATGGTGGCGAGGGCGGAGCGCCCGGCCAGCAGCACCAACCGCAGCACGGCCAGCAGCAGCGGCAACACCAACACCAACAGCAGCGGCAGCAGCAGCAGCAACCGCAGCACGGTGGTCGCGATCGTGGTCGCGGTGGCCGCCGCAACCGCGACGACCGCCACGGCCGCGGTGCGCCGCGCGACGTCGACGTCGTGCCGCGCTACCGCGATCGCCGCGGCAAGGTCGACGTGATCGAGCCGGCGGCGCTCGACCTGTCGGCGTTCGACGTCGAACTCGATCCCAAGCGCGTGCCGACCTTCGGCAGCATCGTCGAGGGCAAGGGCCGGCCGAAGAAGCGTTCACCGCGCGTGCCCGAGGACGGCGTCGACGACTACAAGCCACCGCCCCCGCCGGGCACCGGCGGTGGCCCGGCCCCGCCGCCGCCCCCACCCGCCAACGACTCGCCCGACACGTTCGGCGACTGGTGAAGTGGCTGCGCCCGCGGGCAAGGTGACGACCGCGACGCTGCGCGCGCAGAAGGCCGCGCGGCAGCGGGTCACCGCACTGACCGCCTACGACTTCACGTTCGCCAGCCTGCTCGACGAGGCCGGCGTCGACGTGGTGCTGGTCGGCGATTCGGTCGCGACCGTCGTGCAGGGCCGCGACACCACGGTGCCGGTCACGATGGACCAGATGGTCTACCACTGCGAGATGGTGGGCCGCGCGGTCAAGCGCGCGCTGGTGGTCGGCGACCTGCCGTTCCTCAGCTACCAGGTCAGCGCCGAGGACGCGCTGCGCAACGCCGGGCGGTTGCTCAAGGAAGGGCTCGCCGAAGCGGTCAAGCTCGAAGGCGGCGTGCACTTCGCCCCGACCGTCGCGCGCCTGGTCGCCGCGGGAATCCCGGTGATGGGCCACATCGGACTGACGCCGCAG
Source organism: Planctomycetota bacterium (assembly GCA_049276695.1). Taxonomy (GTDB): domain Bacteria; phylum Planctomycetota; class UBA1135; order UBA1135; family UBA2386; genus UBA2386. The sequence goes on from JBASWX010000096.1 coordinate 948, forward strand.
AGCATCCACGAGTTCGGCACCTACCGCGCGCGGGGCCAGGACGCCGCCGAACGCGCGCGCATCGTCGCCGACGCCAAGGCCCTCGAGCAGGCCGGCGTGTTCGCGATGGTGCTCGAGAAGGTGCCCGCCGACCTCGGCCGCGAAGTCGCGCAGGCGGTCGCGGTGCCGGTGATCGGCATCGGCGCCGGCCCGCACGTCGACGGTCAGGTGCTGGTCACCCACGACCTGCTCGGCCTGTTCACGAAGTTCCGGCCGCGCTTCGTGCGCCGCTATCGCGAACTCGGCAAGGAGATCGGCGACGCGGTGCGCGCGTTCTGCCAGGACGTGCAGAAGGGCACGTTCCCGAGCGAGCGCGAGAGCTACTGAACGCGCCGTTCTGGCGGCACCGGCTCACCGCGGAACGGCGGCGAACCGGTCGGCGGTGGTATCGTGCCACCATGGCCAGGTCGACCGGCACGATCCGCTGCGTGGCGAAGTTGCTGCGCCCGGCACGGCCAGACGACGCGACGTGGACGTTCCTGGTGCTGCCCGCGAGTGCCAGTTCGAAACTGCCGACGCGCAGCATGGTCACCGTGGACGGCACGCTGGCTGGCCAACCGTTCCAGGCGACGCTGCAACCCGATGGCCAGGGCAGCCACTGGCTGAAGGTGGACCGCAAGCTGCGCGAAGCAGCGGGAGCCGAAGCTGGCGACGCGGTCGCGCTCGCGATCGCGCCGGTCGCCGAGGAACCGGAACCCGAGGTCCCGGCGGATCTGCGGCGGGCGCTCGCCGCGAATGCCGGCGCGCACGCGACGTGGCAGGACATCACGCCGGTGGCGCGGCGCGACTGGATCCACTGGATCACCTCGGGCAAGCAGGCGGCCACGCGCGGCAAGCGCATCGGCACCGCCTGCGACATGCTCGCGTCCGGCAAGCGCCGCGCCTGCTGCTTCGATCGCTCGGGGATCTACAGCCAGGGCAACATGGGCGCACCCGAAGCGGCAGACTGACGTGCCGCCGGTCGCACCGGTCGGGTGCCGGCCGGGGCCACACGTTCATGCCGTAGGTGCAGTCGCGTGTCGGCAGCGTCGCCACGAACGAGGCGCCAGCGCCCCCCTGCCCGGCACAGATCCTCGATCGGCCGGATTCACCTCTGTGCAACATCAGCCGCGGCCAATGTTGCGCAGACGCAAAATCAGTCGTAGACTGCCCCCATGTCGGAGACCCGCTACCTGACGCCACAGGTGAAGGCCGACCTTGCCCGCAAGATGGTCTTCGTCGCCGGCCCGCGGCAGGTCGGCAAGACGACGATGGCGCTCGCGCTGCCGGGCGGACGCGCTGCGTACCGCAACTGGGACGTGCCCGCCGACCGCGAGAAGATCCTGCGCCAGGAACTGCCGGTTGGCGACCTGCTGGTTCTCGACGAGATCCACAAGTACCGGCGCTGGCGCAACTACCTGAAGGGGCTCTACGACGACCCAGGGCGCAAGCACCGGATCCTGGTCACCGGCAGCGCACGGCTCGACTTCTACCGGTACGCCGGCGACTCGCTGCAGGGCCGCTACCACTTGCTGCGCATGCATCCACTGTCGGTCGCGGAGCTGGGCTTGTCGTCGCGCCAGGACCTCGCCGACCTGCTGCAGCTGTCCGGCTTCCCCGAGCCCTGGTTCGGTGGCTCGGCCACGCAGGCGCGCCGTTGGTCGCGCGAGTACCGCAATCTGCTGATCCGCGAGGAGGTGCAGAGCCTGGAGCGCATCGACGACCTCGGGCGGCTCGAACTGCTGATCACCCGCCTGCCGACCCTCGTCGGTTCGCCGCTGTCGGCCAACGCGCTGCGCGAGGATCTCGAAGTCAGCCACCGCACCGTGGCGCGCTGGCTCGACGTGCTCGAGCGCCTCTACGCGATCTTCCGCGTGGCGCCGTTCGGCACGCCGCGGATGCGAGCGGTGAAGAAGATGCCCAAGCACTACCACCTCGACTGGTCGCTCGTGCCGGCGCCCGGTGCGCGGTTCGAGAACCTCGTCGCCTCCCATCTGCTGAAGTGGGTCCACTGGCAGCAGGACACCGAAGGCCGTGATCTGGAACTCCGCTACTTCCGCAGCAAGGACGACCAGGAGGTCGACTTCGTGGTCATCGAAGCACGACGACCGGTGCTGATGGTGGAAGCCAAGCTCGGTGACGACGAAGTCGAACGCGGGTTGCGGAGCCTGAAGGCCAGGTTCCCGGCGTGCCCGGCGTGGCAGGTTCACGCCACGGGAACGAAGGACTACCAGACGCCGGAAGGGATCCGGGTTGCACCGGCGATGGACCTGCTGCGCACCCTGGTGTAGCGGGCGGCTACCGGGAGTCCCGATCAGCGATCACTGCAGCGTGATCTGGCTGCCGTTGGACAGCGCGAAGTCGTGCGTGAGTCCGATGGTCGTGAAGTAGTGCGCGCCGCCCTGCAGCCAGAAGGTCAGCGGCGGTAGCGCCGCGGTCGGCAGCGTCAGCACGAACGTCGCCCCGGCGGCCGTCGGTTGGTAGAGCAGGATCACCGGGTTCGCGAACAGCGTGCAGCCGGGCCCGATCCACGGCAGCGGCACGGCGGCCGGCTGGTCGCCGAGCACCAGCATGCGGCCGACGAGGAAGGTGTTGCAGCAGCCGGGGAAGGCCGCGACGGTGACGTTCAGCAGGCAGTTGACGGTGTCGAGTGCGACCGCGACGGTCGGCGGTGAGCCGAACACCGGGTTGCAGCCGAGCCCGTTGGCCTGCTGTGCGACGCCGGCGAAGGGGCACTGCGCAGTGACGGCGGCGAGGCCGAGGGTCACCGCGCACAGGGTGTGGATCGTTTTCATCATTCGCTCCAGGGCGGACGGAACATCAGCAGCGCCCGGCACGATACCGGGCCTCGCCGCCCACGGGCAGCGGGGGCCAGCGCGCGCTTGCGCCCCTTTCCGAACGGCGGCATCGTGGGCCATCCGATCGGGCCGCGCCGCACCCGGCGTCGCCGCCGCGTTCGCGGCCCGACCGCTCTCCACCCATGCAAGCCTGGCGCATCGACGTTCTGGTCCGCCCCGAACACCGTGACCCGATCGGCAGTGCGTCGCTGCGCGCCCTGCGCGGCGCCGGTCTCGACGGCATCCAGGACGTGCGCAGCCGCCGCGGCTACCTGCTCGCCGCCGAGCTGCCGGAGAACGCGGTGCGCAGCTTCGCCCGCGCGGTGCTGTGCGATCCGGTGATCGACCAGTTCGTCGTGCACGCGCCGGGGGCGGCGCCGCAGGTGCTGCCAACCGGCACGCAGATGGTCGCGATCGTGCCGCGGCCCGGCGTCACCGATCCGGTCGCACACTCGGTGCAGAAGGCGCTCGCCGACATGCACCTGCCGGTGGTCGCAGCCGGCACGTACCGCGCCTACGACGTGCGCGGCAACGTCGACGGCGCCGCGCTGCTGGCGGCGGCGCGCAAGGTGCTCGCCAACGACGTCGTGCACGAAGTGCTGCGCAACATGCTGCCGGCGGGCCTGCCGGGTGCGTCGCCGGCCCCCGACCTCGCCGTGCACCCGATCCCGCTCGCGCACCTCGACACCGCCGGCCTCGAGCGCGTGTCGAAGGAAGGTGGCCTCGCCCTGGACGGCGCCGAGATGACGGCGATCCAGCGCCACTTCCAGGAACTGGGCCGCGCACCGACGCGGCTCGAACTGGAGACGCTGGCGCAGACCTGGAGCGAGCACTGCAAGCACAAGACCCTGACCGGCAACGTGCGCTTCCACGGCCGCCTGATCGAGAACCTGCTGAAGAGCACGATCGCACGCGTGACCCACACGCTGGACCGCGCCTTCTGCGTCAGCGTGTTCGTCGACAACGCCGGCATCGTCAAGTTCGACGACGAGCACTCGGTGTGCATCAAGGTCGAGACCCACAACCGGCCGTCGGCGATCGAACCGTTCGGGGGTGCTGGCACCGGCGTCGGCGGCGTGATCCGCGACGTGCTCGGCACCGGCCTCGGCGCGCGGCCGATCGCCAGCACCGACGTGTTCTGCTTCGCCCCGCCCGACACGAAGCCGGAGCACGTGCCGGCCGGTTGCCTGCAACCGCTGGCGGCGCTGAAGGGCGTCGTCGCCGGCGTGCGCGACTACGGCAACCCGATGGGCATCCCGACGGTGAACGGCAGCGTGCACTTCGACGAGAACTTCGTCGGCAACCCGCTGGTCTACGTCGGCAACGTCGGCATCCTGCCGACCAACCGCGCCAAGAAGGCGGCGAAGAGCGGCGATGTGATCGTCGCGATCGGCGGCCGCACCGGCCGCGACGGCATCCACGGCGCGACGTTCAGTTCGCTCGAACTGCACACCGAGAGCGAGAAGCTGAGCTCGGGTGCGGTGCAGATCGGCGACCCGATCACCGAACGCAAGGCGATGGACGCGGTGCTGCGCTGCGCCGACGAGGACCTGTTCAGCTCGATCACCGACTGCGGCGCCGGCGGCTTCAGTTCGGCGGTCGGCGAGATGGCCGAGGGCCTCGGGGCCGTGGTCGAACTGGCGGCGGCACCGCTGAAGTACCAGGGCCTCGCGCCGTGGGAGATCTGGATCAGCGAGGCGCAGGAACGCATGGTGCTGGCGGTGCCGAAGGCCAAGCTCGAGCGCGTGCTGGCCGTCTGCCGCGAGGAGGGCAGCGAAGCGTTCGTGCTCGGCCACTTCACCACCGACAACCGGCTGGTCGTCAGGTTCCAGGGCACCACGCACTGCGACCTCGATCTGAAGTTCCTGCACCAGGGCCTGCCGGTGCGCGTGCGCGAGGCGGTGTGGGTGCCGCGCCAGCTGCAGGAACCGACACTCGCGCCGGTCGGCGATCTCGGCCAGGCCCTGCTGGCGGTGCTCGCTGACCCCGGCGTGTGCAGCAAGGAGTGGATCGTGCGCCAGTACGACCACGAAGTGCAGGCGGGTTCCGCCGGCAAGCCGCTGTGCGGCGTGCACAACGACGGTCCGAGCGACGCCGCGGTGCTCGCGCCGAAGCTCGGCTCGCGCCGCGGGCTGGTGCTCGGCAACGGGCTCAACCCGCGCTACAGCCGGATCGATCCGGCGGCGATGGCCGAGTGCGCGCTCGACGAGGCGATGCGCAACGT
>JBASWX010000097.1:0-7110 GCA_049276695.1 Planctomycetota bacterium
CGGCAGGGCCTTCACCATTGCACCTTCACCGCGTTGGTCTGGCCGACGCCGTTGGGCAGGCCAACGTCGACGTAGACCGACTGCGTGTGCAGGAACCAACCCGGCGGCAACAGCCCGCCGATCGGCAGCGGAGCAAGGAAGTTGCCATTGGCATCGGCGAACACCGGGCCGAGGATCGTCGGTGCCGGCGACATCAGCGTGCCGCCGAGCCACGGCGTCGGCGCCAACACCAGGTCGAACACCAGGAAGCCGTTGGTCGAGCCCGGCATGCTGAGCACCGCCAGGTTGAGGATGGCCCCCGGCGTCGCCGGGTTGCCGCCGCAGATCGACATCACGCCGGTGCCGTTGGTGGCGAGCGCGATCGCCTGCTGGCAAGCGGTGCACGAGAACGCCTCGGCCTTGAACACGTCGAGGCCCGCCTCGGTGTTGCTGTTGTTCGGGTTGTCCGAGGTGCGGAAGCGGACCCGGATCGTGGCGTTGGGCACCACGTAGTTGGAGACCTGGAACTGGCGCTGGATCCACTGATTCTGGTTCGGCGACACCACGGTCTCGACGGTCACCCAGTTCACGCCGTCGTTGCTGACCGACACCGTCAGGTTGTCCTCGGTGGTGCTGCAGTAGAACCAGCGGCGGTAGCTGATGAATCCATCGGTGCCGGCGAAGTTCAGCGGCGGCGAGATCAGGTCGGTCGGGCCGCCATCGACGTCGGCGGCGCTGGCGCTGCCGCCGGCGACGCCGTTCTGCGTGGTGTAGCACTTGGTCGCCGACAGGCTCGCCTCGGCGTCGTCGGGCGGCGCAGCGAACTGAGCGCCGGCGGTCGTGCCGATCGGCGTGACGCGTTCCCACGCCCCGGCCGTCAGCGTCGTGTTGACCACGCTCCAGCCGGTCGACGCGATCTCGAAGTTGTTCTCGTAGATCGTGTTCAGCGCCACGGCCGCGGTCGCATTGTAGATCGCGGTCGGCGCCGTCGGCGGATCCTTGAAGGTCACCGCGCCCTGGCCATCGACCGTCACGTAGAAGCGCATCTTGTCGGAGCAGTTCGGCATCGCCGGCAGCGTGCCCTGGAACTGGCCGCCGCCGAGGTGGCTCATCACCACCGACTGGAAGGGCGCGTTGTTGATCGAATAGTACAGCCGGCCGGATGCCGCCTGCGGTACCACGCCGCCGATGCCGGTGGCGGTGACGTTCAACGTGTGGGTGCTGCCCGGTTGGATGTAGACGGGCAGCCCGTTCGGATACGCGAACGACATGCCGATCGGCGGCGTGTTCATCCACACCGTGGTGCCGTTGCAGCGGCCGATCACCATGTCCTTCCAGCCGTCGCCATTGATGTCGAACACCGCGACGTCGAAGGTGCCGACCAGCATGCTGGTCGGGATGCCGCAAACACTGAAGTTGGGGCTGGTGCCGCTCTGCTGCTCCTGCAGCGTCACGTTCGGCGCGTTGCCGAGGTTGCGGAAGATGTGGCAACGGCGGCCGCAGCCCGAGATGTCGACGTCGACGTCGGCGATGATGACGTCCTTCCAGCCATCGTTGTTGAGGTCGGCGATGATGTTGTTGCCGCCGAAGCCGTCGTCGCCACCCGCGCCGCCGGTGTAGGTGAAACCGATCTCCGGGCCGAACGTCGCCTGGCCGCCGACCACGCCCTGGTGCAGGATGTAGCGGTCCTGACCGTCGTCACTGACGATCATGTCGGGCAGGTTGTCGTTGTTCAGGTCGCCGATGTGGAAGTGGTACGGCGCGTTGCCGTAGGCGAGCTGGTAGCCGTTGAAGAAACCGGGGTTGGCGGGGTTGTTGTAGCTGATCGAGATCGCCTGCGGCGCGTTCAGCGCGTCGTCCTTCAGGATGTCGACGCGGCCGTCCATGTTCATGTCGACCATCGCGACCTTCATCGCGAACGACGACTCGAGCATCACGGTCGTCATGCGCGCGGCCGACACGTCGGTGAAGTAGCCGGCGCCGTTGTTCAGCAGCAGGCGGTCGTTGACGTCGAGCGAGCGGCTGCCGCCCTGCTGGTAGTCACCGAAGTACAGGTCCTGGTCGCCGTCGCCGTCGATGTCACCGGCCGCCACCGAGCAGAAGCGGTGCTCGCCGTTCCACGACGCGCCCGCCTGCATGTCGTTGATGCGCAGCGCGTCGTCGTAGAGGAAGCCCTGCCAGACGCCGAGCGTGTTGCCGCGGTTGATGTAAACGCGCGGCACACGGATGTACTGCGGCTGACCGGCGGTCAGCGTGGTGCAGGTGACGAGGTCGAGCCAGCCGTCGCCGTTGACGTCGACCGCGACCACGTCGCGGTCGTTCGTCGCATCGAGCATGCCGCTGCTGCCGGCGACCGTCGATGCGCTGCCGAGCGTCGCGGTGCGGTCGGTCAACACGCCGCCCTCGTTCATCAGCAGCACGTTCGGAAAGTGCCCGCCGCTGGTGAACGGCGACTTGCGCGCGATCACCATGTCGGTGTCGCCGTCCTGGTCGAAGTCGGCCCAGGCGTAGTCCTTCTCCTGCGGGTCAGCGGCGCCGAGGCCGGAGGCGACGCTCAAGCGGGTCGAAGTCTGGTCCTGGAAGGTTGCCCACTGCGCCCGCAACGACGGGGCGCACACGAACGCCACCGCGGTGGCGAGCAAGACGGAGATGGAGAATGAACGCACGGAGTCCTCTCGCGAAGTCAGGAGGGTGACGGGACGGAAGCGGCGGCGGGGAACTGGCCGCCCCAAGGCAAGGCAGGTGCCGGAAACCTACCACCAGGCCGGCGCCGCGAGCAACGGGGGGGCGCCACCGCCACGGGATCCGGGGCCCGGGCCGAGCCGCCAGTGGCAGCGGCCGCCCGGCGCGCGGGCCGGTCAACCGCATCACAGATACGTGAAGGGAGCCGCGGCCTGGCAGCCGTTCGGATTGCTGACCACCACGGTCGCCGGCCCGGGCGTACCCGGTGGCACGTTGCCGACGATCACGGTCGCCGACTGGGTGGTGATCGTCATCGGCGTGCCGTTGAACGTCACCGTGGTGCCGGCCAGGTTCTGGCCGGTGATCAGGAACAGGCTGCCGCCGGCCGCCGGCCCACTGCTGAACGGCACGCTCAGGATCACCGGCGTCGCGTTGATCGGGCGTTGCGCCCACAGACCACCGAGGTTGGTCACCCGCAGCTGCGCGTCGCACGGCACGCCCGGCGGCATCGTGAACTGGAGCTGGTTCGGCGCCAGCGTGCCGGGCGACACCGGGTTGCCGGCGACGGTGAGTTGGAGGCCGGCCAGGTAGTTGGTGCCCTGCACCGTCACCAGTTGGCCCGGCGTCGGCGACGGCGGAGCAATCGACGTGATCGTCGGCGCCGGCAGCGGCTGCAGGCGCAGCAGCACCGCGTTGGTTGCCGCGATCGTGCCCTGCACGTCGACGACCATCACGCCCTGCAGCGCGACGTCGAGCAGCGCCAGCACGCCGGGGATCGGCAACGACCACGGCGCGCCGCTCGCGAACACCACGCCGCCGAGACCGAACGAGTCGGCGAGCAGCACGGTCGGCGCTCCCGGCGCGAAGGGGGCTGGCGTGAAGCACAGCGACCCGTTCCCGGGACCGAGCGGCACTTCGCTGCCCGGCGCTGGCAGACCGAGGTGCGCCCACAGCGCGAACATGCCGACCGGCGGCAACGCCGGCGCGCCGACCGGCGGATCGACCGCCAGCGTGAACGGCTGGCCGACGCCGACCGGCACCACGCGATCGACGCCGCCGTTCGCCCCGATGCGCAGCGCATCGAGCGTGCCGCCGCCGCCGGGGATCGCACCGGCCCCGCACGGCCCGAACACGTCCTGCACGACGATGCTCGGCTGCGGCCAGATGCCGACGCGGCCGAACGCGTCGGTCGCGGCGACGTCGAGCACCGCGATGCCGGCATCGAGCCAGCCCTGCATCGTGAACGTGTAGCTGCCGTTCGGTTGCGGCGTCATCGGGCCGAAGGTGATGCCGGTCAGCGGGCTGCCGGCGCGCAAGCCGACCGTGACCGGCAGCGAGTTGCCGAGCGGGTTGCCGTTCGCGTCGCGCAGCACCACGGTGCCGGTCAGCGTGTCGACGCCGTTGCAGCGCAGCGTGGTGCCGCTCATCGTCACCGTCGACTGGAAGTGGTCGGGGCGGCCGACCTGGTTCAGCTTCCACGCGTTGTAGAGCGCCTGCAGCTGGATCACGGGGTCCGGGGCGGTCGCCGGCTGGTTGGCGACGTTGAGGTCCATCCAGTACTGACCGGCGCCGCAGCCGAGCGACCCGGTGCACGGGAGATCGACGTCGCTCGGACGGCTGACGATCATCAGCCCGATGTGCGCCGACTTGGTGAAGCTGGGTGGCGGCGCCCCGCACGACGTCGGCGCGCTGACCGAGCACGAGCAGCGGCCGTCGCCGCCGAACGAGCGCGCCGCCTGCATCGCCGCCATCAACTTGTCGCCGAGCGTGCCGACGGTGGTCAGGATCGCCTGCTCCGCGGCGGTGACGACCGGTTGGCCGGTCAGCACGTTGCCCTGGATCGCGTAGACCAGCGACCCGCTCTGGCCGGTGAGTCCGCCCGCCCACGCCCCGGCGCCGGTGCCGGTGAACGTCGCGGTGCCGCCAACCAGGCTGGCGATGCCGTACTGCCGCGTCTGGTGCGACGGATCGGCGGCGGCGAGCTGGGCCAGGATCGCGTTCGCGGACAGTCCGTTCAGCATGCCGGTGCGGATCAGTTCGCGCAGCGACAGCGGGCCGACGAACGACTGCGCCGCGGCGACGCCGTAGCCCGGCACCACGACGACGGTGTTCGGGCGCAGGTCGAAGCCGGTCAGGCAGGTCGCGATGCCGATCGCGATCTCGCCGGTCACCAGGTCGACGATGACGATCGACCAGGTGGCAGCGGCTGGTGCTGCCAGCAGCAGCAGCGCGAACAGGAACGTGGCGAGCGGGCGCAGGGAGGGCATGGTCCGCCCATCGTCCGCGAACCCGGCGCCCCCTCCAAGGGGGCCCGGCTGCTTCCCACCTACTTCTTGTTGGCCGCGTCCCGCGCCGCCAGCTCGGCGCTGACGTCGATGTCCCACTCGACCGTCTCGCCGTCGGCGATCGTGCGCACGATGCGCAGTTCGGGCTTGCCCGGCTCGGCGAGGATCGCGGTGTAGGTGTCGGGCGGCACGCTGCCGAACTCGTACCAGCCGGAGTTCTCGACCTCGCTGCGGTTGCCCATCAACCGCTTCATCACGCTCAGCGTCGACACGCGCGACACCACGGTCTTGCCCTTGCCATCGAGCAGCGAGATGTACCCGAGCGGGATCCGGTTCTTGTCGACGTTGGTCGCGCGCACGCGCAGCGTCGCACCGCGCACCATGGGCAGCGTGACGTCGGTCGCGGCGTCTTCGTTGACCTGCACGTCGTCGAGCTTGCCGGCCTGCAGCGCGTCGCCTTCGACCTTCAGCGCGTAGGCGCCAGGGGTGAGGGCCGGGATCGTGAAGCGGCCGTCGCTGCCGGTGCGGATCGGCCGGGCCTGGGCGCCGACCAGGTCGAGCAGCGGGTTCGCCTTGCGCTGGCGTTCCTTCCTGTTCTCGGCGTACACGATCTCGACGCCGGACACCGGGTTGTTGCTGCCGTCGACGACGATGCCGGTGATGCTGCCCGCGAGCGGCACCGTGATCACCAGGCCGTCGAGGTCGGTCATGCCGTCGACGACGACGCCGTCCAGGCTCGCTTCGCCGTGCGCCTTCTGCCCCTCGGGCACGTTGCCGCCGCGGCGCCGCCCGAACTGGCTGCCCGCAGTGAGCCGGTAGGTTCCAGCGGTCACCGCGCGCAGCGTGAACTCGCCCTGCGCATTGGTGCGCGCCTGCGCCAGCCCGTTCTGCGCGATCAGCCCGACCAGACCCTCGGCCCCGGACAGCGCGCCACCGGCGCTGCCGAGCGTGACCTGCAGCCCCGCCACCGCCTCGCCGCGCGAATCGATCACGCGGCCGCGGATCGAACTGGTCGGCAGCGTGATGTCGAACGCGAAGTCGCGCACCTGGTCCGGCACGTCGATCTCGAACGTGGTCTGCACCGGCTGGCCGAGGAAGCGCGTGACCTGCATCACGTAGCTGCCCGGCTTGATGCCGACCAGTTCGTAGCGCCCGTCCATGCCGGCGGCGCCGGCGCGCACACCCATGCCGAGCAGGCCGTCGCGGTCGCTGCCGAGCAGCGTGACCAGTGCGCGCGGCACCGGGGCGCCGCCCTCGCGCACGCTGCCGAACACGCGCACGCCGTCCTCGCTGTCGTCGTGCACGTCGAGGCGCGCGAACTTGCCCTGCTTCACCGTCACCGTCTTGAGCCGCATGTTGCTCATCAGCTCGAGCGGGATGTTGTCGGCGCGTTCGTCCAGCCGCGACTTGAACACCACGTACTGGCCCGGCGGCAGGCCATCGATCCGGTAGTAGCCCGCCTTGTCGGTGGTGCCGCTGCGCATCGAACCGGCCTGGATCGAGAACGCCACCATCAGCGCGTCGGCGAGCGGCCGCATCCCGAACCCGGTCACGGTGCCCTCGACGCCACCGCCGGCATCGAGCCGGATCTCGACGTCGGGCGTCGGCGTGTTCGCCTTCACCTCGACGTCCTTCGCCGAAGCCTTCGCCAGGTCCGGGTGGCGCGCGGTGAAGCGGTACTTGCCGGGCTCCAACGCCTGCACCGTGAAGTGGCCCTTGCTGTCGGTCAGCGCGCTGCGCGCGTTGGTCGCCGCCGACAACGCCAGGAAGTCGAAGTCCTCGGGGTCGACCTGGAAGTTGAGCGGGCCGCGATTGCCGCGATCGGTGCGCGCCTTGTACGCGGTGACCTGCGCGTCGCTGACCGGCTTGCCCGCTTCGTCGATGACGCGACCGGCGACCGGCTGGCCGGGCTCGAGTTGGAACGTCAGCGGGTCGCCGACCTGGCCGGGCTGCAGATCGATCTCCTGGTTGCCCGGCTCCAGGTAGCCATCGGCGCGCACGCGCACGCGCACGCGGCCCGGCGGGATGCCGCGCAGCTCGAAGGTGCCGTCGGCGGACTGGATCTCGCGCCAGTTGCCGTCGAGGCCGTCGAAACCGCGCCCCATCATCGTCTGGCCCTCGGCGAGTTGCTGGGTACCGGTGCGGTTGCCGCGCCGGCCGAACG
>JBASWX010000098.1:0-2142 GCA_049276695.1 Planctomycetota bacterium
CCACCAGGTCCGCCGGGTCGCGCGGCCGGGCCCCGGCCGGCGACCGCACCCACGACAGCGCCGCCGGCAGGATCGCCATGGTGAACACCCACGCGAAGCCCATGCCGACCGCCGCGAACACGCCGAGCCAACGCAGGTCGACGAGGCGCGCGGTGACCAGGGTCAGGAAGCCGACGATCGTCGTCAGCGAAGTCATCAGGCACGGCACGAACATCGCCGCGAAGGTGCGCGCCGCCGCCAGCTTCGCATCGCCGTCGCGAGCCCTTTCCTCGAGGAAGCGCCCGACCAGGTGCACGCCATCGGCGACCGACATGCAGAGCAGCAGCGTCGGCAGCGTCGACGTGAGCATCGTCATCTCGATGCCGCACCACGCCATCACGCCGAGCGTGCTGGCCAGCGTCATCGGCACGACCACCAGCGCGAGGCACGCGAGCAGCCAGTGCGGCACCAGCCAGAACAGCAGCGCCGCCGACACCGCGGTGCCGATCGGCAGGAAGCGCGCCATGTCGGCCTGGATCAGTTCGCGGCTCTCGCTGGTGTGGTACGGCAGGCCACACAGCCGCAGTTCGCGGCCGGCCGCCGCTGCCGCCGCTCGCAACCGCGCGAACAGCGGCGGCAACGCCGCACCGTGGTAACCGGGGCGCAGCACGACGATGCCCGCGACGGCGTCGCCTTGACGGCTGACCAGCAGGTGCCGCCACGTCGCCGACTTCGCGACCTGCTCGGGGCTCGACCGCAAGGCGCCCGGCACCGCGACGTTCGCCAACGTCAGCACGCGCTCGACCAGCGGTTCCTGCTGCAGCACCGCGGTGAACCCGGCGAGGCGCTGCACCGAGGGCACACCGGTCGGTTCCGGCTCGTCCCAGCCGAACAGCAGCAGGCGGTCGGGTGGCTCGAAGCCAGGATCGCCGTAGTGCCCCATCGCCTCCTGCAGCACCGGATCGTCGCTGCGGAAGAAGCCGTCGATCCGGAAGCCGACACGCAGGGCCGGCACCGCGAACGCAAGCGCCACCGCGACGGCAACCGCCGCCACCAGCACGGCGACGCGCCAGCGCACGAGCCAATGGCCGACGGCGAGCAGGAGCGGGAACGGGGTGGCCAGGCGAGGCGCAGTGTAGGGACGGAGCGCCGTGGCGCGAAGCCGCGGAAACCCGGCGATGGGTGTCGAACGGCGCGCCGCGGCGCCGACTCCCGGCCATCCCCGACTTCACGACCATGCCCAACCCCTTGCCGTTCCTTCTGCTGCTCGGCAGCGCTCTGCTGCTCCCCACCACCCACCAGGATCCGATGCCCAGCCAGTCGCCCGCCGCCGTTCCCGCCGCCACCAACGTCACGCCGTTCCTCTGGTTCGAGAAGGACGCCGAGGCCGCGGCGAAGTTCTACTGCTCGATCTTCCCGGACTCGCGCCTCGTCAGCGCCTCGCCGATGACGGTGACGTTCACGCTGGAGGGCCGCACGTTCATGGCGCTGAACGGCGGCCCGCACTACCGGCTGACGCCCGCGTACTCGATGTTCGTCAGCTGCCAGGACCAGCAGGAAGTCGACGCGCTGTGGGACCAGCTGCTCGCCGGTGGCGGCAAGGAAAGCCAGTGCGGTTGGCTGGTCGATCGCTTCGGCCTGTCGTGGCAGGTGATCCCGACGCGACTGATGGAACTGCTCGGCGACCCGGACGCCGGGCGACGCCAGCGCGCCACCGCGGCGATGCTGAAGATGCAGAAGATCGACGTCGCCGCACTCGAGCGCGCGGCCGGCAAGACCGCGAAGTGATGCGGCGTTGCCGGCGCGCGACGGGCGGCGGTGATCAGAGGGTGCCGCCACCGGTCGCGAGACCGTGCTGCACGCAGTGCTCGGCGATTGCCGCCAGGAAGGCAGCCCCGAACGATTCGAGCTTCTTGCTGCCGACGCCGCGCACCGCCAGGAACTGCTGCGGCGAACCGGGTCGGGCCTGCGCCATCTCGGCCAGCGCGCTGTCCGCGAACACCACGTACGGCGGCACGCCGAGTTCGCCGGCGAGCCGCCGCCGCAGCGCGCGCAGCGCTTCGAACAACTGCTGCTCCGCCGGCTCCAGCTCGCGCGCCGCGGCCGACCGGCTGGCGCCGTCGCGGGCGCGTTCGCGCTTGCCGCGCATGTCCAGCGCCGACT
>JBASWX010000099.1:0-4957 GCA_049276695.1 Planctomycetota bacterium
ACCTCGCCGTCACCGACGCCGAGGGACGCTTCGAGCTGCCGCGCGTGCCGCTCGGCGTGGTGTCGTTCCTCGCCGTCGTTCCCGGCGAAGGCCTCGCGCTGCTGCGCCGGCACGTGACCGCTGACACCGTGATCGAACTGTCGCCGGAGGGCAAGACGGTCGACACGACGATCGCGGTCGTGGGCCTGCCGCCCGCAGGACCGCCCGCGGGTGCGGCGGTGAACCTGACACCGTTCGGCGGGGCGGTCCGTGCCTTGCCGCCGCCGTGGCAGCGGGCGGCGCTGGCTCGCGATGGTCGCTGCACCCTGGTCGGCCTGCCCGAGTGGCGGTTCACGGTGACGCCGGAGATCCCGGGCTTCCTGTGCCATCCGGTCTCGGCGCGCCTGCAGCCGGGCACTGCGCTGCTGCAGTTCACCGCGGTTGCGCGCAGTTCGCCGGCGTTGCAGTGGAGCGGCTACGTGCACGATCCCGCGGGCCAGCCGGTCCCGGGGCTCGCGCTCGAACTGCGCGGCACCAACACCGCGGCCCGCGCCGAAGCGGTCACCGGCGCCGATGGGCGCTGGCGGTTCGAACTGCCCGTCGCGCCCGGCAACGTGGTCGTGATCCGCGTGGCGGCGGGCGACCACGTGCTCGACACCCGGCCGCCGGACGATCCGATGGTGCTGTTGGAAGCGCGCAGCGCCGCGCAGTACCGCGGCCCGGCCGAACCGGATCGCACGCTGATGCTGCGAGCGATCCGCGGGGCCGCCGTCGCAGGCAAGGTGCTGCGACCGGACGGCGGTCCGGCGACGTTCGCTGTCGTGCGGCTCGAGGAGTCGCACCCGACGCGCGTGCCGGCGTGGTTCGAGCTGGCGCGGGTGACCACCGACCACGACGGCAACTACACGTTCCGCGGCGTGCATCCGTTGGACCGCCCGGTGCGCATCGCGGTGCAGGATCCCGCCGGCGCCGCGAGTGGCGAGCCGTTCGAACTGCGCGCAGCCGGCGCCAGCGTGGTGCGGCCGGACCTGCAGCTCGCACCGCCGGCCACGGTCGAAGGCGACGTGCGCGATCGCGCTGGCAAGCCGGTGGCCGGGCTGCGCGTGTGGCTGCGCGAGTGGGAGGTCGGGGCGAACAAGCAGCGCAGCGGCAGCCTGGTCGAGGTGCTCACCGACTCGGCCGGACGCTTTCGCTTCGCCGGTGTCGCGCCGGGTGGTGCCACCTTGCAGGTGCTGTTCGAAGAGGAGTTCGTGACCGCCAACGCGGCGTCGCCCTTCGAGGTCGAAGCCGGCAGCACGCACCGCTTCCAACTGACGTTCGCGGGCGGTCCACCGGTGCCGCCCGCTGCACCGCCGATCCCTCCTCCGGCGCCAGCGCGACCGCCCGCGCCCGCCCCGGAGCCGCCGGCCGACGAACGCGTCGAGGGGCGCGTGGTCGACCTGGGCGGCGAACCGCTGGCCGCGGCGACGGTGTTCGTGACCGCATGGACCGATCCCGACACCGTGCTCGCGCGCGCCGTCGCCGATGGCGACGGTCGCTTCGTGCTCGCCAAGGTGCCGGTGTGCGGCGTCTGGGGAGTAGGCGCCAGCGCTCCCGGCCGGGCGACGAATCGCGTCCAGGCGTCGCCGGGCCGCGGCCCGGTGACGGTGCAGCTGCCGGAAGCGGTGGTGGTGCGCGGCCAGCTGCGCAACCGCGCCGGCAAACCCGTCGCCGGCGCCACGGTGACGGCCAGCCTGTTCCACGCACTGCAGGGCGCGCGCGACCTCGCGGTCAGCGACGCCGACGGTCGCTTCGAACTGGCGCGCGTGCCGCTCGGCGTCGTGTGGTTCCTGGCGGTCGTTCCTGGCGAAGGCATCGCCGGTCTGCAACAGCACGTGACCGGCCCGGCGACGATCGGGCTGGCCCCGGCGCCGAAGACCGTGGACGCGACGATCGAGGTTGCTGGCCTGCCGGCCGATGGGCCGCCGGCGGGGGCGGTCGTGCACGTTTCGGCAGCGGCCACCGGCATCGACCTGTTGCCGCCGCCGTGGGTGCGGCCGCCGCTCGACCGGCAGGGGCGCTGCGTGTTGGCCGGCGTTCCCGAGTGGAAGTTGACGATGACGCCCGAGATCCCGGGCTACCTGTGCGTGCCGGTCTCGGCGCTGTTCGAGTTCGGCAAGGTGCTGCGGTTCACCGCGGTGCCCCGCGACTCGCCGGCGCTCCGGTGGCACGGACAGGTGCACGATGCCGAGGGCAGGCCGATCGCCGGCCTCGCGCTCGCACTGCACGCCGCCGATGCCGGCGGCGCGCGCACCACCGCGCTCACCGACAGCGACGGTCGCTGGCAGTTCGTGTTGCCGGTGGCGCCCGGCAACGACGTCGTGATCCAGGCCGCGCCCGGCGCTTGGGTCCTCGACGTGCAGCCACCGGACCACCGGACCCTGCCGCCGCCAGGGCGCGAAGCGAGCCAGTACCGCGGCAAGGCCGAGCCGGGCCAACCGCTGACGTTGCGGGCGATTCGTGCGGCCACCGTCACCGGACGGGTGCTGCGCGCCGACGGTCGGCCGGCGGCGCTCGCCACCGTTCGCCTCGAAGAGTCGTACCCGACGCGCACGCCGCCCTGGATCTGGCTGGCGTTCACCACCACCGACCACGCCGGGCACTACGAGTTCCGCAACGTGCACGCGCTGGACCGGCCGTTGCGCATCGCGGTGCGCGACATCGAGGGCGCAGCCACCGGCCAACCGTTCGACCTCGATCGCGCCGGCATGCAGGTCGCAGCACCCGACCTGCAACTCGCGCCGGGTGGTCAGGTCGAGGGCGACGTGCGCGACCCCGGCGGCAAGCCGGTGCCGGGCTTGCGGGTCAGGTTGCAGGAATGGGATGTCGCGCGGGGCCGAGCGCAGGGCGCCGTCGCCGAGGCGATGACGGACAGCGCCGGGCGCTTCCGCTTCCGGGGCGTGGCTCCGGGTGCCGTCGCGCTGCAGGTCGCGCTGGCGCAGTTCACGGACCCGAAGGTCGAGGAGCCCTTCGAAGTGGACGCCGGCAAGACGCACAGCTTCCGGCTCACCTTCGTCGGCAAGTAGCCGCAAGAACGTGCGGCGGGCAGGCGTCGGGCGGAACGCCGGATACGCGGGCGTTCCAGCTACCTGCGGCCTCGTCGGACTCAGCATCGTCGCTCCATGCCGTCTACGATTCCGCGATGCTGCCGCATCGCACCGACCAGTTCCTCGGCCTCGCTTCGCTCGCCCTCGTCGCCGCTGCGCACGCTCAGGACGCACCGCGCACCGCCGCGCAGATCCTGCGCGACTTCGATCGCGTCGCGATGCCGAGTTTCAGCGATGGCAGCGACTCCGAGTCGGTGAAACGCTTCAAGGCGGCGATCGAGAAGGGCTGCCGCCAGAAGGCCGAGTTCGCAGCGGAACTGCAGCGCAAGCACCCGGACCACGAACGGCTGCCCGAGGTGCTGTCGATCCGCTGGGCCGGCATGACCAACGCGCTCGGCATGGCTGACGACGTTGCCAAGGAGCTCGCGACACTGCTGCAGGCCGACAAGCTGCGCGCCGACGTCAAGCGCGAGGCGGTGCAGGCTCGGGCCCGGGCGATGCTGGTGTCGAAGTCGTTCGACAACCTGGCGCGGCTCGACGCGGTCAGTGCGGTGCTCGAGGACCGCGAAGGCGACGACGGCCACGCGGCGTCGCTGCTGCTCGACTTCGTCGAGGACCACGTCGTCGATCCGGAGACGCAGCGCACGCTGCTCGGCATCGCGATCGACCGTTGGCCGGACGACCCGTACGGCGGCAGGCCGGCGAAGCGCTGGCTCGCGCTGGTCGACCGGATCGGCAAGCCGTTCGTGGAGCAGCTGCCCGCGGAACACCGCGCGTGGTTCGGCGAGACGACGACCGGCGACGCCGAGTTCACGATCGTGCAGGTGTGGATGGGCTGGGTGAACGATCGCGACGGCGACGGCAAGGACCCGGAGCTCGCGGCGCTGCAGCAGCTGCGCCAGGACCTCGGTGACCGCGTGCGCGTGCTCGGCCTCGTCGATGGCAAGCTCGAGGAACGACGGCCGGCGATGCAGCAGGCCGGCGTCGACTGGCCGCAGCATGAGTTCACCGACCAGGAGCCGATGCGCACGCCGTTCGGCGCGCCGCGAGTCGGCTTCTACTTCGTGCTCGACCAGAAGCTGCAGGTCGCCGGCGTCGTCGGTCGTGCGGCGTCGTTGCGCGAACGCATCGACCAGCTGCGCGCGCAGGCCGCGCGCTGATCCCGGCGGCGCAGCGCCACCATGCCCGACACCGGCCCGCCCTCCCGACCGTCGTTCGCGCAACGCCTGCAGGCGGCACTGCGCATCCCGGAACTGGGCGACCCGCGCGCGCTGTTCGAGGTCCGGCGCGTCGCCGCCGTTCCCGGCCCGGTCCAGGTCGCCGCGGTCGTCGCGTTGTTCGTGGCCGCCGTGTTCCTGAGCAACGCCGAGTACCGGACGACGGGCACCGCGTTCGGGTTCGCCGGGCCCGGGTTCAACGCGCTGGTCTGTCCGATCTACGAGGAACTGATCTTCCGCGGCTGGCTGCTCGGGCGGCTCGTGCGTTGGCGCGGGCCCGCGGTCGGGATCGCGGTGTCATCGCTGCTGTTCGGGGTGCTGCACCTGCGCAACGTCTACTGGCTCGACGGCCCGGCGCTGGCGCGCATGGTGGCGTGGGCCATCATCGTCGTAGGACCGGTGTTCGGTTGGGTCGCACTGCGTTGCCGTTCGCTGTGGCCCACCGTGATCCTGCACTACGTGAACAACCGCGCGTACTACCTGCACCACTGAGTGCGACGACTGCGGCGGTTCGTGCTTCCGGGGTTGCCGCGCGCCAGAATGTCGGCATGCGCAGTGGCGCGGCGGTGGTTGCGGCGCTGGCGACCGTGCTGGCGGCGGTGGCGTTCGGCGGTCGCGAGGCCGGGCTCGCTGCCCCAAAGGCGGCCGCCGTCGTTCCTGTCGTGCGCGCGGACG
>JBASWX010000100.1:0-6235 GCA_049276695.1 Planctomycetota bacterium
GGCGAACGCGCACTGCGCCTGCGTGCCGAACTCGATGCCCTCGACGGGCCGGCGCGCGGCGCCCACGAAGCGCAGCGCGATCGTTTCGTCGCGATGGCCGCGGCGCTGTCCGGGGACCCGGCGGCGCGCGCGTGGTTCGACCTGAGCGCCGAGGCCGCGGAACGGCGCGAGGCGTACGGCCGGAACCGGCTCGGCCAGTCGTGCCTGTTGGCGCGGCGACTGGTCGAAGGCGGCGCCCGCACGGTGTTCGTCAACGAACCGGGCTGGGACCACCACCAGCAGATCAAGACCGCGCTGTCGTACGGCTTCCCGCCGAAGCTGACCGCCCTCGACGGTGCGTTGTCGGCACTGCTCGACGACCTGCGGCGCACCGGCCTCGAGGAACGCGTGCTGGTCTGCGTCGCCAGCGAATTCGGGCGCACGCCGCGGCTCAACCCGTCGGGCGGCCGCGACCACTGGCCGCGCGCGCAGAGCGTGCTGCTGTCCGGCGCCGGCATCCGTCCCGGCGTCGTCGGCTGCACTGACGCACGCGGCGAGGAACCGGTGGAACGGCCGCTCGCGCCCGAGGACGTGTTCGCGACCCTGGCGGCGGCACTCGGCATCGATCGCGAACTGGTGCTGCACACGCCCGATGGCCGACCGGTGCGCTTCGTCGCCGAGGGCGCACAACCGGTGCACGAGGCGCTGCGCGGATGAGGGTCGGCGGCACGTTGGTGCTGCTGGTGGCGGCGTGCGCCGGCGCACCGCCGCAGCACCGCGGCCCGATCACCGGCGAGGCGTCGGCCGACGGCCGCACGTTCTCCTGTTCGCAGGCCGGGCTGTTCGTCGCTACCGCGAACGGCGAACGCTGGCTCGGCGATCCCGGCTGCCGGCCGTTCGCGCTGGCCGCCGGAACGGTGGGTCTGCTGGTCGGCGGCGGCGACCCGGCGCAGAGCGGCGAGCTCGCGCTGTGCGACTTCGACGGCACGGTGCGCGCGCGCGCGCGGGTCGCCGACGATCTGGTCTACACGGTGGCGATCTCGCCGGATGGCCGCACCGGCGTCGCCGGCTGCGCCGACGGCCGCGTGCTGCTGGTGTCGCTGCCCGACCTCGCGGTGCAGCCCTCGGCCTTCCGCCACGCCGGCCCGGCGTTGGCGGTCGCGTTCTCGCCCGATGGCGCCCTGCTGGCGAGCGGCGGTCACGACGGACTCGTGCTGCTCGGCGCCGCTGGCGGTGGAGTCGCGCCGAGGCGGCTCACCGACCACACGGGCCCGGTGACGTGCCTGTGCTGGCAGGACAACGGGGCGACGTTCGTGTCCGGCGCGCGCGACGGCAAGGTCCGGCTGCACGACCGCAGCGGGCGGCTGGTGCGCACGTGGGCGCGGCTGCCCGGCCCGGTGGCGCGCGTCGCGTTCGCCGGCGATCGCATCGAGTACACGGCCGAAGCGGCCCCGGGCATGACCAGCCGCGGCCACCTCGACCCTTCGGCCCCCTGATCCGAACCCGCCGCCCGCCCGCGGCCGCAGCGAGTCTCAGGTCGGGCGACCGCGACGAGGGGGCGGCGCCGCCGCCCCGTCCGCCGCCGCCTTGCCGGCGTCGATCGCCTCGAACATGCGATCGAGGGCGGCGCGCACCACTTCCCCAGCCGAACCGTGCACGCCCTCCCGCACCAGCCCGAAGATGCGCTGTGCGACTTCGGTCGGCACGGTGACACTGAAGGTGGTCGCGCGCTGCTGCTGGTGCTTGGCCATCGCCACAGCATGGCGTGCCCGCAGCACGACGGCCAGCCAGGTGAGCAAGCGCGGCGAACCCGTTAGGGACAGCGACGGCCAGCCGCCATGATCGCGCCATGAGTCGTGCCCTGCAGGTGCAGTTCCTCGCCGCGGTGGTCGACGTCGATGCGCTGCCGGCGACGCGCGCCGAGGTCGCGTTCCTCGGCCGTTCCAACGTCGGCAAGTCGTCGTTGCTGAACGCGCTCGCCGGCCAGAAGCGGCTGGCGCCGGTGTCGGCGACGCCCGGGCGCACGCAGGTGCTGGCGTGCTTCCAGCTCGATCGCAGCGGCGCCACGCTGGTGGACTGCCCCGGCTACGGCTACGCGCAGGTGGCGAAGCAGCAGCGGCACAGCTGGCCGGCGATGCTCGAGCGGTACCTGCTCGAACGCGAGAACCTGACCAGGGCGCTGCTGCTGATCGACGGCGAGATCGGCCCGACGGAGTCCGACCTGCGCATGCTGGCGTGGTTGCGCGAGCACGACGTACCGATCGCACTGGTCGCGACCAAGCACGACAAGGTGAAGTCGTCGCACCGCGACCGGCGCGCGCGCGAGGTCGCGGCGGCGTGTGCGGTCGAGCCCGGCGAAGTGGTCTGGGTCAGCGCCGACGAGGACTACGGCATCAGCGAGCTGCGGCAGTTGGTGCGCGACTGGCTGGCGTGAGCGGGCGCCATGGGCAGCGGTCGCGTGTGAGGTCGACGCGCGGTAGGTTGTGGCGATGCGTCGTCGCTGGCACCTCGTCCTGGCCCTGCTGACACCGCTGCTGCCGGCGATGGCCCAGGACGAACGTCGCCATTCCCCGGACCATCCAGCTCGCGGCCTGCCGGTCTCGCCCGGTGCGTTCCGGCCGTACGCCGACGATCCCGCGCACGCGCTGAACCGGCTGTTCCGGTTGTTGTGGCTGGCGGAGCTGACGCCGAGCGAGGTGGGTGCGGTGCTCGGGGGCGATCCACGCTGGGAGGCCGGTTGGGTGCATGGCAAGCGCGCCGGCGTCGCCGCCGACCGGCGCCTGTTCGGCGGCGATGGGCGCCTGTTGCCGCTGGATGGGCTCGGGGCCGCCGCCACCAGCGAGGTGCGCACGCTGCTGACCCGACTGGCCGGGGGCGGCGAACCGGGCGAGTCACTGCGCACCCAACCGGAACTCGCGGTGCTGTGCCAGCACGACCTGCTGCGCGCCGCCGAACGCCTGCTCGACGTCGGCGAGAACCCGGAGCTCGTGGCGCTGCTGCAGCGCGCAGCGCTGGCGATCGCGTTGCCCGCGGCCAGTCTTGCGTCACTGCGCGATCCGTTGCGGACGCTGCTCGCCGATCCGGCTGGCAGCGAACTGGCGACGCAACTGCCGCAGGAACTCGGCGGCAGCGACGGCGCGTTCCGCGAGGTGACGCGCAAGTCGACGCGCCTGTTCGACGCCGAGAAGACGCTGCTGTGGTCGTCGGTGTTCCTCGCCCATCCCGCCGGCGCCGACGCGCTCGCCGCGATGTTGCCGGCGGCGTTGACCGGCGACGCAACGAAGAAGGGACCCACCGTGCCGATCGGCTTCCGCGCCGTGCTGGTGCAGGGCATCGTCGCGGTCGACCGCGACGGCCGGCCGCACGCGACACCGCTGGTGTTCGACGTGCGCACGCAGCGCCTCGCCAACCGCGACCCACTGTCTGGCGACAACGCGACGTTCACCCACGACGGCGTCGACTTCGGCATCTGGCAGCTCGAACGCCAGGGTCTGCGGCACGGCATCGCTGCCCGCTTCTTCCGGCGGATCGAAGCCGACGACCAGGACCTGTTCCGCGACTACGGCACCAGCAAGCACACGACGTACCGGGGGCAGTGCGCCCTGTGCCACCGCCTCAGCGGCACGCCCGAACCGAACCTCGGCGGCTTTCCGGTGCTGCGCCCGCACGCCGGCGCCGCGTTCGCGGCGTCCGCCAACGAACGGCGCACGCTCGCCGAACAGCAGGTGCAGAAGCTGCTCGACCGCCTGGCAGCAGCGCGCTGACCCGGTCCCTGCTACTCGGCCAGGTACACCGGCCGATCGTCGCGACGCGCGAACAGGCGTTGGAACGGCTCGCGCAGCAGGCCGCGTTCGTCGATCAGCAACGCCGGCCGCGGCGCAGGCCGCGGACCGCTCTGCCACCGTGCCGTCACCTGCGCGCCGACCGCGCCGGCCGCCGCCGTACCGCCGAGGAAGTCGTAATCGCGCAGTGGCGCCTCGCCGACGAGGCCACGCAGCGAGCGCGCGGCAGCGAACCGCACCACGTAGTACGGGTCGTCCAGCAACCGCGCCAGATACGGCGCGATCCAGTCGGTGCCCGACGTCTGCTGCGCCGGCGCCCAGCCGTAACTCCACGCCGCCAGCATGCGCAGTCCGGCGTCGCCGGTGAGCAGCCAACGCACCGACGCGGCGACGGAGCGTTGTTCGTCATCGAGCGCCGGCGCCGCCGTCCCCCACCACGTCGTCAGCACGTCAGCGGTCCACTGCAATGTCCGGTCGAGGTGACACTGGTTGCACGCATTCGGGCGGCCGGTCGCGAGTTCGCTCTGCACGGTCGGGCTGGTGATCTGGTGGCTGCGCGACGCCTTCATCAGCCCGATCGCGGTGTGGGGCATGTGGCAGTCCATGCAATGGCTGCCCGGCGAGTCGGCGCGGTGGTGCGTGTGCGCAGCGAGGCCGTCCGGCGACGCGAGCGCGGCGTGGCACTGCGTGCAGGCGGCGTTGCCGCGCATGCCGTCGCGCAACTGGTCGTCGCGCCACGCAGCAGGGGCGCCACCGTCGGCGGTGTGCAGCGCGTGGCACGAGGTGCAGTCGAGTTGGCGGCTGGTGTCGCCGTGCGTGTAGCACGGCGACTGCCGCAAGCCGCTGAACTCGCGACCCGACAACCGGACTTCGCCGTCGGACCAGAACGCGCTGGCGAAGAAGTCCGGGTTCTTCTGCAGTTCGGCCCGCAGCTCCGGCGCGTCGCGGTCCGTGGCACCGATCGTCAGGTGCGTACTCTGCAGGTCGCCGCCGGGCCGGAACGGCGAGCCGTGGTCGCGCCACGACTCGAAGTGCGCCTGGCGCAGGATCGACACCGAGTGGCAGTGCCCGCACACCTGCGCCGACCTGACCGGCAGCAGCGTCTCCGGGTTGACGGTGCTGACGTCGGCGCCGTCGAGCCGGTTGCCGTACCGCCGCAGGGGATTCTCGTTCGCCGCGACGTGCCGCGCTCCGGGACCATGGCAGGCCTCGCACGCGATGCCGAGTTCGGCGACATGGGTGTCGTTGCGGCCGACATCGAGCCGCGGCCGCGTGTGCGTCGCATGGCACGCGGCACAACTCTGGCTCCACGCGCCCGGCTCCAGCGGGTCGCGAAACCCGGGCGGCAGCACGAACACCGCAGTCAGCGGCAGCCAGATGCGCTCTTCGAGCTTGAAGCACATCGGCACCGGCGCCAATTCGCGCCCATTGCCGGTCGAGTACCAGAGCACCTGGATGTGATGCGAGCCGGTGAGTTGTTCGACCGGCCGTTCGACGCGGGCCGGCTGCAGGCCAGAACGCTGGAACAGCACCCACAGCGTGTCGCCGCGCCACTCGAGCAGCAGCGGTTGCTCGAACCACGCGAGTTCGAGCCGGTCGAACGCGGGCACCAGGTTGGCGCGCGTCGCCAACTGGGTCATCGAGCGATGGAACGAGCCGTGCCACGACGCGTGTTCGGCAGGATGGCACGAGCGGCAGGCGCCGGAACCGACGTAACCATCGGCGGGTTCGACCAGCGGCCGGTCCGTCGGCGGCGCCGTCACCGCGCGCGGCCACAGCGACAGCCCGAGCACCAACACCGCGACGAGCCCACCCAACTGCGCCTGCATTCGAGTCCGCAATCTACCGCGGCGGGCTGCGCGCCGGCGACCCCGTTTGCTTTGCGTTGTAAAGCTGTTAGGATCCCCGATCCGATGACCACTCCGCCCGCCGGCAGGCCATCCCCGCTGGCGACCCTCGACCACGTGCTGCGCGGCACGTTCCTGCAACCGGAAGCGCTGGCGCGCGGGCACATCGCCGTGCCGGTGCGCACCCTGGTGCGACTCGGCATCGGACTCGGTGCGCTCTACGGCCTCGCGCTCGGCAGCTACGCCGCGTTCCGCGGCGCCGACCAGGCGTGGCTGCAGCTGGTCGCCAGCGCCACCAAGGTGCCGCTGCTGTTCCTGCTGACGCTCGTCGTCACCTTCCCGTCGTTGTACGTGTTCGCGGCGCTGCAGCGCCTGCCGCTCGGCTTCCGCAGCACGCTGCGGCTGCTGTTGGTGGCGATCGTCGTGCACCTGGCGGTGATCGCGAGCCTCGGGCCGGTGTTCGCGTTCTTCGCCGCCAGCACCAAGAGCTACGCGTTCATGATCCTGCTGAACGTCGCCTTCTTCGCGATCGGCGGCGTGCTCGGCTTCATGGTGCTGCGGCGGGCGACGCACACGATGTTCGCAGCTCCGGTGGCGCCGGCACCGCCGGCGACGAACGCAGGTGGC
>JBASWX010000101.1:0-2923 GCA_049276695.1 Planctomycetota bacterium
GCACCGGGCTGGCCCGGGGCCGGCGCCAGCGCGAGACCATTCGGCGTGAACTGAACCACCAGCTCGCCGCGCTTCAGCTTCTCCATCACTTCCGCCGGGATGCGCCCGGCCGCCGACTCGGACTCGATGATCGTCTGCACGATCTTGCCGAGCATTTCCTTGGGCACGCGCCCCTCGCCGATCGCAGCGAACAGCTTCTGCCACTCTTCCTGGTTGCGCGGGATCGGCACGCCCTGCGGCTCCGGCCGCTGCTGCTGGATGCGGCCGGTGACCAGGTCGCGGATCGTGTCGGTCGCCTGCCGCTTGTACAGGAAGCCCGTCACGTGGTCGGCGATCTCGGCCTTCAGCAGCTGAAACTTCTCGAAGCCTTCCTTCTTGTACTCGTTCTTCGGATCGACCTGCGCGTAGCCGCGCAGGCCGATGCCCTGCTTCAGCACCTCCATCGCGTACAGGTGGTCCTTCCACTTGTGGTCGACGGTGTCGATGATCAGGAAGCGCATCATCGCCTCCCACGGCTCGCCGTACTCGGAACCGCGCGCGTCGTGCAGCTTCTCGACGCGCTGCATCAGCCACCGGTACAGCCCGTCGCGCGGCGCCTGCTCGAGCCCGGTGAGATCGAGTTCGTCGCCGCAGCGGTGGCGCAGCCACTTGGTCAGTTCGACCCAGTCGACCGGCTTGTCCTTGTCGCCGGCGTGGGTCTCGACGATCGGGTCGAGCACCTCCTCGAACATGCCGAGCGCCTTGTCGCGCAGTCCCTTGTACTCCAGCGCCTCCTGCCGCTGGCCGTAGACGAACTTGCGCTGCTTGTCCATCACCTCGTCGTACTCGAGCAGGTGCTTGCGGATGTCGAAGTTGCGCGCCTCGACCTTCTTCTGCGTCTTGGCGATCACCCGCGTGACCATCGGGCTGTCGATGACCTCGCCCGACTTCAGCCCCATGCGCT
This sequence comes from Planctomycetota bacterium, assembly GCA_049276695.1. Lineage (GTDB taxonomy): Bacteria > Planctomycetota > UBA1135 > UBA1135 > UBA2386 > UBA2386. The sequence continues at coordinate 944 of JBASWX010000101.1, forward strand.
CCATCATCGTCTTCACCCAGTCGCGGGCGAAGATCTTCATCAGGTCGTCGTCGAAGCTGAGGAAGAACTTGGTCTGGCCCGGGTCACCCTGGCGACCGCAGCGGCCGCGCAGCTGGTTGTCGATGCGGCGCGCCTCGTGGCGTTCGGTGCCGACCACGTAGAGGCCGCCGAGCGACTTGATCAGGTCGTGCTCCTGCTGGCACTGCGCCTTCAGTTCCGCGAGGCGCGCCTTCGCCGCGTCGCTGTCCTCGGCGAGGCCCTTGCTGGCGCACTCGGAACGCCACAGCGCCTCGGCCTTGCCGCCGAGCACGATGTCGGTGCCGCGGCCGGCCATGTTGGTGGCGACGGTGATCGCGCCCTTGCGGCCCGCCTGCAGCACGATCTCGGCCTCGCGCTCGTGCTGCTTGGCGTTCAGCACGTTGTGCGGCACCGAAGCCTTGGTCAGCCGCGCCGAGATCGCCTCCGACTTGGCGATCGACGTGGTGCCGAGCAGCACCGGGCGGCCCTTCTTGTACTCGCCCTCGATCTCGGCGACGATCGCATCGTACTTGCTGTCGGCGTCGAGGTAGATCTGGTCGTTGTAGTCCTTGCGCTGGTTGGGCCGGTTGGTCGGGATCGAGACGACGTCGAGGTTGTAGATGCGCGAGAACTCGGAGGCCTCGGTCATCGCGGTGCCGGTCATGCCGGCGAGCTTGCCGAACATCCGGAAGTAGTTCTGCAGCGTGATGGTGGCCAGCGTCTTGTTCTCTTCGCGCGGCGGCAGCCCCTCCTTGGCCTCGACGCACTGGTGCAGGCCGTCGCTCCATCGGCGGCCCGGCATCAACCGGCCGGTGAACTCATCGACGATCACGACCTCCGGTTCGCCGGTGCTGCCGTCGGGCTTCTTCGGCTGCACCACGACGTAGTGCTTGTCCTTCTCGTAGACGTGGTGCGCGCGCAGCGACGTCTCGATCAGGTGCGGCCACTCCATGTGCGCCGGGTTCTTGTAGAAGCTGTCGACGCCGACCAGCTTCTCGGAACGCTCGATGCCGGCCTCGTTGAGGATGCACTGGTGCTCCTTCAACTTGATCTCGAAGTGCTCGTCGGGCTTCAGCTGGCGCGCGACGCGGTCGGCGAACACGTAACGTTCGGTGGTGCCCTCGCCCTCGCCGCTGATGATCAGCGGCGTGCGCGCCTCGTCGACCAGGATCGAGTCGACCTCGTCGACGATCGCGAACGTCAGGCGCTTCTGCACCTGGTCCTCGGCGCGCCACTTCATGTTGTCGCGCAGGTAGTCGAAGCCGAACTCGTTGTTGGTGCCGTAGGTGATGTCGCAGCCGTACTCGGCCTGGCGCGCGTTCGGCGGCATCTGCGACTGGATCGCGCCGACCGTGAGCCCGAGGTACTCGTACACCGGCGCCATCCAGTCGCGGTCGCGCTTGGCGAGGTAGTCGTTGACGGTGACCACGTAGACGCCCTTGCCGGTCAGCGCGTTGAGCGCCGCCGGCAGCGTCGCCACGAGGGTCTTGCCCTCGCCGGTCGACATCTCGGCGATCTTGCCGTGGTGCAGCACCGCACCGCCGATCAGCTGCACGTCGAAGGGACGCAGGCCGAGCGTGCGGGTCGCCGCTTCGCGGGTCAGCGCGAACATCCACGGCAGCACGTCGTCGAGCGTCTGCTTGCCGGACTGCACAGCGGTCTTCAGCTCGTCGACGCGGGCGCGGATCTGCTCGGCGGTCAGCGCCTTGACCTGATCGGCGAGCGCGTTGACCGCCTTGACGATGGGTTGGTAGGTGGCGAGCGTGCGGATGTTGGCGGAACCGAACAGGCCCTGCAGGGCCTTGCCGATGCGCGCCGGGAGGGCACCGAAATCGAGTTTCATGGCGGACGGAACGGAAGGAGACGGAACGGAAGCAGGAGAAGCGGACACGCGCCGGAGCGCGATGGACCTCGACGGCGGCCACCCGCTGGCGGGCGGGCCGCGGCGCTTCTCTCAGACCG
>JBASWX010000102.1:0-3060 GCA_049276695.1 Planctomycetota bacterium
GGACTGCTCGGCGGCGTAGGCGCGGGTGCGCAGCTCGTCGAGTTGCTTGGGTGTGAGCGGGGCGTTCGCGGTCTGGCAGGGCAAGGCGGCCGCGAACAGCAGCAGGACGGTGGTGGAGCGGGCCGGCATGTCGTCGCTACTTGCCTTGCAACAGCCGTTCCGCGGCCTGCAGGTGGCGACGCGCGCCCGGCCGGCGCTGGCCGGGGTGGTGCTTCTGGCTCTGCGCGGCGGCGGCCTTCGCGGCCTGGCCGTCCTTGCTGTGCTTGAGGTGCCAGAGGGCGAGGTTCTCGTAGCAGTCACCGACGGCCTCGTCGAGCTGCTGCCGGTCGTTGGCATCGGCCGGCGGGTTGTCGGCCAGCGTCCTGGTGCCGTCGGCGATCGCCGAATCGAGCAGCTGCTTGCTCAGTTCCCAGTCGCGTTCGAGGTGCCAGATCGCGATCAGTGCGCAGTCGTTGCGCAGCCGCACGCTGGCCGGGTCGAGCTGCTGGGCGCGGCGGTAGGCCTTGTAGCTCTGCTCGTACATCGCCATCGCCTCTTGCTGCTTGCCCGCTTCTTCGAGCGCGTTGCCATGGTCGCGCGCGAACAGCCCCGAGTTGTTGAGCAGGTCGAGGTCGCCGTTGGCGGCGTCGGAGGCGGCGCGGTAGATCGCTTCGACCTTGCCGAGATCGCGGTTGCGGAAGTGCTTGTCGGCGACGCGCATCAGCCCGTCCTTGGTCGAGTCGTTGGTGCCGAGGTCGGCGGCGACCTGGTCGGGCCGCGCGCGCACCGCTGCCAGCAGCCACTTCTCGGCGTTGGCGAGGTCGTCGCTCCAGAACGCGATGCAGCCCTTCTTGCCGAGGCACCACGCCAGCCGCTGTTCGCAGCTGTCGCGATAGGTGGCGTTCTTCTGCATCGACGCGGTGAACGCATCGCGGGCCGCGTCGAGCGTCGCCAGCGCATCCTTCTTCTGGTCGGCCTGGCGCTGGGCGTCGGCGAGCCAGAAGCGCGCTTCGCCGAGGAACCACAGGCCGGTGGCGTCGTCGCGCTTGCCCAGTCCCGCGACCGCGACCGGCAACTGCTTGTTGTCGTACGCGACCTTCAGCAGCGCGGTCAGCAGCGCCTGGTCGTCGGGCGCCTTCGCTACCGCCCGCACGTACACGTTGACCGCCTCGGCGCCAGCACCGGCCCACAGTTCGGTGGCCGACCACAGTTGCAGCAGCGGTGCGTCGAGCTTGCCCTTCTCCTCGAGCAGCCGGAACGACGCGCGCGCCGCAGTGAGCAGGTCCTTGTCGTCCTGGTTGTCCTGCTTCTTCTGCGCGTAGGCGCGGGCCGCGGCGTTGGCGCGCAGCGAGTGCACCGCGACCAGGTCGTCGGGCTGGCCGCCGCCCTGCGACTGCATGTGCAGCAGCAGCCCCGACAGCGTCCTGGTCGCGCCGTCGACGTCGCCGCCTTCGTACTGTGCTTGCGCCAGCAGCCGCCGCGGTCCGACCGGTTCGCTGTCCAGTTCGACCGCGCGCTTCAGCGCTGCGGCGGCGTCCTGGTAGAACAGTTCGACGCCCTTGCGGCCCTGGGCGCGCGCCTGCGCCGCGAGCAGCAGCGTGACTTCGCCCTTCCTGACCTGGAAGGGCGCGTGGTCCTTGCAGTCCTTCACCAGTTCGTCGAGCACCGCCAGCGCGCCATCGAAGTCCTCGGCCTTGACCTTGGCGTCGATCTCGCCGGCCCGCTTGCCGAGCGCTTCCGCGGCGCCACCCTGTTGGCCGGCGAGGCGCGCTGCGGTGTCGCTGCGCGCGGTCGAACCGAGGCCCGCCTCGCCACCGCTGCGCAGCAGCGCCGCGGCCTCGCGCCGCTGGTACGGGTAGTACTTGACCGACTCGATGCAGAACGGCTCGTACTCGGCGAACGGGCGGTGCAGCTGTTCGCGCAGCAGCACCGCGATGTTCTGGTACGCGTCGCCGACCGCCTCCTCGAGCCGCTCGCGTTCGCGCGCGGCGGCGTCGCCCGGCAGCGCCGCGAGCTGGGCCTTGCCGAGTCCGATCGCACGGTCGAACAGCTCACGGGCGTGGTCGAAGTCGCGGTCGAGATGGTAGATGAGCATCAGCCCGCAGTCGTTGACGATGCGCGCGTCGTCGGGCGACAGCTTGACCGCCTGTTCGTAGTAGCGGTAGCTGCGTTCCCACAGCTCCTTCGCCGCCGCCGCCTCGCCCGCCTTCGCCTTCTGCACGCCGAGGTCGCGCGCCGCCAGCGCCGCGTTGTTGTACAGGAAGCCCCACTGGTCGGGGCAGCGCTGCAGCACGCGTTCGTTGAACGCCAGCGTGCGGCTCAGCGCGTCGTCGCCGGTCTCGGCCAGTGCCGAGTGGATCGCGAACGCGGCGCCGGCGAAGTGGTTGCCGAAGCTGTCGACCAGCGCCGGGGCGCCGTTGTCGTAGCGCGTGGTCAGCGGCGACACGTCGATCGCGGCGAGCAGCTGCTGCACGGCGGTCGCGAAGTCGCCGGTCTCGCAGGCGACACGCGCCATCGCCAACGAACACAGCGCGCGCCACTGGTTGCCGGCGTCGCGGTGGCCAGGCACCATCGCGACGTATTCGCCGAAGATGCCGTCGCACTTGCCGTAGGTCGCGAGCGCGCCCTGGAAGTTGCCGTCGCCGCGCAGCTTGTCGGCGTGCCGGTACAGCGCGCGGCCCTGGTGCCAGCGCAGGATCGTCGTCGTCGGCTGTTCGCGCACCAGCCGCGCGTAGCCGCCGACCAGCGCGTCCCACTGGTTGCCGTCGATCAGCCACTGCTGGTAGGCGTCGTGCAGCGCGGTGTCGCCGGGCGCCTGGCGCAGGCCCTGTTCGAGTTCCTGCAGCGCTTCGCCGGGCTGGCCGAGCCACTCGTGCAGCAGCTTCATCTGCAGCGTCGCCTCCGCCGGCAGTTCCTTGCGCGCGGCGGTGAACGCCTGCGCGGCGCTCTGCGCCAAGCGCTGCACCGCGGTGCCGACCGGCACCACGCCGCGGTTGTCCTTCTCGCCGCTGGCCAGTTCCTCCTGGCGGGCCGCGACGAGGCGCTGCAGGTCGCAGCGGCCGGCGAGCAGCAGCGCCGACG
>JBASWX010000103.1:0-1753 GCA_049276695.1 Planctomycetota bacterium
CAATCGGCCTGCCTGCTGGCGGCGTCACGCCGCCTCCTCGCTCGGCGGCCCTGGTCACCGGTCAGGCGCGGATCGACGGGGTCGCGCCCGGCCGCTGGCGCATCGAATTGGTCGGCAGTGCGGGCGACGTCGTCGCGACGATCGAGGTCACCGTCGCTCCCGGCCAGACCGCCAACGCCGCGTTCTGACCGCCGCGCGGGACACTGCGCGCGGGCTGTGATAAACGATCCCGGCCCATGGCCACGCCGGCTCTGCCGATCCTCGAGTTCGTCGCGCGCAACTACAAGAACTTCAATGCCCGCGCCACGCGCGACGCGCTGTTCGCGTACCACGACCACCTGCGCGCGGGCGGCCGCATGTACTGGGCGATGGCCGGTGCGATGTCGTCGGCGCAGCTGGGCATCACCCTTGCTCCGGCGATCCGCAACGGCCTGGTCCATGGCCTGTCGGTGACCGGCGCCAACCTCGAGGAGTCGTTGTTCCGGCTGGTTGCGCACGATGCCTACAAGGACTTCCCCGACTACCGCTACTTCACCAAGAACGACGACACCGCGATCCTCGAGCAGCGCATGCGGCGCGTCACCGACACCAGCATCCCCGAGGACGAAGCATTCCGCGCGGTCGAGAAGATCCTGGTGCCGATGTGGAAGCGCGCGACGAAGAACGGCGAACGCCGGTTCTGGCACGAGTACTTCTACGAGCTGGTGCAGGCGCTGCCGGCGAAGTCGATCGAAGGCAACCCCGACGAGTGCTGGCTGCTGGCGGCGGCGAAGGCGAAGCTGCCGATCGTCGTGCCCGGCCACGAGGACTCGACGTTCGGCAACATCTTCGCGTCGCACGTCAAGCTCGGCGAGTGCAGCGCCAGCATCGTCAAGTCCGGCATCGAGTACATGGCGCAGCTGTACGACGACTACGCGGCGCTGGCGAAGGGCGCGGGGGTCGGCTTCTTCCAGATCGGCGGCGGCATCGCCGGCGACTTCCCGATCTGCGTGGTGCCGTCGATCAAGTACGACCTGCAGCAGCCGGTGAAGCCGTGGGCGTACTTCTGCCAGATCAGCGACTCGACGACGTCGTACGGCTCGTACTCCGGCGCGACGCCGAACGAGAAGATCACCTGGGACAAGCTGACCGCCGACACGCCGATGTTCGTGATCGAGTCGGACGCGACGATCGTGGTGCCGCTGATGTTGTCGGCGCTGCTGGAGTGTCAGCAGGAGCCGAAGTTGGCGAAGGCGATCATCGATCGCTCGCGCGCGATCACCAGGAAGGCGCTGGCGCGATGAGGCGCCGGCAGTCGCCGACCGCCGCGGCGGTCGGTGCGCGCCGAACGCCGGCCGCAACCGACGTCGCACTCGACGTCGGCGGCTTCGTGCTCGGGCTCGGCTTGTCGTTGGCACTCGGCTGGCGCACCACCGACCTGGTGTGGGGTCTGTGGCTGTCGAGCCTGGTGATCGGCTTCCTGTCGCTGCTCGTCGGCATCGCCGGCGCTTCGCCGCGCGGCGTCCCGCCGGTCGCCGCGCTGGCGCTGAAGGTGTTCCTGGTCGCGTTCTTCGCGGTGCACTTCGGGATGTTCCACTTCGTGCACTCGGTGTTCCTGAACGCGTTCTTCCCGCTCGACGCGGCGAAGGACTCGTTCGGGCCGGGCCTCGCCGGCTATGGCGAAGTGATCGGTCGCTACTGGCCGTGGCTGCTCGCGGCGGCGATCGCCGAGCGCCGGCACCTGCTGCCGGGCGTGTTCGCGCCGGTCCCGGCG
>JBASWX010000104.1:0-5400 GCA_049276695.1 Planctomycetota bacterium
CGCCAGCACCGCCGGCGGCGCGAGCTGCTCGACCTCGAACGGCTGGCGGCGCTGTGGACGGAGCAGGCAACCGACGGCGCTGGCGAGGCGGTGCAGGCGGCGTTGGCGGAGTGCGTCGCCGGACTGCCGGCGCGGTCGCGCACCGTGCTGCAGCTGCGTTACCACGACGGGCTCGAACGCGACGCGATCGGCGCGCGCGTCGGCCTGTCGGGCGAAGGGGTGAAGAGCCTGCTGGCCCGCACGCGTGCGGCGCTGGCCGAGTGCGTGCGGCGGAGGATTGGCGATGAGTGAACCCACTTCAAATCCCCCGCCTGGCCACGACCGGGAACGGCTGCTCGACGCCGCACTGGCCGAGCAGTTCGCCGACGCCGCGGCCGAGACCCTCGCGCGCCGGCTCGCGGCGGCGACGCCAAGGGAACGGGAAGCCGCATGGCAGCGGGCGAGCGCGGCCGAACGCGACGCGACACCGACGCGGCACCGGCCGTGGTGGCTCGCCGCCGCCGCGCTGCTCGGCGTACTCGTGGTGGCGGCGACGATGCAGCTGCAGTCCGAACGGCAAGTCACGCTGCGCCGGCCGCAGGACCCCGTTCCCGAGCGCGTGACGAAGCCACGCGACCTCGCCCACTTCGTCGAACTCGCCGGCAGCGCCAAGGCGCTGCGCATCACCGGCAGCGACACCATCGGTGCCACGTTGACCAACGACGCCACCGGCTCGTACGACCGGCTCGACGTCGTGCGTTGGCCCGAGGTGCTGCGCATCGAGAGCAACTCGCTCGCCGCGTGGCAGAAGGCGATCGCCGCGAGCCCGCGCGGTGCCCGCAACAACAAGCTCGGCGAACTGCTGACCGCGCACTTCGAACTGCCCGACGGTTCGGTGCTGGTCGCGGGCCTGAGTGCCGGCGACGAAGTGCACCTCGATGCACTCGACGGCCCGGACGTCGTACAGCCGGACGCTGCACTGCGGGCACTGATCCAGGAAGCACACGCCGAGCTCGCGCTGTTGCACCGCCGCGCCGCCGGCATCGCGCACTCGCCCGCGGAACTGGCCGCGCTGCCGGCCGACACCGTGCACGTCGCGGCGCCTTGCTTCGCCGACGGTTCGTTGGTCGCCGGGCTGCGCCGCTTCCGGCGCCTGACTTCGCTCGCGGTGCTGGCCGGCGACGGCGACTCGACGGTGAACGCCGCGGTGCTGCTGGCCCTGAGCGAACTGCGCTCGTTGCAAGCGCTCGAACTGCCTGGCACCGCCCTGCGCGATCAGGATCTGGGAATGCTGTTCCCGTTGTCGAGCCTCCAGCGGCTCACCATCCGTGGCGGCAACGCACTGACCGGCGCTGGCATCGGCGGACAGATCCTCGGCGAGATCACTCTCGATCGCTGCCAGGGGCTGACCGCGGCCGGCCTGCGTGCCCTGGCGCAGAACCAGCCGCTGAACCAGCACCTGCACACCCTGCGGCTCGTCGACTGCGACCTCGGTCCGGACCAGGAACTGCTGGCCGGTCTGCCGGCGTTCCCGTCGCTGCAGGCGCTGTTCCTGCGCGGCGCCACGATCACCGGCGAACACCTGGCACCCCTGCTGCACACCAAGCTGCGCATGCTGGTCGTCGATGCGCCGTTGAACGCCCGCGACCTCGCCCGCTTCGCGGCCTTGCCGTCGCTGCGCGTCCTCGCCGTGCTGTCGCCTGCACTCGATGATGCCGCGGTCAGCGACCTCGCGACGCTCCGCCAACTGCAGATCTTGCGCATGCAGAACACCAGGCTCACCACCGACGGCTTGCAGCAGCTGCGCCGCGATCTGCCGTGCTCGATCCAGTGCGTGCCGGGCCAGCGCGTGTTCAACACCCGCCGCTGGCTCGACCGGGCATGACCTCGCGCCGGGTCGCGCCGGGACGACTGCAACCAGCTACTCCACCACCGAGACCACGCGCAGCACGACATCGCGATCGCGCAGGTCCTCGCCGCGGAACGTGAACGTCGCCGCGTTGCCGGCGGCGTCGTGATTGCCAGCGACGATCGTGCCGGGCATGCGCACCTCGACCTTGAACGTCTCGTCGCCGAGATCGTCGGTGTGGTCGAGTGCTACGAGTTCGAAGTCGAGGCGTGCCAACGCTGACTGCCGCGGCTCCTCGCCGATCCCGGCGCCGGCGAGTTGATCGACGAAGCCTTGCCGCAACGCCGCCCGGATGGATTGCTCGAGTGCCGCGAACGGTTCGGGGCCGTCCTTCGCGTCGCCGCCCTGCTTCTTCTCGACCACACGGCGGATCGCGTCGAAGCGCGGCCGCGTGAACGGCGCCATCGCGGCGCGCACCGTGCCGTCGCTGACCGCCCGCCACTTCGCCGCTGGCAGCAACACGCCGCCATCGAGGCACAGCGCGAGCAGCGTGCGCTCGGCCAGCGCCCGCGCGCTGCGTTGCAGACCGGCCTGCACCAGCCCGAACACCGTGTCCCACTGTTCCTCGGTCATGGGCTGCTGGTGTTCGAGCTGCGCGCGGATCTCCCGCGGCAGGTGCAGGTCGATCCACTCCGACGGCGAGACGTTGCGCCAGTCGCGGGCGCGGAACACCCGCTCGAACGTGAACACCGTGCGCCCGGCGTGCTGGTCGATGCGCAGGCTGGTGGTGCGGCGGGAGTACGCGGCGCGCTGCGGTTCGGTGGCCGGGGCCAGCCACTCGGGGATCGCGGCGGCGTTCGTGAACTCGCCGGCGACTTCGAGTCGTACGTTGCGCGGCTTGCCGGCGGCGTCGAGCCAAGGGGCCGCAGCGATGGCCTGCGGCACGCGCGCGCTGCCGGTGTCCGGACCGACCGTCGCGAGCCAGCGCTGCGTGTCGTCGCCCTGCGGCAGCCACGGTCCGCCGAACGGGATCGTGTACCCGGTGGCGAGATCGCCGGCGTCACCTTGCGCCGCGAGCGTCATCTTGACCGAACCGTCGGCGCGCACCTCGATCACTTCGCTGTTCTCGAGGCAACCCGCCAACACCACCGTCGCCAGCAGGGACAGACCACGCATCGTCGTCGGCATCGCGCGCTCCACCCGGAGGTCCCGGGACGCGGGCCAGTCGGGCCCGTGACAACCACCGTCGCCGCCAACGCCCGCGCCGTCAATCCGGATGCCGGCCGGCCAGCGGCCGCTACGCTCCTCGACCCATGCCCTGGATCCGCCAGTTCGCCGACGACGACGCCGACACGCCCGCCGACGCGCAGCGGGAACTCGCGGCGGCGCGCCAGCGGGCCGGCCGCGTCTGGAACATCGTGCGCATCATGACGCCCAACCCGGCGGTGCTGCGCGCATCGATGGCGATGTACCAGGCGATCATGCACGGACCGTCGCCGCTGTCGCGCCGCCAACGCGAACTGCTCGCGGTGGTCGTCAGCAAGGAGAACGGCTGCGTCTATTGACTGCGGGCCCACGCCCACGACCTCCGGGCCGAGGTCGGCTCCGCCGCCGCCGGCACGTTCGTGAACGACGCCGAACGCGATGCCTGGGTCGAAGCGGTCGCGCGCGACTGGCGCACTGCCCCACTGACTCCGGTCGAGCGGGCGCTGGCGACCTTCGCGGTCCGCCTGACCCACACGCCAGGGCGCATGACGGAAGCCGATGTCGCAACCCTGCGCGCAGCAGGCCTCGACGACCGGGCGATCCACGACGCCACCCAGGTCATTGGCTACTTCCACTACATCAATCGCGTCGCCGATGCCCTCGGCGTGGAGCCGGAGACGTTCGTGCGCGCCTGGGGCGAAAGGACTTCCGGCCAGCCGGATCATTGACCGGGAAGACCGACCACGCACCATCCCGCGCCGCGTATTTGCGTCGCCCTCGCCCCTCCCCCTCGCCGAAGCCATGCACCACTGGCCTGATCCTCGCGGCGCCCTCGCCGGCGCGCTGCTGGTGGCCCTCACCCCCTGGGCCGCCAGTCAGGGCCTGCCAACCGGCTTCCAGTACCAGCCGGTCGTCACCAGCGGTCTGCAGGACGCCTGCGCGATGGCGTTCGCGCCCGACGGCCGCCTGTTCGTGTGCGAGCGCGTCACCGGCAACGTGCGCATCGTGCAGAACGGCGCGCTGCTGCCGCAGCCGTGGTTCACGATCGGCTACACCCAGCCGCCGATCAACGAGAGCGGCCTGCTCGGCATCGCAATCGACCCGCGGTTCCTGACCAACCGCCGCGTGTACCTGTTCTACACCGAGCCGAACGGCCTGCAGAACCGCATTGCGCGCGTGTACGACGACAACGGCGTCGGCCGGCGCTTCCAGGTGCTGAGCCCGCCAGGCGTGCTGCCGACGCACCCGTTCAAGATCCACAACGGCGGGCGCATGGTGTTCGGCGCCGACGGCAAGCTGTACGTCGGCACCGGCGACGCCGAGGACCACAGCACGCCACAGACCCCGGCGTCGTGGGCCGGCAAGATCCTGCGGTTCACCGTGCCCAACCTGACGGCGCCGGCCGACAACCCGATCCCCGGCAATCCGCTGTGGGCGCGCGGCATCCGCAACACGTTCGGGATCGCGCTGCACCCGCGCCAGCGCTGGATCTACACGACCGAGAACGGCTACCTGATCGGCGACGAGATCAACCGCATCGTGCCGGGCGGCAACTACGGCTGGCCGCAGTACGAAGGCCCGAACGCGCCGGCGGGTTACCAGCAACCGCTGCTGACGATCCCGGTGCAGCCGGTGCTGACCGGCCTGGCGTTCCACGACAGCCCGATGTATCCGCCGGCGTACCAGGGCTGCCTGTTCGTGTGCCAGTGGCTCGACGGCAACGTGCGGCGCATGACGCTGTCGTCCAACGGCAACGCGGTGGTCGCCAACGACGCATTCGCCGACCACGGCCACGCGTTCGACGTGCAGCAGGCACCTGACGGCAACCTGTGGGTGCTGCACGGTCCGTCGCTGAACGGCGCCAACGAGATCGGCCGCTACCTGCACGGGAACGCGCCGGCACCCGCACTGCACCTGAGTGTCGTCAGCGGCCCGGCGGTCGGTGGCGCGGTCACGCTCGGCGTCAGCGCTGGCAACGGGCACGGGCTGATGACCTGGGTCTCGCTGACGCGGTTCACGCCACCGGTGCCGACGCTGTGGGGACCGGTCGGCGCCGCGCTGGAAGCACTGCTGCCGATCCAGATCGTCGCCGCCGACAACCGGTGCTACATGACCCTCGTGGTGCCGCAGGCGCCGGTGCTGGTCGGCGTGGCGTTGCACGCCCAGAGCCTGGACTTCAACCCCGCGATCATGATGGGCACGGTGACCAACACCGCGACCATCGTCATGCGGTGATGCCAGGCGTCCAACGCGCGCGGGCACGCAGCCATTCGGCCTGGGTGTTCTGGCGCGCGAACGCGACGCCGGCCCGCGCCAGTTCGGCGAGCGCGCCGCGACCTGTGGCGAACGCGGCGAGCGCCTGCGCC
>JBASWX010000105.1:0-2899 GCA_049276695.1 Planctomycetota bacterium
GCGACGGGGTTGCGGTGCGCGTTCACTTCGCCGAGGTTGGCGAACGCCGCGGCGAGGCCAACGGTCGCGGCGGCGGCGGCGAGCAGCCACAGGCCCCACGCTGCCGTGCGCTGGTCACGAACCGCCATCGGCGCAGGATCAGCGCCTGGGCCGGCCGTCGCAAGCACGGTGTTGGTGCGAGGTCAGGTCGCGACGCTTGACCCGGCCGCGCGTCGCCGGAAGCATGCTCGCCCCTTGCGTGCGGTGAACCCGCGCGCGCCAGGCGCTCCGCGCCGCATCGAGGTCGTCATGCAAACCGTCTCCGTCAGGCAGGCGCTCGCCGGCCAGGTCGCCGTCAGCAACAAGGTCGAGGTCCGCGGCTGGGTGCGCACGCGCCGCGACAGCAAGGCCGGCATCTCGTTCGTGCAGGTCACCGACGGCAGTTGCCAGGGCACGCTGCAGGTGGTGGCGCCGAACACGTTGGGCAACTACCAGGACGGCGTGCTGAAGCTGACCGCGGGCGCTTCGCTGGTCGCGCGCGGCACGCTGGTCGCGAGCCAGGGCAAGGGCCAGTCGGTCGAGATCGCTGCCGACGCGATCGAGATCGTCGGCCTCGTCGACGATCCGGAGACCTACCCGGTCCAGCCGAAGGAGCACACGCTCGAGTTCCTGCGCGAAGTGGCGCACCTGCGGCCGCGCACCAACACCTTCGGCGCGATCGCCCGCATCCGCCACGCAGCGGCGTTCGCGATCCACCAGTTCTTCACCCAGGAAGGCTTCTTCTGGGTCAACACGCCGATCATCACGGCGAGCGACGCCGAGGGTGCGGGCCAGATGTTCAGGGTCAGCACGCTCGATGTGCACAACCTGCCGAAGGACGCAGCCGGCAAGATCGACTGGAAGCAGGACTTCTTCGGCCGCGAGACGTTCTTGACCGTCTCGGGGCAGCTCAACGTCGAGGCCTACTGCCTCGCGCTGTCCAAGGTCTACACCTTCGGGCCGACGTTCCGCGCCGAGAACAGCAACACCACGCGCCACCTCGCCGAGTTCTGGATGATCGAGCCGGAGATCGCGTTCGCCGATCTCTCGGCCGACGCCGACCTCGCCGAGCGCTTCCTGAAGCACATCTTCCGGCACGTGCTCGCGGAGCGCGCCGACGACCTGAAGTTCTGCGACGAGCGCATCCAGAAGGGTGTCATCGCGCGGCTCGAAGCGTTCCTGGCGTCGTCGTTCGAGCGCCTCGACTACACGCAGGCGATCGCGATCCTGCAGCAGGCGAAGAAGAAGTTCGACTTCCCGCCGCAGTGGGGCATGGACCTGCAGACCGAGCACGAGCGCTACCTGTGCGAGGAGCACGTCGGGCGGCCGGTGGTGGTGATGAACTACCCCGAGGCGATCAAGGCGTTCTACATGCGCAGCAATGCCGACGGCAGGACGGTGGCGGCGATGGACATCCTGGCGCCCGGCATCGGCGAGATCATCGGCGGCAGCCAACGCGAGGAACGGCTCGACGTGCTCGACGCGCGCATGCGCAAGATGAAGCTGGTGCCGGAGCACTACGGCTGGTACCGCGACCTGCGCCGTTACGGCACCGTGCCGCACGCCGGCTTCGGGCTGGGCTTCGAGCGGCTGCTCGTCTACATCTGCGGGCTCGCCAACATCCGCGACGCGATCCCGTATCCGCGGGTGCCTGGCCAGGCGACCTTCTGATCAGGTCGGAGCGAAGCAGTTGCTATGGGCCGAGCCCGCCGGGCAGATCCGGCTCGTCGCCGTCGGTCAGCACCTTCTTGAAGCACCAGAAGGTGAGCCAGGTCACGCTGCCGCACGACAGCAGCATGAAGGTCCAACCGAGTCCGTCGAGGGTGGCGAGCATGGTGGTCTCCTTCAGTCCTTGGCGGGAAGTTGGCCGTCGAGGTCCAGCCCCTGGGCGCGCCAGCGCTTGCTGCCGACCACGGTCATCACGACCAGGCCGACGATGGTGGCGCCGATCAACAACCAGGTGCGCTGCGCGTCGGCGTCGGCCTTCAGCGTCTCGAAGTAGGCCGGCATCTTCTGTACGCAGAAGCCGACGATGATGACGATCAGGTAGGCCGGGGCGACGTACTTGATCACCACCTGGAAGAACGGCGGAATGCGCATGCGCGCCCCGGCGTGGGCCTCTTCGATGCCGCGTTCGAGACCGAAGATCCAGCCGAAGGCGATGATCTGCACCGCCGCCATGATCAGGATGAAGAACGAGCCGACCCAGAAGTCGATCGTGTCGAGCGCCGTCAGCCCCTTGCTGTAGTAGAGCACGAACGCGTTGCCGACGAGCCCCCACGCGGTGACGAGCAGCGTCGCCTGGCCGCGACTCAGGCCCATCGACTCCTCGAAGAAGGCCTGGCTCGGCTGCAGCATCGACAGCGAGCTGGTGATCGCGGCGAGGAACAGGATCAGGAAGAACGCGGCGCCGAAGAGCTGGCCGCCTGGCATCTGCGCGAACACCACCGGCAGCGTGTTGAAGCCGAGGCTGAACGAACTGCCGGTGCTCTGGCTGGTCAGCAGCACGCCGACGAACACCACCGATGCGGTCACTGTGATCAGGCCGCCGAGCACGACTTCGAAGAACTCGTTGGTCGCCGAGGCGGTGAGGCCCGACAGCACCACGTCGTCCTTCTTCTTCATGTAGCTGGCGTAGTTGATGATGACGCCGAAGCCGACCGACAGGCTGAAGAAGATCTGGCCGGCCGCGGCGAGCCACGTCTTGAAGTCGGAGAGCTTGGTCCAATCCGGGTTCCACAGGTAGCCGAGGCCGTCGCTGACCGTCTGGCCGGTAGTGCCGGCTGGTGCGTCGAGCGTGAGCACGCGGGCGAGCACGATCAACCCGAGCACCGCCATCACCGGCATCGCGTACTTGCAGACCGCTTCGATGCCCTTCGAC
>JBASWX010000106.1:0-8280 GCA_049276695.1 Planctomycetota bacterium
CCGCGGGCCACCAGCTACTTCGGCGTGCGCACCGTCAACACCGGGCACTCGGCCAGGCGCACCACGCGCTCGGCAGTGCTGCCGAGCAGCGCGTGCTTGAGCCCGGTGTGGCCGTGCGTGCCGATCACGATCAGGTCGGCCTTCGCGTCGTGCGCCGCGGCGAGCACCTGTTCGTACGGTTCGCCCTGCCGCAGCTCGGTGCGCAGCGGGAACCCGCTGCCCATCGCCGTCGCCGCCTGGGCCAGCCGTTCCTTCGCGCGCTGCTGCAGTTCCTCCTGCAGGTGCGGGAACGCGCTCGCCATGCCGAGGCCGCGCAGTGGGTAGTTCATCGCCGGGATCACGTGCAGCAGCAGCACCTCGGCGCCGCACGCCTTGGCCAGGCCCGCCGCGTGCTGCGCGGCGGCAACGGCGGTCGGCGAGAAGTCGGTGGGGCAGACGATCCGGCGGAACTGGGTCATGGTGGACTCGGAACGCGAGGATGGGGTCGGGCGCGGTGCGGGCAATACGGACTTCGGCCGCGCCCTTGTAGCACGTAGGCTAGCCGCGATGGATCTGGATCCGATGGGCATCGTGCCCCCCGACGGCGACGGCCAGCCGGGCCGCGACCCGGTGGTGCAGCGCGTCGAGGAACTGCTCGACGCCGACAAGCTCGAAGAGGGGCTCGCGGCGATCCAGGAGGCGCTGGCGGCGGGCCAGGGCAACCGGCTCGACCTGACCTTCCTGCTCGGCGACACCTACCTCGGACTCGGCCGGCCGGTCGAGGCCGAGCCGCAGTTCCGCGCGGTGCTCGCCGAGGATCCCGACTGCCCGTCGTCGCGTTGCTGGTTGGCGATGTCACTGTTCCTGCAGTGGCGCTTCGACGAAGCCGAGGCGGCGGTGCAGGCGGCGCGCGAGGTGCCCGGTGCCCTGGTCGACGCCGACGTGATCCACGGCGCCTTGCTGGAACGGCGCGGTCACTTCGACGAGGCCGAACCGTTCTTCCTGCGCGCGTCGGCGGCCGCGCCCGACAAGTACCCGCCGCCGGTGCGCATGCCGCGCGCGGACTTCGACCGCGAGGTGCGCAAGGCGGCGCGCAAGCTGCCGCGCCAGTTCCGGCAGTGCCTCGACCGCGTGCCGGTGGTGGTGCAGGACGTGCCCGACGCGGCGCTGGCGGAGGGCGAGGATCGCGACGAGGTCGCGCCCGACATCCTGGGCCTGTTCGACGGCGTGCCGCTGCCGGAGACCAGCGAGTTCGACGCGCCGCAGCTGCGGCCGAACACGATCTACCTGTTCCAGCGCAACCTCGAGCGCGCAGCGAAGGACCGCGACGACCTGATCGAGCAGATCCGGATCACGCTGTACCACGAACTGGCGCACTACCTCGGCTTCGAGGAAGAGGACATGGACGACATGGGCCTGGCGTGAGGTTGGTGTTGGGCGCGATCGCGGGAATCAACGCGCATCGGCCTTGACCGCCTCGCCGAGGAACGTCATCAGCTCGCGCACCTGGTCGTAGTCGGGGTGGCGCAGCCGGAACCAGGTGTTGACCAGCCAGCCCTTGTCGAGACCCTTGGTCCTGGTGCCGGGGGCCGGCGTGCTGTGTTCGTAGATCCAACTGCCGCAGCGCGCGAACGCTTCTGGCAGCCCGCGATGGCCGGTGTAGACGCCGTCCTGGCTCGGCCGGATCTGGATCGAACCGGCGGCGAAGCGGCGGCTCGGGGCCTGCTCGCCGGGCCGGCCGAGGATCGCCAGCGCCCATTCGCGATAGACGTCGAACTCGTTGGCGACGCCGTACATGTCCCAGATCTTCTCGCCGGCGGGGCGGGCGCCGATCTCGGAGAACTTGAGGCCCTTCTCGCCGAAGAACCACTCCATGTGCGTCGCCGCGTTGCGGATGCCGAGCGCGTCGATCACGCGGGCATTCAGCGCGCGCAGTTCGTCGTAGCCAGGTTGTGCGATCCGGTTGGTGACCGCGATCTGCGGCGAGATCCAGCGCTGCTGCGCGGCCTCGAGGCAACCGGGGTAGTAGTGCGCGGCGAACTCGTGCCGCACGCCGGCGCCGTCGCACATGGTGTCGAAGAAGCCCTCGTGGCCGACGACGAACTCCTCGATCGCGATCGGCGCGGCGGCCGTGGGCTTCAACGTCCCGACCGCGCGTTCGAGTTCGCCGACGTCGGCGCAGCGGAACGTGCGCAGCGCACCGAAGCCCGCGATCGGCTTCACGATCACCGGGAAGCCCTCGCGGTCGGCGAAGGCGCGCGCATCGGCGAGGCTGGTCGCGGCGGCCGACTGCGCGCACGGGATCTGGTGGTCGCGCAGGAACTGCTTCATCGCGACCTTGTCGCGGCACAGCTTCGCGGTGCTGGCCGGCAGGCCGGGCACGCCGAAGTGCCCGCGCAGGATCGCCGCCGGTTCGACCAGCGGCTCGTCGATCGTCTCGATGCGGTCGAAGGCCGGCGACGCCAGTTCCTGCGCGCACTGCTGCAGCGCGGCGGCGTCGGTGATGCGGTCGCAGGGCCGGTAGGCGTCGAGCAGCGCCCGCGCGGCCGGCGACAGCGCCTTGGCCGCGGTCATGCCGATCGCCGAGACCCGGGCGCCGAGCCCCTTCAGGGCGCGCAGGAAGCCGTGGTTGTAGACGTGCGTGTCGGGCGCGAGGAACAGGACGTGCATGCCGGCCGTCGGATCATGCAGGCCGTTCCACGACCTTGCCACCGCGCACCGCCAGCACCAGCGTGAACGGGCCGTCGTTCTGCAACTCGACCAGCATCGGGGCGCCGAAGCGGCCGGTGGCGACCGGCAGCCCTGCGGCGGCGAGTCCGGCGGCGACGCGCTGGTAGAGTTCGTCGGCGAGTGCCGGCGGCGCGGCAGCGGTGAAGTCGGGGCGGTTGCCGTGCCGCAGTTCGGCCGCGAGCGTGAACTGGCTGACCACGAGGCAGCCGCCGCCGGTGTCGGCGACCGTCAGGTCGGTCGGGGTGCGGCCCGGGAAGATGCGCAGTGCGGCGACCTTCTTCGCGGTCGCGTCGGCGTCGGCAGGCGTGTCGCCGTGCTCGACGCCGACGAACAGCACGAGCCCGCGTGCGATGCTGCCGACGGTCTCGTCACCGACGTCGACCCGGGCCTGCCGCACGCGCTGCACGACGGTGATCACGCGCGCAGCCTACGGCGGCTACGGTCCGCCGCGCCACGCGTCAGTTGGCGCGCACCTGGATCTTGGTCGGCCGCGACTCCGGCGCCTTCGGCACCTTCACCAGCAGCACGCCCTTCTGGTAGACCGCCTCGATGCCGCTGTTCGCGGCGTCGTGCGGCAGCGCGATCGTGCGCGTGAACTGGCCGTACCGCTGCTCGACGCGGTGCCAGCGCTTGCCGGAGGCCTCGCGCTGGTCCTTGCGTTCGGCGGTCACGGTCAGCATGTGCTCCTGCATGTTGACGGTGATGTCCTTCTCGTCGACGCCCGGCAGTTCGAACGACAGCTCGTAGCCGGCGTCGGTCTCGCTGATGTCCGTGCGCGGCGCCGGGACGGCCTCGTTGGTGTTGTAGAACTCGGTCAGCGTGTCGCCGAACAGGCGGCTGAACAGGGTCTGGAACGGATCGCGGAGCTGGGGAAGGGTGGCCTGATTGCTCTTCTGCATGGTTGCCTCTCGGTTGGAATGTCGGCGCGTCAGGTAGGACGCGCCGGGACCGGAGCAAGGGCCGTGCCTGTTGCTGGAGCCGCCGCTTCGTCCGCAACGCGCCGTGCCGCCGCGCGCACGCCCCCGGCGTTACGCCGATTGGCCCCTGTCGCAATGGCCTACGCTGTCATGTTGGCGTCAGGTTGCTCGGGCGCGGCAAGGCGCCGCCACACCTTCTTGCGGTCGATGGCTCGCAGCGCTCGGACGACCTTGCGCCGGCCCTTGGCGGATGCACGCGTCTGCAGCATCGCGAGCGCGCCCAGCGCACCAGCGGTCGCCAGGTCGTCGCTTGCGGCGGCGACGGCGGGCTGGATCCAGCCGAGCAGGCGCTCCTGCCCGCGGTCGTGGTCGCAGACATCGCCCAGCACCTGCTGCAGCGCGGTGAGGTCCGCCAACGGACGCGCGAGGTCGAGGTCCGGGAGCGACCCGAACTCCTCCGCCAGGTAGCGCACGCGTTTGACGGCGATGCGCAGCGCGTGCAGCGGCGGCAGCGGCAGGTCCTCGGGCAGGCGCCGGCACTGCTTGCGCAGTTGCGCGGCGGCGGCCGCGATGCGCGGCGGGATCGCTGCTGCAGTGGGCTGGTTCGCCGCCTCGGCGGTCCGATCGGGCGCCGCGAGCTGTTCGGTCAACTCCCTGGTCGCGCGCAGCCGCTCGGCACTGCGCAGCCATGCGTGCAGTTCGGCGTTGGCGGCGTCGCGCTGGCTGGTGATCCACCCGAGCGCCCGGCGGGCGGCCGGTTGCAGCGCGCCGGGCAGGCGTTCCGCATCGGCGGCGAGCGCCTTCAGCAGCACGTCGAAGTCGCGCACCGCGCCGAGTCGTCGGCCGCACTCGCCGAGCCGCTCCAACGCCAGCTCGCCGGCGGGTGAGGGCCACAGGTCGCGGAACGCGCGCACGATCGAACGCAGCCGCCGGACGGCGACGCGCAGCGCGTGCAGCGGCTCGGCGCCGGTCGAAGCGCGCAGGGCAGCTTCGGCGGCACGCATTTGTCCCAGATGGTGCGCCGCCGATGCGGCGACGGTGTCGGCGAGCGGCGCGTCGGGCGCGGTCGCGCTCGCCGTCTTGCCGGGAACGGGCAGGCCGAGCAGCGCCGCCGCGTGCCCCGGCTTGTCGTCCTCCGCCGGCAGCAGCGCCAGTCGCTGTTGCAGCGCCTGGGCCAGGCGTTCGTTCGCGGCCAGGTCGTCGAGCACTTCGAGCTCCAGTTCCTGGAAGGTCACCCGGCGTCCCGCGGCAGTGGCTTCGACGCGGTCGACCGCCAGCTCGCCGAGATCGTTGCCGTCCTGCTGCAGCAGCCGGATCTCGCGCGTCGTCGCCAGGTGCAGCACCGGCTGGAGCGGCCGGTCGAGCACGAACGGTTCGACCGCGTCGCGGACCACGTCCGGCAGGTCGCGCGCGTTCGCGGGCGGTCCGCTCGCGAGCAGGGCTTCGGTCTCGGTGCGCACGAACCTGCCGTCCGCGCGTTGGCCGCGGTCCTTGCAGGTCGCGCGGCGTCCCGTCGCCGACTCACGGATCCGGAGGCCGAGCCCGGCGCGCGCGAGCGTGCCGTCGCCGTCGTCGTAGTAGACGTCGCTGTGGCGGCTGCTGGTCGCGGCGCGGATCGCGACGCCGAGTTCGCGCAGCACGGCATCGACCATGGCGAGCTCGAGCGGTTGCCTGGCGCGGAGCTTGAACTCGGTCTCGAGGTGCCGGGTCATGGGGTGACGGCTGCGCGCGGTCCGGTCACGGCGGCACGAGCACCGGCCGCCGGCCGAACACCTGCGCGAACAAGCCGCCCTTCTCTTCCACTGCCTTGGCCTCGAGGGTCAAGCGTGTGTGCGCGTCGCCGGCGAGGATTGGCTGAAGATCCACGCGTTCTTCACGGATCGCGACACTGACGCCGCGCACGACGCCGGCGTGCTGGCGGTCGAGTGCGTCGGCGAGCCGCAGGATCGCGGCCAGCCGTTCGACCTGCATGCGCTCGCGTCGGCGCAGCGCCATGAACTCGGCGTGCTCGCGCAGCGGCGGCGACTTGCGGTGGTAGCGCGCCAGCAACGCGACGATCTGGCGCTCCTCGTCGGACAGCCCGACCAGGTCGCTCGACTGGATCAGGTACTGCGAGTGCTTGTGGTGGCCGTCGTTGTTGACCGCGACACCGACGTCGTGCAGCAGGGCGCCGGCCTCGAGCAGCACGCGGGCGCGGCCGCCGAGGCCGTGCAGTTCGCGGGTCTGGTCGAACAGCTGGCGCGCCAGCACCAGCACCGCTTCGGCGTGCGCGGTCTCCTGGCGGAAGCGCCGGCCCATCGCCCGGCACGACGACAGCACGACGTCGACGTGGTCCTCGGCGGCGAACGCGGCGAAGTGGCCGTGCAGCATCTCGACCACGAGGCCGTCCTTGATGCCGACGCGTGGCACCAGCACGCGCTCGACGCCGGCCAGTTCGCCGAGCCGCACGTAGACGATGCCGGCGGGCACGATGGTGTCGGCGCGGTCGGGCTTCAACCCGCGCCGTTCGATGCGTTCGGCGACGGTCTGGTGCGCGAGCTCCTGGACCTCGGCGTGCAGGTCGACCAGCGCGTGCGATTCGACGCCGCCGCTGCTGCGCGGTGGCGAGTGGGCGGCGACGAGGTCGGCGAGGCTCTCGACGTTGCCGCCGACCGCGACGTAGCGGTCGATGCGGGTCGCCTCGAAGCGGTCGGCGATGCGGTGCTCGAGGCTCTTCAGGTGGCGGTCGAGCAGGTCGACGAACGACTCGCCGTTGCCCTCGCCGGCGCGCAGCGCTTCCAGCATGCGCAGCGCGCCGAGCCGGTACGAGTCGGCGCCGATCACCTGGCCGGCTTCGACCAGCACCAGCTCGACCGAGCCGCCGCCGACGTCGACCAGCACCGAGCGGCCCTTCTGCAGGTCGACCTTGGTCTCGACGCCGAGCTTCAGCAGGTAGGCCTCCTGCGTTCCGGAGATCACCTCGATCTCGATGCCGCTCGCCGCGCGCACGCGGTCGACCAGCAGGTCGCGGTTGCGCGCTTCGCGCATCGCCGAGGTGGCGATTGCGCGCACGTGCGCGACGCCGTGGCGGTCGCAGGTGGCGCGGAACCGCCGGAACGCGTCGACGGTGTCGGCGACCGTCGGCTCGGGGATCTGCCCGGTCTGGAACACGTCGCGGCCCAGCCGCAGCGGCAGCCGGTGGCTCTCGATCACGTTGACGGTGCCGGCGGTCGCCTCGGCGACCAGGAAGCGGATCGCGTTCGACCCCATGTCGACGATGCCGATGCGCTGCGGGTCGGGCATGGTGCGCAGGCTAGCGGCGCGCTCGCCGCCGACCAGCGGTCTGTTCGGCGCGGGCGAGCGCGGTAAGCTGCGACCACCATGGCTGGCAAGGATCGCAAGGAGCCTTCCGACGAGGATCGGCTGTCGAGCACGCTGCGGCACGTGAAGGCCGTGCAAGGTGCGCAAGAAGGCGACGCCGACCTGTCGTGGACCAACCTGCACGACAAGATGGTGCGCTGGGTCGCCGAGGCGACGCACGGGCAGAACATGCCCGCCGACAAGAGCCTCGACGACCTGACGCAGGAAGTGCTGCTGCAGGTGTTCCGCGACATCGAGGAGTTCCGGGTCGAGCCCGGGGCGTCGTTCTCGGGCTGGGTGCGCATGATCGCGCAGCGCAAGCTCACCGACTACTGGCGGCGCACGCGGGCGCAGAAGCGCGGCGGCGGCAAGCAGAAGCAGTTGAGCGCGTTCGACGAGACCGGTGGCCGCGAACGTTTCGCCGACGACCGCTTCCCGCGGCAGAGCATGCTGGTGCGGCTGGCGGAACTGCGCGGCGGGCTCGACAAGGCGCTGGCCGAGATGACCGACAAGCACAAGCGCGTGCTCGAGCTGCGCCTGTTCCATGGCAAGAGCTTCGCCGAGATCATGCCGATCCTCGGCTACACCAAGGAAGTCACCGTGCGCTCGCTGCACATGCGCGCGCTGCAGCGCTTGCAGGAACTGATGGCGCCGTTCGCGCCGTGAGCGCACCGGCCGTCGCCGGTGCGCGGCTGCCGGCGATCAGAACGCGCCGAGCAGCAGTTGGACGAAGTGGGCGATCGGCGCCGCGTCCTCGTCGTTGATCCGGCGTTCCTTCGGCTGCGGCTCGTCCTTCGCCTTCGCAGCGTCCTTCTTCGGCGCCTTGGGCTTCGTTTCGCCCTTGGCCTTCTTCTCGCCGAGCTGGTCCAGCTTCAGCTGCAGCGACTCCAGCCTCTTGCCGACTTCCTCGAGCGGCAGTTCGCGCAGTTCGATCTCGAACGGCTGCTGGCCGCGCAGGCGCAGCGGCGCCACTTCGATGGCTTCGCCCTCGCCGGGCGACAGCAGGCGGAACATCGCCGCGCGCTTGGTTTGCTGCCTTGCCTTCGGCTTCGGATCGTCGCCGTCGTCATCGTCTTCGTTCTCGTCTTCGTCCTCGTCGCCGTGGGCCTTCGCCTTCTTCTTCGGCGCCGGCGGCGCGACCTTCGGCTGCTTCCCGGGGCCGCCGTCGACCCTGGGTGCGTTGCCGTGCGTCACCACGGTCGGCGAGCCGCCGTGGATGTGGATGTGCACTTCGCCCTTCTCGTTGTTGACGACGATCGTCCCGCCGCCGCCCGGCGCGGCGTGCGGTGGTGGCATCGGCGCGGCAGCCGCAGTC
>JBASWX010000107.1:0-3084 GCA_049276695.1 Planctomycetota bacterium
GCGTGCAGCCGGTCGGCCAGTCGACACCGGCCATGCCGGCGGCCGCGAGCAGCGTCGTGCCCGGTTGCACGAACACCGTCTTGCCGTGCGCGGCGAAACACACCTCGACCAGGTCCATGCCGTTGCGATACCCGGCACGGTCGCCGGCGCAAGGCCGGCGTGGCCGCCGGCACCGCAGTCGGCGAAAGCGCACCCGCCGGTGGCGCCACCGCGGACGGCGACGCAACATCCGCGCGCATGGAGCTGCACGCACTCGACTGGGCGATCATCGTCGGCTACTTCGCGATCTCGCTCGGCATCGGCCTGTGGTTCAAGAACCGCGCCGGCGAGAGCTACGTGCAGTACTTCGCGTCCGGCCGCAGCCTGCCGTGGTGGATCGCCGGCACCTCGATGGTCGCGACCACGTTCGCGGCCGACACGCCGCTCGCGGTCACCGGGCTGATCGCCAAGAACGGGCTCGCCGGCAACTGGTTCTGGTGGGCCTTCGCGTTCGGCGGGATGTTGACGGTGTTCGTGTTCGCGAAGCTGTGGCGCCGCGCCGAGGTGCTGACCGACGTCGAACTGATCGAACAGCGCTACGCGGGACGGCCGGCCGCCGCGCTGCGCGGCTTCCGCGCGCTCTACATCGCGGTGGTGATGAACTCGGTCGTGATCGGCTGGGTCACGGCGGCGATGGCAACGGTGCTCAAGGAGACCGTGCTGCACGGCGCGGCGGCGGGCGACACGACCGACTTCTGGCTGGTCGCGGCGATGCTCGCGGTGACCGGCGTCTACGCGGTGCTGTCCGGCATGTGGGGCGTCGCGATCACCGACGTGATCCAGTTCGTGCTGGCGATGATCGGCTGCACGGCGCTCGCCATCGTCGCGGTCGAACACGTCGGCGGCCTCGACGCGCTGCAGACCAAGGTGGGCGCCGCGTTCGCGGGCCACGCCGACCCGCTCGCGTTCGTGCCCGACTTCGGCGCCGCCGGCCGCGACCTCACGCTCGGCGTGTTCCTCGTCTTGGTGCTCACGCAATGGTGGGCGACGTGGTATCCGGGCGCCGAACCGGGCGGCGGCGGCTACATCGTGCAGCGCATGGCGTCGTGCCGGGACGAGCGGCACGCGGTCAAGGCGACGCTGCTGTTCCAGCTCGCGCACTACTGCCTGCGGCCGTGGCCGTGGATCCTGGTCGCGCTCGCCGCGTTCGCGATGCACCCCGAACTGATCGGCGCGAAGAACCCGGGCCACGCCTTCCCGCAACTGATCCGCGAACTGGCGCCGACCGGGCTGCGTGGGCTGATGCTGGTGACGTTCGCGGCCGCCTTCATGTCGACGATCAGCACGCAGATGAACTGGGGTGCCTCCTACCTCGTCAACGACGTCTACAAACGCTTCGTCGCGCCGGCCGCCGACGACCGGCAGCTGCTGCGCGTGTCGCGCCAGGCGTCGTTCGTGGTGCTGCTGCTCGGCGGCTTCGTCGCCTGGCTGATGGTCACCCGCGAGTTCTCGGTCAACGACGCCTGGGCGTTCCTCGCCGCGATGGGTGCTGGCGTCGGCGGCGTCTTCCTGCTGCGCTGGTTCTGGTGGCGCATCAACGCGTGGAGCGAACTGGTCGCGATGTTCGGTTCGCTCGCCGTGTTCGTCGTCGTCAAGCTGTGGCAGGACTCGCTCGCGCCGGACGGGCGCATGGCCGGCGAGTACGCCAGCCTGCTCGTCGCGGCGGTGACGCTGGTGCTCTGGCTCTCGGCCACGTTGTTGACGAAGCCCGAGCCGCGCGCGCACCTGGTCGCGTTCTATCGTCGGATCCGGCCCGATGGTCCGGGCTGGGGGCCGGTCGCCGCCGACGCTCCCGACGTGCGCCCGGACGGCGGTCTCGGCCGCGCGGTCTTGTGCGCAGTGCTCGGTACCACGGTGATCTGGCTGTGCCTGCCCGGCATCGGCGCGCTGATCTTCGGTGAATGGGGCAAGGCCGCCGGTTGCCTCGGCGGTGCCGCCGTCGCCGCCTGGGCGATGCTGGCGCTGGCCCCACGAGCCGCTACCGCAAAGGCCACCGAAGGCTAGGATTTCGCCGCTGCCGCGCGTTCGTCGATGACCAAGCCCGACTCCGAGTTCAGCCGCACCGCCTACTCGCTGCCCAGCCAACAGGGCGCGACCGGCAACAGCAACCGCCTGCCGGTGCTGGTGGTGCTGCGCGGCACGCAGGTCGGCCGCCGTTACCTGCTCAACGAAAGCGGGCTGGTGCTCGGCCGCCGCCAGGACCGCGCCGACCTCGTGGTCCCGGGCGACGCGCAGATCTCGAGCGTGCACTGCCGCTTCGAACGCGACCAGGCCGCCGAGACGTGGCAGGTCGTCGACCTGTCGTCGACCAACGGCACCGTGATCGGCGGCGAACGCGTCGCGACGATGACGTTGCGCGACGGCGACCGCATCCTGGTCGGCGAGACGGTGATGAAGTTCACCTTCCACGACGAGGTCGAGGAGGAGTTCCACCGCCAGGTCGACCACCTGATGAACCTCGACGACCTGACCGGGCTGCCGGTGCAGCGCGTGTTCCAGATCCGGTTCCAGGACGCGCTGGCGATGTGCAAGCGCAAGACCGTGCCGATGGCCGTCTACATGATGGACATGGACGGCCTGAAGAAGATCAACGACACGCACGGCCACTTCGTCGGCGCGCACTCGATCGCGACGATCGGCCGCCGCCTCGGCGCGATCGTGCAGGCCGCCGAGGGCACGGTGAGCCGTTTCGGCGGCGACGAGTTCTCGGCGTTCGTGCCCAATGCCGACCGCGACCAGGCGCTGACGATCGGCGAGAACCTGCGCAAGGCGGTCGCCGAGCAGCCGGTCACCCGCGACGCGATCACCGTGAACCCGACGATCTCGATCGGGCTCGCGATCTTCCCGCAGGACGGCCAGCTCGCCGAGGAACTGACGCGCAAGGCCGACGACGCGCTGTACCGCGCCAAGGCCGCCGGCCGCAACCGCGTCAGCGAGTAGCCGGGCGGCAGCGGGCCGTCACAGGAACAGCCGGTGCTGCCGGAAGCGGGCCTCGATGCCCTGGTCGCCGGCGACCTCGCGCTGGCGCAGGCCGCCGCACATCTC
>JBASWX010000108.1:0-9908 GCA_049276695.1 Planctomycetota bacterium
GCCACCGTGCGCGCCGGCACCGCCAGCGCCCCGGCAGTGGCGCCGGGCAGCGACGTGTGGCCCGGCCTGGCGCGTCAGGCGAATGGTCCGGTCGGCTCGGCGTTCGTGTCGGTGCAGCACGCGCTGACTGCGACCCAGGTCACGCTGACCTGGCAGTTCGGCTGCTCGGCGTTCACCAGCGGCACCAGCACCAGCGACACTTCGATCCGCTACGAACTGCACGCGGCGCAACCGTTCCTCGGCCAGCTCGCGATCGGGTGGTCACCGACGGCCGCAGGCACCGGTACGTGCGCGGTCGCGATCGACCTCGGCGACGATGGTTCGGTGGAGGCGGCCGGCGCGGCGACGATCCCGGTGGTGTTCGGCCCCGGGCCGCTGGTCGTGCGGGTGGTTGGCGCCGCGAACGCTGCCGCCGGCATCGCCTACGGTCCGTTCGGCTCGTCGTGGAGCTGGTCCGGCAGTGCGAGCGCCTGGCTGTCGCTGCAGCTCACCGCGACCCACGCGACGGCGATGGTCGAAGGGGCAGGCTGCGGCGCGCCAATGCCGGGCCTCGTCGCGACGCCGGATCTCGCGCAGGGCGTGCTGCTGCGCGGCGACTGCCCGATCGGCGTCGACGCCGGAGTGCTCGTCGTCGGCTTCGCGGCATCGATCCTGCCGCTGCCGCTGCCACCGTTCTGCACGTTGCACGTCGCCCCTGTGCTCACCGACTGGCGGTTGCCCGACGCGCAGCGCCAGGTCGCGTGGTCGCTGCCAGTGCCGCTCGCGGTGCGGCCGGCGGTGCTGCGCGCGCAGCTGCTCGGGCTCGACGCCGATCCGTTCGCGCTGACCGCGAGCCCGTCGCTGCGCATCGACTTCCCGTAGCGCGCGCCGCTTGATCGTGGGGCGGCGGCGGCTGTGATGGGCGCCATGGACGGGCGCGAGATCGCCGGCGCCTACGACGAGTGGGCGGCGAGCTACGACAGCGACCAGAACCGCACCCGCGACCTCGATGCGCAGGTGGTGCGCGAAGTGCTCGCCGGTCGCCGCTTCGATGTCGTCGTCGAACTCGGCTGCGGCACTGGCAAGAACACGACCTTCCTGGCGTCGCTCGCCGGCGCGGTGCGTGCCTTCGATTTCTCGCCCGGCATGCTGGCGATCGCGGCGCGCAAGGTGACCGCCGCGAACGTGGCGTTCGCGACCGCCGACGTGACGAAGTCCTGGCCGGTTGCCGCCGGCACCGCCGACCTGGTGACGTTCGACCTGGTGCTCGAGCACGTCGAGCACCTCGGGCCGGTGCTGGCCGAAGGTGCGCGCGTGCTGCGGCCCGGCGGCGAGCTGTTCCTGTGCGAGTTCCACCCGTGCCGGCAGTACGAAGGCAAGCAGGCGACCTTCCGCCGCGGCGACGTGGTGACACCGGTGTGCGCGTTCGTGCACCACGCCTCCGACTACCTCGTCGCCGCTGCCGCCGCCGGGTTGTCACTGCGCGAGCTGCGCGAGTGGTGGCACGCGGACGACACCGGTCGGCCGCCGCGGCTCTTGTCGTTGCGGTTCACGAAGACGAAGGCAAGCCGCATCACCAGTGATCCGGGGGTGCTGGTCGGCAAGCCGGTGATCCGCGGAACGCGCATCGCAGTCGAACTCGTGCTCGATCATCTGGCACGAGGTTGGACGGTAGAGCAGATCGGTGAGCAGTACCCGGGTATTGGTCGCGACGAGGTGCTCGAGTGCTGCCGGTACGCCGCTGCGCGGATTCGAGGATCGCCGCCCACTGGCACCTGATCGCTGTGCGTTCAGGTCGCGGCCTCTTCCGTCGTTCGCCAACGACCCGCATCATCGGGGCCATGCACTGCAAGCTGTGGGCAGCATTCGTCGTCGCGTGGGCCGTGGTTTGCCCGGCTCAGGAAGCGGGCGACGCGCAGCACGAGGAGTGCACGGTCGGGGTCGCCGCGGGCCGCGCGACCGCCGACGGCCGGCCGCTGCTGTGGAAGAACCGCGACGCGCACAAGCGCGACAACGTGGTGCTGGCGCTCGCCGACGGCAAGCTGCCGTACTTCGCGCTGTGCGACGCCGGCAACGCGGCGGCGGTGTGGGGTGGCGCCAACGTCGCCGGCTTCGCGATCGTCAACTCGGTGGCGCGCGACCTGCCGCAGGGCGCCGCCGAAGGGCCGGGCAACGGGGCGTTCATGAAGCGCGCGCTGCAGCAGTGCGCGAGCGTCGCCGAGTTCGAGGCGCTGCTGCAGCAGACTGACGGCCACCGGCGCACGCGCGCCAACTTCGGCGTGATCGACGCGGCCGGTGGCGCTGCGTTCTTCGAGGCGGGGCACGCGACGTTCACCCGCTTCGACGCCGACAAGAGCGACACCGGTGTCCTGGTGCGCACCAACTTCGCGACCACGACCAAGGGCGAACGCGGCAAGGAGCGCTGCGAGCGCGCCAGCCAGATCGTCGCGTCACCGGCCGCGCGCGCGCTGACGCCCCGCTTCCTGCTGCAGCAGTTCCTGCGCGACCTGAAGCCGCCGCCGTCGGCGGCGAACGGCGGCAAGGGCCGGCTCGATGCGCGCGAGACGATCTGCCGGCAGACCACGGTCGCGGCGCTGGTGCTGCACGGCGTGAAGGCCGGCGAGGACGCGAAGTGGACGACGATGTGGGCGATGCTCGGCCCGCCGCTGTTCACGATGGCGGTGCCGCTGTTCCCGGCCGCGGGAGCAGTGCCGCTCGCGGTGGCTGGCGATCCGGCGAGCGCGATCTGCGCGCAGGGCCAGCGGCTGGCGTCGGCGTTCTGGGTCGACGCGGCCGCCCCCGGTGAGCCCGACAGTGATCCACCCGAAGAGGCGGAACTCGCCGGGCCGCTGCGCTGGCTGCGCACCGACACGATGCCGGCGGCGCGGCGCGCGATCCTGTTCGGCGAGGCCGAGGTGCTGGCGCGCCACGAGGAGGCGGTCTTCGCGTGGCGCAAGGCAGGGCCGGCACCGGCGCCGGCGGCGCTGCGGCAGTTCCAGGAGGCGATGGCGAAGCTGGTGCTGCGGAACCTGACCGAGCTGGCCGAGGCCCAGGCCGCGGTCGGGGCCGGCAAGTAGGGGCTGCGGCGATTCCCGATCGGGAACAACATGGCAAGCAACCCTTCGCGACCTGTTCCAGGAGCCGCACTTGTTCCCGATCGGGAATCGACAGGCGCGTTCGTTCGCCGTCGCTGGCGGGCGGCCCGGCTCACCCAGCGGCACCCCGCCGAACTGGTGAGCACTGGCACGCGTCTCGTCTCGGATCTCGAGAACGACAAGCCGACGCTGCGCATGGACGCAGTGAACCGCGTGCTCGCGGCGTTCGGCAAACAGCTCGGTTGCGTGGAGGCCCCGCGCCCAGATTGGCCGTGACCGCACGCGGAGCGCTGGTCAGAACGCGACCTGTTCCGGGTTGCTGAGCACCAGCACGCCGCTCGCGCTCACCGACAGCACGCACTGCATCGTCAGCGTCGCCCCGGGTGGCAGGCCGGTCGGCACCATCACTGCGAGGCCCGCTTCACCCTTCGCATCGGTGAACGTGTTCCACAGCACGTTGACCGGCTGCAGCAGGTCGAGGCCGACGAGCCCGAATGGCGACGGCAGGCCGGGGTCGAGCCGTTCGCCGGCGAACAGCGCGACCAGTTCGAACGGGCCGCCGCTGACGCCGAAGAACGCGAGCTGGCCGCCAGGCAGTACCCGCGCAGGGGCGCCGCCATAACCGGCGCGGTTGGCGAAGTTGTTGACGCGCAGCGCCGCGGTGCAGCCGGGCGGCTGCGCGGTCGGGCTGGTGGGGCCGACCTGGCGGAAGACGAAGCCCTGATCGGCGAGCTCGTCGACGATGATGATGTCGGTGTCGCCGTCGCGGTCGTGGTCGACGAGCACGCCGCACGAGCCGGCCATCGCCAGCGGGAACGTCGTCGGGTTGGCGAACACGCCAGCGCCGTTGTTGCGCCACAGCTTGCCGCTCGCGGTGCCGAAGTCGGCGGTGACGATGTCGAGGTCGTCGTCGCCCTCGACGTCGCCGACATCGACCGACACCGGGTCGCCGACCGCGTAGCTCGGCCCGGCGGCGAGGCCGCCGATGCCGTTGCCGAAGAACACACGCGCGGTCCCGTTCGTCCGGTTGCCGCACACGCAGTCGACATCGCCGTCGCCGTCGATGTCGCCGGTCGCCATCTGCCACGGGAAGCCGCCGACGCCCACCGAGGTCGCGAACGTGAACGTGCCGTTGCCGTCGCCGAGCAGCAGGCTCAGCGCCTGCGTGCTGTTGGTGCCGCAGAAGATGTCGGGCTTGCCGTCGCCATTCGCGTCGGCGACCGCGATCGACCACTCGCCGTTGCCGCCGCCGTTGAAGAACGTCGCCGGCGCGAACGTGCCGTTGCCGTTGTTGCGCAGCAGCGCGATGTTGTTCATGTTGGTCGCGACCACGTCGGTGTCGCCGTCGCTGTCGCAGTCGACCACCGCGAGCCCGTGCACCTGGCCGCCGACCGGGTAGATCACCGGGGTCAGCCAGCTACCGCTGCCGCTGTTGAGCAGGATCGCGACCGAGTTGGCGAGCTGGTTGCCGGTCGCCAGGTCGATCCAGCCGTCGCCGTTGAAATCGGCGCCCTCGTTCGGGCTCGGCTCCTCGCCGTTCGGCATCGGCGTCACCACCGGGACCGCGAAGTTGCCGCAGCCGTCGTTCTTCAGCAAGCGCACGTCCCACGACACCTCGTTGGTGGCGCTCATGTCGGGCGCGCCATCGCGGTCGACGTCGCCGGCGAAGAAACCGTAGGTGCGGATCAGGCCTTCGCCCGGCAGCCGGTAGTTGACGACCTGCGCCAGCTGGAACGTTCCCGTCGACGGCGCCGAGTCGAGCCACCAGTTCGCCATGTGGCCGCCGGTCAGCAGGGCGCCGGTGGTCGCGGCGACGAAGCGCGTGACGTTCAGCGTGGCGATCTCGGCCGAGAACAGCGGCCGCTGCGGCGCCATCGTCACCACGTTGCCGCCGCCGCCGATCGTCAGCGTGCACGGCACCGGACCGCTCCATCGGCCGCACAGCTTGAAGTTCTGCGCGGTGACGGTCGCTGGATTCAGCGGCAGGCTGAACGTCAGCGTCACGAGCGCGGCGGTCGACACACCGCGGGCATTGTTGGCCGGTGAGCTGCCGGTGACAGTGAGTTGCGCGGCGAGCGGCGACGCGAACGCAGTGAGCGCGACGAGGGCAAGCGCGAGGTTGCGGTGGAGCATGGGCGTGGTGTCGGCCGGTTCACTACGGCGCGGCGGGAGCGAGGCGGCCGCTGTTTTCGCCGGGCGCGGTCCGCCCGTCGAGCCCCGATGACCCACCGCCGACGCCAGATCGGTTAGCTTGTCCGGAATGGGGCTCTCCCGAATCGCGTTCGCCCTGCTCGCCTCGACGCTCGCCGCGCAGACCACGCACTTCGTCGGTGGGACCGGCTTTGCGCAGATCCGCGATGCGTTGGCGATCGCGGCGCCCGAAGACGTGATCCTGGTGCAGCCTGGCACCTATGCGCAGTTCGACGTGCTGGTCGGCGTGACCATCCGCGCCGTCGTGCCGGGCTCCGTGACGATCGCCTACAACCCGGCGTTCGCGCCGCCTGGCTGCGCGACGACACCTGGGTGTCCAGCGACGCAAGGGCCGACGCGGTTCTCCATCCTGACCGGGCAACAGGCCCACGTCGTCGGGCTGCGCTTCGACAGCAACCCGGTGATTCCGTTCGGCGCCCCGCGCGTCGAGGTGGTCGGCGACCGGGTGACCTTCGACCAGTGCGAGTTCCGGGGTGCGCCGCAGGCGCTGCGCATCGACCAGGCGGCAGTGCACCTCCAGGATTGCGCGGTGATCGGTACTGCTGTCGTCCCCTTCGCGACCCACGCTCTCCACGCGGTGGACGCCGTCGTCACTGTCGTCGGCGGCTCGTTCATCGGCTTGCCGGGCATCTTCGCTCTGAGCGGCGGCGACGGTATCCGGCTGGACGATTGCGTCTTCCAGGGCAGCGGGTTCCAGGCGACCGGTGGTCCCGCATTCGGGACCGGCTTTCACGGCCTGGCCATCCGTGCGACCGGGGGCGCGACGTGGATCTCCGACGCCACCCTTCAGAACGGTGGCAGCTGCGGCCTCGCACCGTCGCTGCAGTCCGCGCGGATCACGTGGGCGACGCCCGGGTGCCCGCCGGGGAACGGATCGGTGCTCGGCGTGCTGCGGCCGTCGCCGCTGCAGATCGGCACGACGTTCACGCTCGACTTCCGCACCAGCCCGAACGGCTTCGCCGCGGTGTTCGCGAACACGCAGCTCGCCTGGAACTCCATCGGCCTGACCTCGCCGGAGCCGTACCTCGCGCTGCCGAACGTGCTGTCGGCTGGCCTGTTCGTCGCCGGGCCGACCGGCGTGGCACTCGCGTCGTGGCCGATCCCGAACAACGCGTCGCTGGTGGGGCAGGCGTGCTGGTTCCAGGGCGTTACCGGCCTGTCGCTGCCCTTCCTGACCAGCCCCGTCGCCGGCGGCATCATCCGGTAGCGTGGACCGACGGATCCGACGAAGACCCTGCCATGACGCATCAGGTTCCGAGACTCCTGCAGGCGCTGACACCGAGGACGGTGCTGGCGGGAGTGTTCGACGTCGTGGAGTCGGTGCGGGCGCGCGCCCGATTGCCGGAGGATACGGTCTGGTACGTTCCGGACTCGCCGCAACCGCCATGGTCTCGGATGACCTCCTCAGTCGCATGAGCCTGCCGATGCGCCTGCTCGCCGCGCTCACCTTGCCGTTCGCCGCGGCGTCCGCGTTCGCGCAGTGCACGACGCAATGGCTGCCGGGCATGGCCGGGCCGGGCGTGAACGGCGAGGCGGCGCGCATCGCGCGGTGGGATCCCGATGGTCCGGGCCCGCTGCCCGAGCGGATCGTCGTCGCCGGTTCGTTCAGCGCCGCCGGCAACGTCGCCGCGAACAAGATCGCGAGCCAGGATCCGACCACCGGCGCGTGGTCCGCGTTCGGCTCGGGCATGAACTTCGCCGTGATGGCGCTCCTGCCGATGCCGAACGGCGATCTGATCGCCGGCGGCTCGTTCACGGTCGCCGGGGGTGTGGCGTGCAGCCGGGTCGCGCGCTGGAACGGCACCACCTGGTCGCCGCTCGGCGCGGGCGTCAGCAGCGACGTCACGGCGCTCGCGGCGATGCCGAACGGCGACGTGGTCGCCGGCGGCTACTTCTACACGGCGGGTGGCGTCGTCGTCCGCGGCATCGCGCGCTGGGACGGGGCGAACTGGTCGGCGCTCGGCTCCGGTGTCGACTTCCAGGGTTACGTGTATGCGCTCACCGTGCTGCCTGGCGGCGACCTCGTGGCGGGTGGCTCGTTCGGCACGATCGGCGGCGTCAACGCCTTCGGCGTCGCGCGCTGGGACGGCACGGGCTGGTCGGCGATCGGCGGCGGCATCGACAACTCGGTGTACGCACTGACGACCCTCACCAACGGCGACCTCGTCGCGAGCGGCAGCTTCACCACTGCGGGCGGCGCGCCGATTCCGCGCATCGCGCGGTGGAACGGCACCAGCTGGTCCGGCTTCGGCGCCGGCTTCACGAACTCCATCGGCGCGTTGGCGGCGCTGCCGAACGGGGAGCTGGTCGCCGGCGGCTGGAACCTGATCGGCAACAGCGCGGTCGTGCACTGGAACGGCACCAGCTGGTCGGCCCTCGGTACCGGCACCACCGGCGACAACGCCTACGGCATCGTTCGGCTGGCGAACGGCGACCTCGTGGTGGCGGGCGGCTTCACGACGTTCTGCGGCGTCGCAGCACACCGCCTCGCCCGTTGGAACGGCTCTGGCTGGGCGGCGCTGACGCCGGGCACCAACGGTGCGGTGATGGCGATCGCGACGATGCCGAACGGCGACCTCGTCGTTGGCGGCAGCTTCACGGTGATCGAAGGTGTGCCGGCGTCGCGCATCGCGCGCTGGAACGGCTCGTCCTGGTCGCCGCTGGGCGCGGGCCTGGGGGCGCCCCCGTTCTTCGTCGGCGGCGCCGTGCTCGCGGTCGTCGCCCGCCCGAACGGCGACATCGTCGCCGGCGGCCATTTCGGGATCGCGCGATGGGATGGCGCCAGCTGGTCTTCGCTCGGCACGGGCGTCGACTACTACGTCACGGCGCTGGCGAACCTGCCCAATGGCGACCTGGTGGCCGGCGGCCAGTTCACGATGGCCGGCGGTGCGCCCGCCAACCGCGTCGCGCGTTGGGATGGCGCGAACTGGTATCCGCTGGGCACGGGCGTCGACAGTTGGGTCAGCGGAATCACTGCGATGCCGAACGGCGACGTCGTGGCCGGGGGCCACTTCCTGTCCGCGGGCGGCGTCGCCGCGAGCCGGGTCGCGCGGTGGAACGGCGCTGCCTGGTCGGCGATGGGGCCCGGGCTCGGCAACGACGTGTTCTCGCTCGCCACGCTGCCGAACGGCGACGTCGTGGCGGGCGGCTCGTTCGCGGGCGGGATCGCGCGCTGGACGGGGACGGCCTGGGCCGGCTACGGCGCCGGCACCAACAACGAGGTCTACTCGGTCACGGCGCTGCCGAACGGCGACCTCGTCGCGGGTGGCCTGTTCACGATCGCCGGCGGTGCCGCTGCCATCTACATCGCCCGCTGGAACGGCGTGAACTGGTCGCCGATCGGTACGGGCACGAGCTTCAGCGTCGAAGCCACCGCGATCGACAACAACGGCAGGCTGCTCGTCGGCGGCAACTTCCTGACTGCGGGCGGCCAGGTGTCCAACTACGTCGCTCGCCTCGCGACGACGTGCCCGGCCGCCGTGGCGGTGGACGGCACCGGGTGCACCGGTTCGGGCGGCCCCGAGGTGCTGACCGCGACGACGCTGCCGTGGGTCGGCTCGACGTTCCGTTCGGCGGCGACCGGGATGCCGGCCAACTCGCTCGTGCTCGGTGTGTGGGGGCTCTCCAGCCTCGCGATCCCGCTGACGACGATCCTGCCGCAGAGCGTTCCCGGCTGCACGCTGCTGGTCAGCACCGAGCTGGTCGAGTTCCACTTCCCCGTCGCCGGCACGGTGACGCCGTCGCTCGCGATCCCGAACACGGTGGCGCTCGCGGGGGCGGTCGTGCGGGAACAGGTCGTGCCGGTCGAGTTCGATGTCCTCGGCAACATCACGGCGATGACCAGTTCGAACGCGCTCGCGCTGACGATCGGCTCGCTGTAGTCGGGGGCGCGACACCGTGACGCCGTCCCGCGCGGCGACGTATGCTGACCGCGTGGCCGGATCCGCCCACTCGCCGACGCTCGCGTTGCTGACGGACGGCAGCCTCGGCGACACCGACCGCGCCGCCCGCCTGCTGCCGCTGGTCTACGACCAGCTGCGCAGCCTCGCGCAGCGGGCGCTGCGCGGGGAGGCGCCCGGCCACACGCTGCAGGCGACGGCCCTCGTACACGAGGCGTTCCTGAAGCTGGTCGGACCGCGCGAACTGCCG
The DNA here is from genome assembly GCA_049276695.1 of Planctomycetota bacterium. Taxonomy (GTDB): domain Bacteria; phylum Planctomycetota; class UBA1135; order UBA1135; family UBA2386; genus UBA2386. The sequence continues at coordinate 9,435 of JBASWX010000108.1, forward strand.
TGGCAGAACCGCGCGCACTTCTTCGCCGCCGCCGCCGAGGCGATGCGCCAGATCCTGGTCGACCATGCGCGCAAGAAGGCGGCACAGAAACGGGGCGGGCCGGACGCGCGGCGCGCCGCCGTCGATCTCGCCGGGCTGCCGGATCCGGGCAGCGAGACCCAGGCCGCCGGATTCCTGATCCTCGACGAAGCGATCGCCCGCTTGCGGGTTGTCGACCCGGATGCCGCCGCGGTCGTACACCTGCGTTACTTCGCCGGCCTCAGCGTCGACGAGACCGCTTCGGCCCTCGGCGTCTCGGCGCCGACGGTGAAGCGGGCGTGGGCGTTCGCGCGCGGCTGGCTCAAGGAAGCGATCGAGAACGACCGCCAGTGACTTCGCTGAAGCACCCGCACCACTCCGCTGCATGACCGAATCGGACCACGAACGACTGCGGGTTCTGTTCGGCGAGGCGGCCGCACTGCCGGAGGCGGCGCG
>JBASWX010000109.1:0-2858 GCA_049276695.1 Planctomycetota bacterium
GCCAGCGCCATGCGCTCAGCGAGCCTGCCGCGACTTGCCTGGTCGCCGACACCGCCCGAGGCAGCGAGAGCGTCCAGCGCCCGCTCCTGACGGTCCAGGATCGACTGCCGGCGAGCCCGCAGCTTCGCCTTGGCTTCCTCGCGCCGCAGCCGCGGCAGCCCAACCCAGGCGTCGTAGACGGCCCGGGCGTTGAAGCCGTAGGACCGGAGCCTGCGGTGCAGGGTCATCCGGCCGATGCCGAGCGCCTTCGCGGCCAGCGTCGTGCGACCTCGAGCCAACCGCACCGCCCGCAGGATCGCGGCCTTCTCGATCTCGGCCAGCGGCCGGACGGTGGACATGTCGGGTGGTTTCACCGGCTGCCAACCTCGACGATCAGCAGCGGACTCACGACGTGCCCGATCGTGTTCCCGCCCGGCACCGCGACGAGGCACTGGAGGTAGAACACCGACCCGGCCAGCGCCGGCGGCGGCACCAGCGACAGCCGCAGAGCGCCGTCCTGCGGCTCGTAGCGCAGCAGGTTCCCGTCCGGCACGAGCAGGAAGTCTGGGTGGACCATCAGCCAGCAGTCAGCACCAATCGCCACGGGCGTCGCCAGCGGTCGCGTGCTCGCGAGCACCGACACCAGCCGCGGTGCCGGCGGCAGCGTCCAGTCGATCGCCCAGGTCGCGGTGAACGGCTGGCCGGCCACCGGTCGCATGCCCGCGGTCTCGATCAGCGGCACCGGCACCGGGCCGTTGTAGATGCACCGCGTCGGCGGCTGCACGACCCGGCACAGTCCGAACACGTCGGGCACAGCGATCGCGGCAGCCAGCCGGCCGGCCAGCGACGGCGGGGCGAAGAACTCGGCCGGGTCGATGCGCTGCACGCGATCCAGCGGCGACGACTCGGTGCCGCGGCAGCCAGCCATCAGCGCCCATGCCAGCACCGCCGCCACGGCCAGCATCAGCCAGCCGGCCCGCCGCAGCAGCTTCCTCTCCTCGGCGTCCATCACTCGCCGCCCTCGTCGTCCAGGATCAGCGGCCCGCCGCCGTAGCACGACCGCATCCGGTCGACCTGCTGCGCCACCGTCTCGCAGCACTCGTGCCCGTCGATGCGTTCGCCGCCGCACCACGGACAGGCGTCGATCGTCAGGGCTGGCCTCGGCGTCGGGATCATGCGGCGAGAGCGAAGATGGCGACGCGGACAAGGTGGGCGCCGAGCGCCGACAGGGTGGGCAGAAGGTCGCTTGCCCGCTGCGCCAGTTCGTGGCGCTTCGCCTCGTCGCGTGTGCTGGCGATCGCGCGTAGCAGCGACACCTCGGCCATCGTCGGTGGCGTGCCGGCCGCCTGCCGCTCGGCCATCGCGACTACTTCGGCCACCAACGCGGCGTCGTCCATGTCGTCGTGGCTCATCGGTCGAGGTCGTCGAATCCGTGAGGCGAGGCGAACTTGACGGACGAGCGCTTCGCCTTGTTCCGACGTGGCGCCTTCGTCCGAATGACGTTCACCCGCGCGCGCTCGACGATGATGTTCCCGCACAACGACACGGCCTCGTCGTCGACGTGATAGATCCACTGCGGGATCCGGTCCTTCCCCTCGACGAGCATGCGGCGCACGTTGCGCAGCGCGGCGATCGGCAGGTCGGTCTCCATCTCTAGCTCGACCACGACGCGACGCGGCTTCACGGCTTCCTCCGCAGCATCTGCACCGCGGTCTGCGTCACGACCATCGCGAACACCGGCGACAGCGGGTCCACCGCCTGCAGTTCGGAAACGGTCAGCCGGCCGTCGCCGTCGCGGTCGACAAGCCGGAACGCATCGGGATGCTGCGCCGCGATCGCGGGCCAGCCAACCTCCATCAGCGCGACTTGCACGGCCGCCTCGCCGTAGACCCTCAGCACCTCGGCCCACACGTCGCGAGGGGCGCGCGCCCGGTTCGCCGCGGCTTCGGCGGCGGTCAGCTTCTGGTCCCACACCACGAACAGCTCGGCGACCAGCGGCGCCTCCCGCTCGTCGATGCGGCCGTCAGCGGTTGCATCCCGGAACGCCGTCCACCGATCGCGGTCGGCCTGCACGTCGAGCGGATCGGGGCCGGTCGCGCATGCCGCGAGGCACGAGCAGCAGGCGAGCAACAGGAACGAGAACGGCGACAAGCGCCGACGGTGTTGCGTGGTGGTCATGGTTTCGGGTCCTTCAGTTCGCGCTCCAGCAGGTCGCGCCGAAGCGTCTGGGTCGTGTTCAGCGCGTCTTCGGCCTTGCGGTCTGCCTCGTCCGCGCGCTTGACGCTCGCCTGCGTTTCGCGCTGCATGTCGGTGATTCGCTTCGCGAGCGGGAAGAACCCCATCGTGATGATGCCGCCGCCGGCAGCGATCAGCGCGGGGTCGCCGCGGCCCAGCACCATCAGCAGGATGCCGCCGATCAGGCTGGCGATTGCGAGGATCAGCCACGCGACGAGAGGGTTCACGCGAGCTTCCTCCGTTGCAGCTCGTCAGCAGTGCAGATTGGCACGTCGTCGAGCTTCTCGTGCAGCACCGCCGCCGCGTCCTTGCGGTCCTGGTCGAGCCGCACGTGGAAGGCGGTCGTCTGCTGTGACTGCGCGCGCAACTCACCGACCAACTTCGTGATCTCGTTCGTGTGGCCGACGACCGCCGAGGAGTTGCTTTCGATGGCCTTGGTCAGCCGGTCGTGCTGCGTGTCGAGCGACGACACGAATCGCGTGCAAATCCAGTGGATCGCCTTGATCGCCGCAGCCAGCACCGCACCGAGGATCCCGACTAGCGTCCAGGTTTGGCCGCTGGTCAGCGACTCGCTCTGCGTGATGACGGCAGTGCCGGCGCCAAGGATGCCGCTGGCGGCAAGAATGGTGGTGGTGGTGCTCATG
>JBASWX010000110.1:0-23795 GCA_049276695.1 Planctomycetota bacterium
CACCGCTCTCGGGCCCGCGCATTCAACCGCCGAGGCGGTCGTGTAGTGCCAACGATCCCGGCGCGGCCGCCAAACCCGCGAGATCCCTGGGGGCTGTCCGGCAAACTGTCGAAAATGAGTCTGAGGCCCGCGCGCCGGTTCAGGCGGGCGCTGGCGCCCCGGCACCGTCGAGATAGGCGGCACTGACGTGGTCGGCGAGCAGCAGGCCCGCCGGCTGAAGCCGGGCGGTGCACCCGTCGCACGCGATCAGGCCATCGCGCACGTGACGGTCGAGCTGCGTGGCAAAGCGGTTGCGCACCGGTAGCCCGAGCCTGTCCTCGATCGCCAGGAGATCGACGCCTTCGGTGCGGCGCAGGCCCAACCAGATCGCCTCACCAGCTCTCTGCTCGGGACGCAGGGTCTCGGCGCTGGCGGCGCACGGCTCGCCAGCCAGCGCGGCCTTCGCCCACGTCTCGACCGGCTTCAGGTTGGTGGTGCGCACGCCGCCGCGATGGCTCGCCGCACCCGGGCCGATGCCGACATAGTCGCCCTGCAGCCAGTAGTGGTCGTTGTGCCGACAGGGGCCTCCGGCGCCCGCGAAGTTGCTGATCTCGTAGGCCGCGAACCCAGCCGCGGCGAGGCGTTCACGCGTGTGCAGGAACATCGCGCGGTCGAGTTCCTCGTCGTTCGGGGTCACCTTGCCGGCTTGCAGATCGCGGTGCAGACGGGTTCCCGGCTCGAACGTCAGGTTGTAGCAAGACAGGTGACCCGGCCGCAGCAGCAGCGCCCGTTCGAGATCGTCCCGCCACTCAGCGAGCGTCTCGCCCGGTACGCCGAACATCAGATCGATGCTGACGTTCGTTGCGCCCGCAGCACGCAGCTCGCCGAACGCCTGCTCGGCGCGCTCGGCGGAGTGCGCGCGATCGAGAAAGCGCAGGTGCCGGGCATGGAACGACTGCACTCCCATGCTGACGCGGTTGACGCCGAGGCCGAGCGCGATCTCGACCTTCTCGCGAGTGACACTCTCGGGGTTCGCCTCGATCGTCACCTCGGCGCACGCCCGCAGGTCGACGTGCCGTGCCAGCACCATGAGCAGCCGCTCGAAGCGGGCTGGATCGAGCAACGTCGGCGTGCCACCACCGATGAACACCGAGCGCGGCGCCCCGTGCCGCCATTGCTGCCGCAACTCGGACTCGAGGGCATCCAGGAACACGTCGTGCACGGCGCGCTCCTCGACCACGTACGAGTTGAAGTCGCAGTAGCCGCACTTCACGACGCAGAACGGCACGTGCACGTACAACGTCGTGCCGCTGCCGGGTCGTTCCTGCGCGCTGCTGTCCACGAACGCAAGCTACGCCGGATGCCGCGGCGCGTCACGCATCCGGCACGGTGCGCCGGCGGCCGCGCACCGGCGCACGCTCCTCGCCGAACTCGCGCGCCATGATCTCGCCGAGGCGGCCGAGCGCCTGCTGTTCCATCTGCCGCACGCGTTCGCGGGTCAGGCCGAAGCGTTTGCCGATCGCCTTCAGCGTCATCGGTTCGCCGGTGCCGATCCCGAACCGCAGCTTCAGCACCCGGGCTTCGCGCGTGTCGAGGCCCTCCAGCAGCTCGCGCATGCGCCCGAGTTCCATCGCGGTCAGGATCTGCTCCTCCGGCCGCGCGGTGCGCGTGTCCTCGATGCTGTCCGCGAACGTCGCCGCGCTGTCCTCGCTCATCGAACGCGCCGGTTGCGAGTTCGACAGCACGGTCTCGCGCACCAGGTTCCAGTTGTTCTCCGGCAGCTCGAGCTGCTCCGCGATCTCGGCGGTGGTCGCCTGCCGCCCGAGCCGGTAGCCGAGTTCCATCGCGGTCGCCTTCCACCGCGACACGATCTCCGACATGTAGCTCGGCACCCGCACGGTCTTCACGGTGTTCACCAGCGACCGCCGGATGCCCTGCTTGATCCACCACGTCGCGTAGGTCGAGAAGCGGCAGCCGGCCTTCGGGTCGAACTTCTCGACCGCGCGCATCAGCCCGATGTTGCCCTCCTCGATCAGGTCCATGAACTGCAGCCCGCGGTTCACGTAGTTCTTCGCGATGGACACCACGAGCCGCAGGTTGGCGCGGATCATGTGTTCGCGGGCGGCGAGATCGCCGCGCTGCACCCGTTTCGCCAGTTCGATCTCCTGTTCAGGCGTCAGCAGCGGCACTTCGTTGATGTCGGCCAGATAGGTGTCCAGCCCGTGGTCGCGCATGGCAGTCTCCGTCGTGTGGTGACTGCAGGGATATCGACGAACCCGGCGGCGACTTGCGGCGATGGCGGCGGCGGGGTGTCGAATCGAGACGCCGCGACCGCCCGTTCGGGCGGCAAGCCACCCGGCACCGCGGCGGTGCCGGCTACTCCGGTTCCGTCCTGGATCCGCCGCCGGGGTGGCGGTGGCCGCAAGATCAGAACAGGGTGTAGATGAACGGCGCAGCGCCGGTGACGCCGAGCACGAGCAGGATGCCGAGCAGGCCGAACACCACCAGGATCGGCGTCAGCCACCACATCTTGTTCTCCGCCATGAAGGCGATGAACTCGGCGACGATGCCGCGTTCCTTGCCGCCGGCGGCTTGCAGGAAGTCCTGGTTGTCCTTCGGATCGGGAGTGGGCGAGGTCATGGGTCCGGCTCAGTATAGCTTGAAGTAGCTGGTCGCAGGGCGCGGCTGGCCTTTGTCGTGCCAGTACGAGGCAGCCTTCGGGTCCGGCCGCTTGCCGATCACGTCGCGGCCGATCAGCCGGAAGACCAGCCCGATCGGCGTCATCACCAGGTAGTAGATCGTCGCGATCAGCACGTGCGAGATCACGAACCCGATCGGCATCGCGACGATCATCAGCACGACGAACGCCGCATGGGTGACCTGCTTGATGCCGAGCTGGAACAGCACGAGCTGCAGCACGCCGACGCCAGCCGCCGCCAGCATCGCCGGGTGCGTCCACTCGAACGCCCCGCACAGCCGCAGCACGAGCCACGCGATCAACGGCAGACCGACGACCGCGAGGTACGCGAACTGTCCGAGCACTCGCGCCTCGGGCTTGAAATCGACCTTCATCATGGTTGCGGCCTCAGTCCAAGGAGAACGACTTCAGGTACTGCTCGCGATCGATGACCGGCAGGTTGTGCTGCGCCGCGCGGCGGATCACGAAGTTCTCGAGCACCAGCACGTCCATCTCGGTGCCGAGGAAACAGCGCAGCGCGTCCTGCGGCGTGCAGACGATCGGTTCGCCGCGCACGTTGAAGCTGGTGTTGATCATCACCGGGCAGCCGGTGCGCTTCTTGAACGCCCGCATCATCGTCGCGAGCCGCGGGTTGCGCTCGGCGTCGACGGTCTGCATGCGCGCCGAGTAGTCGACGTGCGTGACGGCGGGCACGACCGAACGCAGCTGCTTCAGCTTGTCGAGCCCCTTGGCGCCGTTCTCGACCGGCTTGCGCTTCTCGTGCCGCACTGGCGCCACGATCAGCATGTAGGGGCTGTCGTGCTCCTTCTTGATCTCGAAGTACTCGCTGGCGTCCTCGCGCAGCACGATCGGCGCAAACGGCCGGAACGACTCGCGGAACTTGATCTTCAGGTTCATCACGCTCTGCATCTTCGGCGAGCGCGCGTCACCGATGATGCTGCGCGAGCCGAGCGCGCGTGGGCCGAACTCCATCGGGCCCTGGAACCAACCGATCACGTTCTCCTGCTCGATCAGCTCGGCGACGCGGTCGGCGAGCTTGTCCTCGCTCGGGCACTCCTCGTAGACGACCTTCTCCTGCTCGAGGAACGCCTTGATGTCCTTCGATTCGTAGCGCGGACCGAGCAGGCTGCCGCGCTGCGAGTCCGACGGCCGCACGGTGCGCGGCTTGCCGAGCAGGTTGTGCCAGACGAGTTGCGCTGCGCCCAAGGCACCGCCGGCATCGCCGGCCGCCGGCTGGATCCAGATGCGTTCGAACGGCCCCTCCCGCAGGATCACGCCGTTGCCGACGCAGTTGAGCGCGACGCCGCCGGCGAGGCACAGGTTCTTCTTGCCGGTCAACTTGTGCGCGTGCCGCGCGGTGCGCAGCATCACGTCCTCGGTGACCTTCTGCACCGACGCCGCGAGATCCATGTGGTGCTGCTCGAGCTTCGACTCCGACGAGCGCGGCTCGAACCCGAACAGCGCGTGGAACCTGGGGCTCGTCATCGTCAGCCCCTGGCAGTAGTTGAAGTACGACAGGTCGAGCCGGTAGCTGCCGTCTTCGCGCAGGTCGATCAGGTGGTCGCGGATCAGTTGCTCGAAGCGCGGCTCGCCGTACGGCGCGAGCCCCATGAGCTTGTACTCGCCGCTGTTGACCTTGAAGCCGCAGTAGTAGGTGAACGCCGAGTACAGCAGGCCGAGCGAGTGCGGAAACCGGATCTCGCTGAGCAACCGCATGCGGTTGCCCTCGCCGACGCCGATCGAGGTGGTCGCCCACTCGCCGACACCGTCCATCGTGACGATCGCCGCATCCTCGAACGGCGACGGGAAGAACGCACTCGCCGCGTGGCTCTCGTGGTGCTCCGGGAAGACGTAGCGGTTCTTCGGCTTGTGCCCGAGCTTCCGCGTCAGCATGCCGCGCATGTGCAGCTTCTCGCCGAGCCACACCGGCAGCGCCTTGCGGAACGACGCGAGCCCCACCGGCGCGAACGCCAGGTAGGTCTCGATCAGCCGGTGGAACTTCAGGATCGGCTTGTCATAGAACGCGACGAAGTCGAGGTCCTTGGCGGTGATGCCGGCGGTGCGCAGCGCGAACTCGACCGCACGCGCCGGAAAGCCCGGATCGTGCTTCTTGCGCGTGAACCGCTCTTCCTGTGCGGCGGCGACGATCTCGCCGTCGCGCAACAGCGCGGCCGCCGAGTCGTGGTAGAAGGCGGAGATGCCAAGGATGTGGGTCGGCATGGACGAGGCGCACCGGCGGCGGGGGGTGCGGGCGTGAAATCGGGCGGACTATTCTGCCTCGGCGCCTCCGGTTCGCTACCGGCTTTCTCGCCGACTGCCGCCAAACGCTAGGCTGGATGCATGCCACCCGCCGCGAAGCATCGACCAAACCCCGTCGCCATCGCGATCCTGGCGGCGGGTGCCCTGGTCCTCGCACTCGGCGCGGCCGAGCTGTTCCTGAGACTCTTCGTTGGCTCGCCGAAACCGCTGGGAGAGCTCAGCTATGCGACCGCCGACGGCAAGGCGGTGACGTTCTTGGACGCGGTCAAGCGTGGGCTCATCGTGGCCACGCCAGGGCCGCTGCCCATGGACCGGCCGCGGGCGATGTTCGCGCCCGACCAGCGCTTCTTCCTCTGCTATTCGGATCACGAACGGCTGCGTCGTGACTGGTTCGACGACCGCGGTCGTGTCGAGGTTCGGATCAACCACTGGGGCCTGCGCGAACGTGACGAGATCACTCCCAAGAAGCCCCCTGGCCAGCGCCGCATCGTCTGCATCGGCGACTCGTTCACCTTCGGGTGGGGGATCCCCGAAGACCGCGGCTGGGCCCGCCGGCTGGAGGTCGAACTGCAGAAGACCAGCGGTGACGTGTGCACCGTCAACTGCGGTGCCGCCGGCGCGGTCTGCGTCGATGAGTACTGGTTCGGCCTGCAGCACCGCTTCCGGGATTTCCAGCCAGATGCGGTGATCCTCACGATCTGTCTGAACGATCTGATTCCGAGCAGCGGCCTGAACGTGCTCGGTCCTTCCCCGGCAACCAGCATCCGCGTCGTCGACCTGGTGCTCGGCGCCCTCGGCAAGAGTCCGCTGCAACTCGACCCGGACCGCGACTGGGTGGGTGAGTTGTTGGCCCTGCCGCGCGACCAAGCGCTCGCAAGCGGACTGGCGACCGCGCACACGCCGGAACATCCGGCCAGCGACAAGCCGTTCGAAGCCATGTGGTCACAAGGAGTTCCACAGCGCTCGCTGCGAGAAGCGAAGGCCTGGTGCGTCGCCCGGCAGATCCCCTTCCTGGTCGTGCTGTGGCCGTTCCTGCAGGGGCTCGGGCCGGGCCGGCACTATCCGTTCCAGAAGCTGCACGACCTGGTCGCCGCCGATTGCCGCGACGCCGGCATCCCGTTCCTCGACGTGCTACCTGCCCTGCGCGACACGCCGGAAGAGGACCTGTGGGTCACACCGGCGGATCCTCATCCGAACCCGCGCGCCAACGACCTCGCCCTGCCCGCCATCGTCGCGTTCGTGCGCACGCAGACGACCTGGTGAGCAGATGCGCGGCCAGCGGGCCATGCGTGCGTGGTTCTCCAGGCGATTCTGGGAAGTCTGAAATTGACCCGGCGGGGGCGATCTTTTAGAGGGGTCGCCCTTTCCGGGTCGACCGCGCGTGCCCCTGCGGTCTTGTTCCTCGACGGCCAACCGGTTTACGGCAGTCGGGCAGACAGGTCGTGGGGTGGCCCCATGTGCGCCGGCTCTGCCGATTCCCGCCTACCCGTCCCCACCCGCGGAGGGGATCCACCTTGACCGTCCTGTTCCCGAAGTGGACCAACAAGCTGCCCGGCATCCTGGCCCTGGGCGCGGCTGCAATCGGTCTGTTCGTGGTGTTCGTCGTGTGGTTCTGGTTCTCGCCCAAACACATCGACGTCGGCTACCAACCCTACCAACCGATCAGCTACAGCCACAAGCTGCACGCTGGCTCGCTCGGCATGGACTGCCGCTACTGCCACCGGATGGTCGAGGAGGGGCCGCACGCGTCGATCCCTGACACCGAGACCTGCTTCGGCTGCCACAAGCACGTCAAGAAGGACAGCCCCCAGCTCGCCGCGCTGCACACCGCGTGGGCCGACGGCGGCAGCAAGAGCAAGCCGATCGAGTGGGTGAAGGTCCACCTGCTGCCCGAGTACGCGTACTTCAACCACGCGGTACACCTGCGCAGCGGTGTCGGCTGCGCGAGCTGCCACGGCCGCGTCGACCAGATGGACATCGTGCGCCAGGTCGAGCCGCTCAGCATGGGCTTCTGCCTGGAGTGCCACCGCGATCCGACGCCGCACATCCGGCCGTCCGGCGTCAAGTCGACCGAGATGGGTTGGACGCCGACGACGGACAGCATCGCGGCCGCCAAGAAGCTGCTCGAGTGGCAAGGCGAAGCACCGCCGGCGCTCAATCCCCCGACCTACTGCTCGGCGTGCCACCGATGACCAGCGCTCCCTTGCCCGTGTCGCCCATGTCTGTGTCGTTCCAGTCCGGGTCGCCCACGAACCAGAACGAGACCTCGCCGACCTACTGGCGCAGCCTCGGGCAGATGGAGAACACGCCCGAGTTCCAGGCAGTGCTCGCTCGCGAATTCCCCGAGGGAATCACGCAGGCTCCTGGCAGCGCGCCTGGCGATGCCGACGACGAGGTGTCGCGCCGCAGCTTCTTGAGCGCCGTCGCGGCGTCGGTCGCGCTCGCCGGCCTCACCAGCTGCCGCAAGCCGGTGACCCACATCCTGCCGTTCACGCGCCGCCCCGAGGGCTTCAAGCCCGGGCTGCCGCAGTACTACGCGACGACGCTGCTGCGGTCTGGCCACGGCATCGGCGTCCTGGTCAAGAGCAGCGACGGCCGGCCGACCAAGATCGACGGCAACCCGGACCACCCGAGCAGCCTCGGCGGCTCGGACATGCAATTGCAGGGTGAGCTGATCCAGCTGTACGACCCGGGCCGCAGCCGCGAGGCTCGCGGGCCGATGAGCAAGGCCGCCGCCGACCACGCGCACGACGATCATGGCGGCCACGGCGACCACGGCCACCAGCACGCCAAGGTCGACGTTTGGGCAGAGTTCGACAAGTGGCTGCAGGAGGCACAGAAGGACCTCGTCAACATCAAGAACGGCGAGGGCCTGCACGTGCTGATGGCGCCGACCAGCTCGCCGTCGATCCTCGCCGCGGTCGCGCGGATGAAGAGCGGCAGCTTCCCGAAGGCACGCTTCCACGTCTGGAACGCCCTGCACGGCGACGCGGAACTCGCCGGCGCGCAGATGGCGTTCGGGCGCCCGGTCGCGACGCACTACGACTTCAGCAGGGCCGACGTCGTGCTGTCGCTCGACAGCGACTTCCTGGCCAGTGACGGCAACAACCTGATCAACGCGCGGCAGTGGGCCGAGGGCCGCCGCACCCCGGTGAAGGGCAAGACGCTGTCGCGGTTGTACGTCGTCGAGTCGAACTACACTTCCACCGGCACCGCCGCCGACCACCGCTTCCGCACCCGGAACGGCGACATCGGCGCGGTTGCGGCAGCACTCGCCAACGCGCTCGGTGTCGGCGCTGGCAGCGACCTCGCGCGCGCGCTCGCCGCGCATCCGCCGGCCGCGTTCGAGAAGAACGGCAAGAAGTGGGTCGAGATCGTCGCCCGCGACCTGCAGGCGGCGAAGGGCCGCTGCGTCGTCGTCGTCGGCCCGCGGCAGCCCGCGGCAGTGCAAGCGCTCGGTCACGCGATCAACCAGGCGCTCGGCGCCGTCGGCCAGGCGGTGCGCTACACCGCCGTCGTCGAAGGCCTCGGCCAGAACTGCGTCGCGTCGATCAGCGAGCTCGCCGCCGCGATCGACAAGGGCAGCTGCACGATGCTGGTGTGCCTCGGGACCAACCCGGTCTACGACGCACCGGCCGACCTGAAGTTCGGCGAGCTGCTGCGCAGCAAGAAGCCGACGACGACGATTCATCTCGGCTCGCACGACGACGAAACCGCGCAGTTGTGCGACTGGCACTTCCCGCTCGCCCACGGCCTGGAGAGTTGGGGCGACGCCCGCGCCCACGACGGCACGCTGTCGCTGCAGCAGCCGCTGATCGCACCGCTGCACGGCGGCGCCAGCGTGCTCGAGTTCCTCGGCCTCCTGAACCAGGAGGCGAATGCGCCCAACCTGGTCGCCGACCGCGACACCACCTTCGGCTACGAGCTGGTCAAGGCGCAGTGGGCGAGCCAGTTCCCGGCCGGCGACTTCAACACGGCGCTGCACAACGGCCTCCAACCGGACACCGGACTGCAGACCGAGAACGTCGCGCTCAACCCCGCGGCGATCGCCGCCGGCGTCGCGAGCGTCGCGAAGACCACCGGCATCGAAGTCGTGGTGCGGCCGTGCGTGAAGATGGCCGACGGCCGCTTCGCCAACAACTCGTGGATGCAGGAGATCCCGGACCCGCTGACCAAGCTCAGCTGGGACAACGCGGCGCTCGTCAGCATCGCCACTGCGCGCCAGCTCGGCGTCGAGAACGGCGACATGCTCACCGTCGCCGCGACCGTGAAGGGCGCTCCGGTGCAGCTCGCGATCCCGGCGTGGATCGTGCCCGGCCACGCCGACGACAGCGTGACGATCACGCTCGGCTGGGGCCGGTCGCTGCCCGAATCGTGCAAGGTCGCGCGCGGCACCGGCTTCAACGTCTACCCGCTGCGCGAGGCCGGGGCCTGGTTGCTCACCGGTGCACAGGTCAGCCGTGGCCAGGGCAAGTACGACCTCGTCTGCACGCAGGAGCACGGCACGATGGTCGGCCGCGCGATCGTGCGCGAGTCGACGGTCGCGAAGAACGAGGCCGACCCGAAGTGGGCGCCGCGCATGTCGCCGCTCGACCAGGCTGCGCGCCTGCACGGCAAGGTCGAGAAGGACATCGCCAAGTCGCTGTGGACCGAACGCTTCGACCCGGCGCGCCAGGACCCGGAGGTCAGGAAGTCGCCCTACCAGTGGGGCATGGTCATCGACCTCAACGCCTGCACCGGCTGCAGCGCGTGCATGAGCGCGTGCGTCGCCGAGAACAACGTGTCGATGGTCGGCAAGATCCAGGTGCGCCGCAACCGCGAGATGTTCTGGATCCGCACCGACCGCTACTTCACGTCGGTCGCCGACGGCAAGAAGGAGAAGACGCGCCAGGACCTGCACACGAATGCCGAGGACCCACAGGTCGCCAACATGCCGGTGCCCTGCATGCAGTGCGAGAACGCGCCGTGCGAGTCGGTGTGCCCGGTCGCGGCGACCACGCACAGCCCCGACGGGCTGAACGACATGGTCTACAACCGCTGCATCGGCACGCGCTACTGCAGCAACAACTGCCCCTACAAGGTCCGCCGCTACAACTACCTCGACTACATCGGCAACGTGCCCGACACCAAGCGCATGGCGTTCAATCCGGACGTCACCGTGCGCACCCGCGGCGTGATGGAGAAGTGCACCTACTGCGTGCAGCGCATCAATGGCGGCCGCATCGCGGGCAAGCTCAGCGGCAGGAAGATCGGCGACGGCGCCGACGACGTGCACGTGACGACCGCGTGCGCGCAGGCGTGCCCGACCCGGGCGATCACGTTCGGCAACCTGATCGAGACAACCAGCGCGGTCGCGAAGCTCGCGCAGCTCGACCTCAACTACGGGTTGCTCAGCGAGCTGAACACCAAGCCGCGCACGACCTACCTCGGCCGCGTGCGCAACCCGAACCCCGAACTCCAAACCGAGCTGGCCTGATCCGATGACCGCGACCGCCATCCACGTTGTCGACGAGCCGGAGAACCCGCTCGTCCGGGCGCCCTTGGTCGAGGGCAAGAACGACTTCGCGTCGGTCACTGACCTGATCGCCGGCGTCGCCGAACGCAAGACGCCGCGCGGCTGGTACCTGATGTTCGGGATCTCGGTCGCGCTGTTCCTGAACCTCGGCGCGATGATCGGCTACCTGGTCTTCACCGGCATCGGCGTCTGGGGCAACAACGTCCCGGTCGCCTGGGGCTGGCCGATCGTCAACTTCGTGTTCTGGATCGGCATCGGCCACGCCGGCACGCTGATCAGCGCGATCCTGTTCCTGTTCCGGCAGAAGTGGCGCACGTCGATCAACCGCGCCTCCGAAGCCATGACCATCTTCGCGGTCATGGCAGCCGGCATCTTCCCGGCGATCCACGTCGGCCGCATCTGGGTCATCTACTGGGTGTTCCCGGTGCCGAACCAGATGGCGCTGTGGCCGAACTTCAAGAGCCCGCTCTTGTGGGACGTGTTCGCGGTCTCGACCTACTTCTCGATCTCGCTGCTGTTCTGGTACGTGGGCCTGGTCCCCGACCTCGCGACCTTCCGCGACCGCGCCGCCAAGGCCGGTCGCACCATCGCCGCGAAGATCTACGGCGCCTTCGCGCTGGGCTGGCACGGCAGCAACCGCCACTGGATCCACTACGAGAAGGCGTACCTGATCCTCGCCGCGCTCAGCACGCCGCTGGTGCTGTCGGTGCACTCGATCGTGTCGTTCGACTTCGCGATCTCGCTGCTGCCCGGCTGGCACACGACGATCTTCCCGCCGTACTTCGTCGCCGGCGCGATCTTCTCGGGCTTCGGCATGGTGATCACGTTGATGGTGCCGGCCCGGCAGTGGCTCGGCCTGCACGAGCTGATCACGCTCAATCACCTGGACAACATCGCCAAGATCCTGCTGCTGACCGGCACGATGGTGGGCTACGCGTACGGGGTGGAGTTCTTCGTCGCCTGGTACAGCCAGGTCGAGTTCGAGCAGTACGCGTTCATCAACCGCGCGACCGGCCCGTACTGGTGGGCCTACTGGATCATGGTGTCGTGCAACGTGATCAGCCCGCAGTTCTTCTGGTTCCGCAGCTTGCGGCGCAACCCGATGGTGCTGTTCGTGATCTCGATCTTCGTCAACATCGGGATGTGGTTCGAACGCTTCGTGATCGTCATCACGTCGTTGCACCGCGACTTCCTGCCGTCGAGCTGGGGCTACTTCACGCCGACGCTGATCGACATCCTGACCTATGTCGGCAGCTTCGGGCTGTTCTTCACCTTCTTCCTGCTGTTCTGCCGCTTCCTGCCGATCCTCGCGATCAGCGAAGTGAAGGGCGTGATGCCGCAAGCCAACCCGCACCACGGGGGCCACGGTCACGCGCCCGGCCAGCACGGTCACGGCCACGCCCACGCGGGCGCGCACCACTGAGGAGCATCGAACGTGTCAGCGACCAAGACCATGGCGAACACCGCGTCGGCCCCGACCGCATGGGGCGCCGTTGCCGAGTTCGAGTCGGCGGCGGCGATCTACCACGCCGCCGAGAAGCTCACCGCCGAGGGTTACCAGCGCGTCGACGCCCACACGCCGTTCGCCGTGCACGGCCTCGACAAGGCGCTGCGGCAGGGCCCGAGCCCGCTCGGCTGGCTCGTGCTGTGCTGCGGCATCACCGGCATCTGCCTCGCGCAATTGATGATGTGGTGGATGAACGGACACGACTACGAGATCTGGGTGTCCGGCAAGGAACCCTACGCGTGGCCGTCGACGATCCCGGTCACCTTCGAGTGCATGGTGCTGCTGTCCGGCTTCGGCGCGGTGTTCGGCATGTTCGGCATCAACAAGCTGCCGCGCCTGCACCACCCGATCTTCAGCCACTCGACCTTCTGGCGCGCCAGTGACGACCGCTTCTTCCTGTCGGTCGAGGCGACCGACGCGAAGTTCGACCGCACCCGCACGGTCCGCTTCCTCGAGAGCATCGGCGGCAAGCACGTCGAGATCGTGGAGGACTGACCTGATGAAGCGCTCCACCGCCACCCTCGCCATCCTCGGCATCTTCGCGATCGGCGCCGCCAGCTGCATGCGCGGCGGCGTCTCCGACCAGCCACCGGTGCACCTGGTGCCCGACATGGACTTCCAGCCGCGGCTGCGCGCGCAGGGCCACGCCGAGTTCGCCGGTTGGATCGACGGCCGCGCCAGCCGCCTGCCGGTCCACGATCCGGCCGCGGTCGACCTGCTCGGCGCCAAGCCGAAGGCGCTGGTCGTCGCCCGCGGCTCGCTGCCGGACCAGAAGCTCGCCCATACCGACGCCGCCGGCGCCTTCGTCAAACAGAACCCGCTGCCGCTGAGCCACGAGTTCACGGTGCTCGGCCGCAAGGTGTCGACGATCGACCGCGGCCGCGAACGCTTCGAAGTCTTCTGCTCGGTCTGCCACGGCTACTCCGGCCAGGGCGGCAACGATCCGAAGTCGGGGCATGGCCTCGTCGGTCGCCGCTGGCCCGCGGCGATCCCGAGCTTCCACTGGAACCCGGCCCCCGGCGCCGACAACCGCGTGCCGTCGCTGCCCGACGGCGAAGTGTTCGAGTACATCACCAACGGCAAGGGCACCATGCCGCCGTACGGCGCGCGCCTGTCGGTCGAGGACCGCTGGGCGATCGTGCACTACGTGCGCGCCCTGCAGTCCCTGAGCAAGTGATCCGCGCCCTCCCGCTCCCGCACTCACCGGCAATCCCGACAACCGGCCCATGACCGCAACCGCTCCCCTGACCGCGCCGAGCCTGCAGCAGCTGGCGCCGCACGTCCTCCCGAAGGTGAAGGACGGCGACCTCGCCACGGCCCCGCTCGCGCTGCTCGGCATCGGCGCCGCCTTGATCGGGCTCGCGTGGGCCACGGGCGGCGAACACTTCTACTTCTCGTACCTGGTCGGCTACATGGGCGTGCTCGGCATCGTGCTGGGGGCGCTGTTCTTCGTGCTGGTCCAGCACATCACGCGCGCCGGCTGGAGCGTCGTGCTGCGCCGCGTCGCCGAGAACGTCGCCGGCGTGCTGCCGTTCATGCTGCTGCTGTTCGTGCCGATCCTGGTCGGCTTCGACCACCTGTTCCATCACTGGGCGCACGCCAACGTCGACCCCGTGACACACCAGGCGCTGCCGCTCGATCATCCGCAGTACGACAGGGTGCTCGCCGGCAAGGCCGGATGGCTGAACAAGAACGCGTTCCTGGTCCGCGTCGCGATCTACTTCGCGGTCTGGATCGGGCTGGCGTGGTTCTTCCGCTCCAACTCGCTGCGCCAGGACGAAACCGGCAATCCCGCGATCAACCTGAAGCTGTCGCGCGTCGCCGCGCCGGGCCTGCTGCTGTTCGCGCTGTCGATCACGTTCGCGGCGTTCGACTGGATCATGTCGTTGGACCCGCACTGGTTCAGCACGATCTTCGGCGTCGCCTACTTCGCCGGCGGCTACATGGCGTTCCTCGCCTTCGTGATCCTGCTGCTGCAGTGGCTCGGCAAGCGCGGCTACCTGCAGGGTGCGCTGACCACCGAGCACTACCACGATCTGGGCAAGCTGATGTTCGCGTTCATGGTGTTCTGGACCTACGCGAACTTCAGTCAGTACATGCTGATCTGGTACGCGAACCAGCCGGAGGAGACGCGCTGGTTCGCCGACCGCCAGCAGCACGGCTGGGGCGCGGTCGGGACCCTGCTGATCCTCGGCCACTTCTTCGTGCCGTTCGCCTTCCTGATGTCGCGGCACGTGAAACGCAATCCGAAGGCACTCGCCGCCGGCGCGATCTTCCTGCTGGTGATCCACTGCCTCGACATGCAGTTCCTGATCCTGCCGACCGCCGGCCACGGCGAGGCCGCGGGCGCCGAACACGCGGCGACGCAAGGCGACGGCGTGCTAGGCCGCTTCACCCACGGCTTCGGCGAGTACCTGCACCAGGCCAATTGGGCCGACTTCGGCTGCTTCGCCGGCCTGCTGGCGTTGGTCGCGGGGCTGGCGCTGCTGAACATCCGGCGCACCAACCTGCTGCCGCTGCGCGACCCGCGCCTCGCCGAGTCGCTGCACTTCCAGAATCACTGATCGAACCACTGATCGAGGCGCAATGTCCGTCCACGAGCAACACGCCCCTGGCGAGCAGCACGAAGCGGTGCCGCTCGATCCCGAGAACGACATCAACGCCCGCTCGGCGACGATCTGGTTCGTCGGCGGCGCCATCGTCGTCTTCTTCTCCTTGTGGGTGATGGTGCCGATCTTCCTGCGCGTGCTCGAGGTCGAACGCATCAAGAAGGTCGACAGCGCGCCGACCACGGAACTGAACGACGTCAAGGACGCCGAGTTCGACTTCCTGAACGGTCAGAACCCGAAGAACAGGAAGATCGACGAAGTCCTGGCGCAGCTGCGCAAGAAGTGAGACCCCGCCAGTGAGACCCCGCCAGTGATCCGCCTGCTCCTGACCCTGATCGCCGCAACGAGCCTGCTGGGCGCGCAAGCGCCCGGGCACGCGCCGTCGCGCACGATGGAGGCACGCGAAGAGGCGGCGTCGCAGGCCAACAGCATCGGCACGCTGGTCGATCGCGAGCTGACGTTCACCGACGAACGTGGCTACCCGTTCAAACTGCAGCAGCTGTTCCCGGGCAAGCAGCCGGTGCTGCTGATGCTCGGTTACTACAGCTGTCCGGCGATGTGCGGCCAGGTGCTCGACGCGGCGTTCACGGCGCTGAGCGACGTCGACCTGCAGCCGGGCGACGACTACCGGATCCTCAGCGTATCGATCGATCCGCGCGAGGACGCGGCGGTGGCCAAGACGCGCAAGCAGGTGTTCCTGCCGCGGCTGCGCAAGACCGGCGGCGACGAGGCCTGGCGGGTGCTGGTCGGCGACGACGCCAACACCAGCAAGCTCGCGGCGCAGGTCGGCTTCCAGTTCTACTGGTCCAAGGTGACCAGCCAGTTCGCGCACCCGCCGTCGCTGATCTTCCTGACCCCAGAGGGCAAGGTCAGCCGCGCGATCGTCAATACCGGGTTCGACCCCGACGACCTGCGCCTCGCGCTGGTCGAAGCCAGCGAGGGCAAGCTCGGCACCGTGTGGGACCAGGTCCGGCTCAACTGCCTGACCTTCGACGCCCGCACCAACACCTACACCCTCACCGCCATGACCATCATGCGCGTCGCCGGCGCCGTCACCGTCGTCGTGCTCGCCGTGATGATCTGGATCATGCTCAAGAAGGAACGCCGGCAGACCACTGCCGCCGTCGCCTGACCACCCGACCCGACTTCCGCCGCCGACACTCCCGCAGCCAAGGACTCACGTGTTCGCCCTACTGATCCAGGATCCTGGCAAGCCCAAGGTCAACTACGTCGAGAACCCGGCACCGCCGGCGCCGATCGACGCGTTCGGCCAGCTCCCCGAACTCGCCAGCACCTTCGACCACGTCGACGGCCTGTTCTACTTCACCTACGTCGTCTGCATCTTCTTCTTCGTCCTGATCCTCGGCGTGCTGCTGTTCTCGTGCGTCAAGTACCGGCGCAAGACGTGGGACCAGCCGGCGGTGTCGAACACGACGCACAACACGCCGCTCGAAGTGGTCTGGACGGTGATCCCGCTGATCATCGTGATGATCATGTTCGCGTGGGGCTTCAAGGGCTGCCTCGACATGACGACGGTGCCGCACGAAGCGACGCGCAACACCTACAAGGCGCGGGCAAGCCAGTGGTCGTGGACGTTCACCTACCCGAACCACCCGGTGCCGAGCTCGGGCGAGGTCTGGGTCGAGGTGAACAAGCCGGTGCAGTTCTATCTTGAGTCGACCGACGTGCTGCACGCGTTCTTCCTGCCGTCGCAGCGCGTCAAGCGCGACGTGATTCCGGGCCGCTTCCAGAGCGTGTGGTTCACGCCGACGAAACTCGGCGACTTCCACCTGTTCTGCGCCGAGTACTGCGGCAACGACCACTCGAAGATGTACGCGCAGTTGCACGTCGTCACCGCCGAGGCGTTCGCCAAGGCGCCGTGGGCGAAGTGGGAGGATTCGACGCCGGAACTGGCCGTGAAGAGCGCCGAAGCCGTCTACAAGGTCCGCTGCAGCTCGTGCCACTCGCTCGACGGCAGCAAGGGCGTCGGCCCGACCTGGAAGGGCTTGTTCGTCAAGGAAGGCGACAAGTTCGTCGGCCGCAAGCGCGAGGTGATCGAGAACGGCCAGAAGAAGGAGATCCAGATCGACGACGCCTACATCGTCGAGTCGATCCTGAATCCGCGGCAGAAGCTGGTCGCCGAGGATCCGTTCTGGAAGGGCGGCATGAACCCGGACTTCGCCGACCTCGGCCAGGAAGACAATCGGCGCATCAAAGCGATCGTCGAGTTCATGAAGTCGCTGGCGAACAAGCAGTGAGGCAGCCATGACCACCAACACCCCGATCGCCGGCACGCACGCGGCCACCGCCGAACGCAAGAAGCACTACCTGAACTGCTCGTCCGGCTTCATGTCGTGGGCCGGCACGCTCGACCACAAGCGCATCGGCATCATGTACCTGATCGGCGTCAGCCTGGCGTTCCTCGCCGGCGGCCTGTTCGCGCTGCTGGTCCGGCTGCACCTGTGGGAGCCGCACGGCATGCTGTTCAGCAACGAGACCTACAACCAGATCTTCACGCTGCACGGCGCCTTCATGGTGTTCCTGTTCGTGATCCCGGCGATCCCGGCGTCGCTGGGCAACATGGTGCTGCCGCTGATGCTGGGGGCCAAGGACGTCGCGCTGCCGCGGCTGAACCTGATGAGCTTCTACCTGTGGCTCGCGGGCGCGGTGCTGGCGACGTTGGCGATCGTGCTCGGCGGCTTCGACACCGGTTGGACCTTCTACGCGCCGTACAGCCTCTACACCAACCAGGCCGTCGTCACGATCGGGCTCGCCATCTTCCTGCTCGGCTTCAGCTCGATCTTCACCGGGCTGAACTTCATCGTCACGACGCACAAGATGCGCGCGAACGGACTGACGTGGTTCCGGATGCCGCTGTTCATCTGGGCGATCTACGCGACCGCGATCCTGCAGGTGCTGGCGACGCCGGTGCTCGGCATCACGGTGCTGCTGGTCGCGTTCGAGCGGCTCTACCACATCGGCATCTTCGACCCGCGGCTGGGCGGCGACCCGGTGCTGTTCGAACACTTCTTCTGGTTCTACAGCCACCCGGCCGTCTACATCATGGTGCTGCCGGCCTTCGGCATCATCAGCGAGCTGGTGTCGGTGCACAGCCGCAAGCCGCTGTTCGGCTACAAGCTGATCGCGTTCAGCTCGCTGGCGATCGCGATCATCAGCTTCCTGGTGTGGGGCCACCACATGTTCACGTCGGGTCAGTCGACGTACGCGATGTTCGCGTTCAGCTTCCTGACCTTCTTCGTGGCGATCCCGACCGCGATCAAGGAGTTCAGCTGGGTCGCAACGATCTGGAAGGGCTCGATCGCGTTGAACTCGCCGATGCTCTACACGCTGGCGTTCCTGATCATCTTCGCGATCGGCGGGCTCACCGGCGTGATCCTCGGCGCGCTCAACGTCGACCTGCACCTGCACGACACCTACTTCGTCGTCGCGCACTTCCACTACGTGATGATGGGCTCGATCGCGCTGGCGTTCTTCGCCGGCCTGCACCACTGGTGGCCGAAGATGTTCGGCGTGATGTACAACGAGACGCTGGCCAAGATCTCGGCGATCACGATCTTCGTCGGCTTCAATGCGACGTTCATCCCGCAGTTCATCATGGGCAGCCAGGGCATGCCGCGGCGTTACGCGACCTACGTGCCCGAGTGGGCGCCCTACCACCATGCCTCGACGATCGGCGCGATGATCCTCGGCAGCGGCGTCGCGCTGATGGTCTTCTACCTGGTCGGCTCACTGCTGATCCGCAAGCCGGCGATGCAGAACCAATGGGGCGGCGTCACTCTCGACTGGCAGACGCCGACGCCGCCGCCGCTCGAGAACTTCGACACGCCGCCGGCGGTCACCAACGAGGTCTACGACTACTCGACGCTCGATCTGCAATCGATGCAGGAGCCGGTCGCCCGCTGAGCCACGCGAGCAACCCACCGCGCCGCGAAGACGCACGCCACAGGAATCCCATGAGTCACGACGGTCACCACTCGCTAGTGATCCCGGCGCCGGGACCCGAGTTCGTCCCCCACACGGTGGCGCACCACTTCCGCTCGCCGGTCGAGGAATTCCAGGCCATGAAGTTCGGCTTCTGGCTGTTCCTGGCGACGGAAATCCTGCTCTTCGGCGGCCTGTTCGCCGCGTACTTCTACTACCACGAGATGTACCCGGAGACCTTCCGGGTCGGCGGCCGCCAGCTCGACTGGGTGCTCGGCGCGACCAACACGACGGTGCTGCTGGTCAGCTCGTGGACGATGGCGATGGGCGTGCGCTCGGCGCAGACCAACCAGAAGCAGAAGACCCTGTGGTTCTGCGGGCTCACGGTGCTCGGCGCCGCGATCTTCATGGTCATCAAGTTCTTCGAGTACAAGGCGAAGACCGAGCACGGCCTGTTCGACTTCACGCAGATGTTCGCGGGCGCGGACGACCGGCTGACCGGCAACCTGCCGTGGTTCACCGACCTGCACAACGTGATGGTCGACGCGTCGGGGGCGCCGCTGCCGCACGGCCACCTGTTCTTCGCGATCTACGTGACGATGACCGGCATCCACGGCCTGCACGTGATCATCGGCGCCGGTCTGATCATCTGGATCATGAAGGGCGTCGCCAAGGGTCGCTTCCATTCCGGCTACTTCGTGCCGGTCGACCTGGTCGGCCTCTATTGGCACCTCGTCGACCTGATCTGGATCTTCCTGTTCCCCTTGCTCTATCTGGTGCCGTGATGAGTTCGCACGCCCACACCGACCATGGCCACGACGCCCACGGCCACGGCCATGACGACGCCGTGCAGATGGGTCACCACCACGTGTCCAGCGTGGCGCTGTTCACCAACGTACTGGTCACGCTGCTGATCCTGACCGTGGTCACGGTCGCCGTGTCGCGCTTCGACTTCGGCGGCGCCAACATGCTGATCGCGATGGCGATCGCGAGCGTCAAGGCCAGCCTGGTGATCCTGTTCTTCATGCACGTGAAGTGGGACACCGCGATCAACAAGATCACGTTCTTGACCTCCTTCCTGTTCCTGTCGCTGCTGTTCATCTTCACGCTGGCCGACCAGGCGACGCGGCGCATCGACCACGAGATGCACACGACGAAGACCCCGGTCAACAACGGGTGGGTGCACCCGAGCACCCTCGAGAAGAACTAGTCTGCACGCTGCCTACCTGCACTCTCGCCAGCCCGCCGACGCGCGGATCGCCCTGTGGTCCGACGACGGCACCGCAGGTGTCGGCGGCCTCGTGCCTGCCGACCTGCTGGCGAAGGCGCAGCCCGTCGATGCGCAAGTCCTGATTCCCGCCGAGGAGTCGTCGCTGCGGCCGGTGGTGCTGGCGGCGCTCGGCGATGGTGAGGAAGACGACCGACCGCCGCCACGCATCGCGCCGGCCCTGTGGACGATCAAGGCACTCGGCCTGTGCCTGCACGACGCGCTGCCCTGGCTCGGTGGACTCGATCCGGTCCAGTCGCCGCCCGGTCTACGCGCGCTCGCTGCGGCCGCCCGCCTCGTGCAGAAGCTGATCGCCCGCCGCGACTTCGCGCCCGCGCCGCAGCCCGGCGTGATGGAGTGGACCCCGCACTGGGGCCCCGACACGCAGTGGGTGCTCGCGGCACTGGCCGAACTGGTGCCGGGCCACCTGTGCACCGCCCGCTTCGCGGTCCCCGACGATCCGGTCTACGCCGTCACGCCCCGCAACTTCCTGGTCAGCTTCGTCGGCCACGCGCTGGACCAGGTGGTGCGCGCCACCGCCGCCGCCGGGCAGCCGCCAGCGCCGCGCTTCGCCAAGGCCGAACGCCTGCCGAAGGAGTTCTGGCAGACGCCGATGGTGCCGGTGCTGGAGATCCTGGTGCCCGACAAGCCGCTCGAGGAAGGCGCGCCGTGGGGGCTGCAGATCCTGGTGCGCCCGATCCCGAAGGTCGCGTTCACCGAGACGATCGAGACCCTGCACCAGCGCCTCGCGGCGTCGCCGTTCCGCAACGAGATCGCGACCGACAGCGTGGTCAAGGTCGAACAGACGATCGATCGCGTCGCCGAGAAGCTGCCGGCGCTGCGCCGCGCCCGCAACCTCGCCGACGGCCGCGCCAGCCTGACCCGCGCCGAGCTCGACCAGATCCTCGACCACATGCCGCTGCTCGAGGCCGAGGGCTTCGAACTGCAGCTGCCGGGCGTCGAAGCGATGCAGCGGCTGTCGGCGCGCGTCGCGATCGTCGAGGGCAAGGGCGCCGCCAACGATCCGCGGCCGTGGTTCGAGTTCCGCTGGAGCCTCGCGATCGGCGACCAGGAGATCAGCCGCGCCGAGTTCGAGCAGCTGGTCGACGCGCGCACCCCGCTGGTGTTCATCGACCGCCGGCCGGTGCTGCTGTCGCCGAAGGACCGCGACGCGCTGAAGGACTTCAAGGCGCGCATGGACGAAGGCGGCGAGCGCATCAGCTTCTTCGAAGCGCTGCGCCTGCGCCTGGGCGGCGCCTCGCACCTGCACGGCCTGGCGATGGAGTCGATCGCCAGCACGCCGCGCCTCGAGAACCTGCTGCACAACCTCGAGCAGGCGCGCATGGTCGAGAACCGGCCGCTGCCGGGCGAGTTCATCGGCGAACTGCGTCCGTACCAGTCGCGCGGCCACGCCTGGATGCACTTCCTGGTCGACCAGGGCTTCGGCGCCTGCCTGGCCGACGACATGGGTCTCGGCAAGACCGTGCAGGCGATCGTGGTGATGCTCGACTGGAAGAAGCAGCGGCCCGGTGGCGGTGCGATCCTGATCGTGTGCCCGGTCTCCGTGCTCGGCAACTGGCGCCGCGAGATCCACCGTTTCGCGCCGAACCTGAGCGTCACGATGCACCACGGCAAAGGCCGCGCCGAGACCCCCGAGCAGTTCGGTGACCTGCTGCGTTCGACCGACATCGTGCTGACCAGCTACAACCTGCTGCAGCGCGACGAAGAGGTGATGAAGGACGTCACCTTCGACGGCGTCGTGCTCGACGAGGCGCAAAACATCAAGAACCCGACCACGCGCCAGTCGAAGGTCGCCCGCGCGCTGCGCGGCCACTTCCGGCTGGCGCTGACCGGCACGCCGCTCGAGAACCGGCCGCTCGACCTGTGGTCGATCATGGACTTCCTGAACGAAGGCCTGCTCGGCTCCCGTACGCAGTTCCTGCAGACGCTCGAGCACCCGATCGTCAAGCAGCGGCGCCAGGGTTCGATGTCGGCGCTGGCGCGGCTGGTGCGCCCGTTCGTGCTGCGCCGGCTGAAGACCGACCCCGAGATCGTCGCCGACCTGCCCGAGAAGACCGAGCAGATCGTCACCGCGACGCTCTCCCGCGAGCAGGCGATCCTCTACGAGTCCGTGGTGCGCAAGGGCCTGCAGGAGGTCGAGAAGGCGGCCGAGGGCATCCAGCGCCGCGGCGCGATCCTGACCACGCTGCTGCGGCTGAAGCAGGTCTGCAACCACCCGGCGCACTACCTGATGGACGGCAGTGCGCTGCCGAGCCGATCCGGCAAGCTCGACCTGCTGACCGAGATGATCGAGGAGGCGCTCGACGAGGGCGACCGCTGCCTGATCTTCACGCAGTTCAAGGAGATGGGCTCGCTGCTGAAGACCCACACCGAGACCGTGTTCGGCCATCCGGTGCTGTTCCTGCACGGCGGCGTGCCGCAGAAGGAACGCGACCAGATGGTCACCGACTTCCAGGCCTCGCGCCCCGACGGGCCCAAGCTGTTCGTGCTGTCGCTGAAGGCCGGCGGCACCGGCCTCAACCTCACCGCCGCCAACCGCGTCTTCCACTACGACCGCTGGTGGAACCCGGCGGTCGAGGACCAGGCCACCGACCGCGCATTCCGCATCGGCCAGCAGCGCAACGTCTTCGTGCACAAGTTCGTCTGCAGCGGCACGCTCGAGGAACGCATCCAGCAGATGCTCGATCGCAAGCGCGAGGTCGCCGACAGCCTGCTCGCCGCCGGCGAGAGCTGGCTGACCGAGCTCAGCAACGATGACCTCAAGCGCCTGCTCACGCTCGATCGCAAGGAGGCGCTGGCGTGAACTCCGGCGAACGCAAGGCGGTGTCGCTCGGCGAACGCTGGCGGCGCGAGGCCACCCGCGACGTCGACGACGCGCGGCTCGCCGCCGCCCTCGAGGCGCTGCCCAGCATCCGCAAGCCGATGGTGCGCATCCGCGCCGGCTCCATCCGCTGCGAGATGGAAGGCACGATGGGCAGCATCCACGAGGTCAGCCTGCAGATCCGCACGCTGCCGATGCGCGACTGGAACACGCTGGTCCGCGTGCTGCGGCGCAGCAAGTCGATCGTCGAAGCGCTCGACAGCGGCCGCGTGCCGCGCTCGTTCGACCGCCTGGTCGCGCGCATCATCGGCGAGCCGCTGTTCCCCGATGCCCGCAGCGTCACCTTCGGCTGTTCGTGCGACCTGCCGGAGAAGCCGTGCCGCCACGTGCTGGCGCTGCACGAGCTGTTCGCACGCCGGCTCGACGAGCGGCCGTGGGAGATCCTGATGCTGCGCGGCGTCGACCTGCAGGCGATGCTGAGCAAGGTCCGGCAGACCGAGCCCGATGGCGAACTGCCGCCGCTCGCGTTCGGGGTGCCCGAGGAGCCGGTGCTGTACCCGGACGCCGAGGACGCCGACCTCGGCCAGACCCTGACGCCGGTGCAGGTGCGCTGGTTCACCGGGGTGCTCGCCGAACGCTGCGTCGAGTCGGCACTGAAGGCGCTCGCCGACCTGGCCGCGGTCCCGCCACCGCCACCGCCGCAGGCTGCTGCGCCCGCGCCGCCTCGTCGCGAATCAGCTACCGAAGCTGCGGTCAACGACGTTGCGCGCGTCAAGAAGGCATGATGGGCGCCATGCGCCCATTCGGCCTCCCGATCCTCGCCGCCGCCCTTGCCAGCGCGTGCAGCGTTCCGCCCACGCCTCCTCCGGACGCTGCGGCCACTCCCGTGGCGACGCTGTTCGCCGACCTCGCCGGCTACCACCGCGCGGTGACCACCAGTTCGGCGGAGGCGCAGCGCTTCTTCGACCAGGGCCTCGTGCTGTGCTTCGGCTTCAACCACGAGGAAGCGATCCGCTGCTTCGACCACGCGATCGAACTCGATCCGCAGTGCGCGATGGCGCAGTGGGGCAAGGCGTTCGCGATCGGGCCGAACTACAACAACCCGGCGATGGACGAGGCGATCGACGACGCAATGGCAGGTGAAGATGACGAAACAGAGATGGATACTGAAGTGAAT
>JBASWX010000111.1:0-1583 GCA_049276695.1 Planctomycetota bacterium
CCGCGGGCATCGTCGCGGTCACGGCGGCCGCATCGTCGCCACCCGGGGCGACCGCGAGTGGGGGGTCGATCCGCACCCATGCGATGAACAAGGCAACGACGGTGAGCGCGAGCACCACCGCGAGCACTTGCAGCGCACGCTGCCACTGCGGGGGCGCGTTCATCGGATCTCCAGCGTGCACGGGGCTGCACCGAAGGTCAGCGTTCCGGACTGCACCAGCCGGTCCTGTTCGTCGTGCACCTCGAACGGGTACTCGCCGGCCGGCAGCGCGATCGTGATCTTCCCGAACCGTGGCTCAACCTCCCGCGCGGCGATGGGCCGGCGGCGGCCATCGAACAACGTCACCGTGAACGCGCGCGCCGGATCCGCCGGTCGCGTCACGGTGCACTTGCCGAATTCGTCGGGCTTCACCAGCCGCAGCACGATCGGGCTCCCGGGCGGATTGTCGAAGACGCCGACCGCGACGTTGCCGTCGGGGTCCCGCGCACTCACGGCGATGGCGCCGCGGCCGGTGCCGAACAGCGAGAACTTGCCCTCGGCGTCGGCCCGCGCGCCGCGGTTGCTCCCGAACGCGATGGGTGACGTGCGCCACTTCAGTTCGGTCCATGCAAGTTCGGCGGTCGCCGCCGGCTTGCCATCGGCATCGAGCACGGTCCCCGCCAGCGGCACGGACGGTCCGAGGCGCACGTCGCCGAGATCGAGTCGTTGGCCCTCGCCGACCCGCACCGTCGTGTACATCGACTCGTGGCCCTTCGCGGTGATCTGGCAGCGCAGCAGCCCGGGCGGCAGTCCCTCGAGCGCCGCCCGCCCTTCGGCGTCGACCACTCGACCGCCACCACCGCGGTTCGACGTCAGCAACGACACGCGGGCTCCGGTCACGGCGGCGCCGGTGTCGGCGTCGAGCACACGCACCGTCGCCGAGCCGGCACGCTGCGCGAGTGCCGCGATGTCGACGACGAACTCGAGTTCGGTCTGACCCGGCGACACGACCTTCTGTGCCAACACCAGGTGCCGCTGCAGCAGCGCCGCGTGCGCCGGCAAGGCCGCGAAGTGCAGCGTGCCGGCCACGCCATCGCCGGAGTTCCTCTGGTTCTCCCACTTCGCGTCACCGACGAACACCCTGCCGTAGTCGGTCGGCGCCAGTCGCTCCGGGAACGGTTCGCGTTGCCCGGCCACCGTGAACTCGGCGAACTCCGGCAGTGCCTTGCCCAGCGCGCGGCTCGCATCGCCGCCGTCCGCGGTGACGATGCGCACGCGCACCGGGAACGCCGGGTCGAGCACGAAGTCGTGGTGCTGTACGGCGTCGTCGCCGAGTGCGACCGTCGCCGTCTGCTCGACGACGCCGGTGCCGCCGAGGCGCACCGTCCACTCGCCCGGTTGCAAACCGACCAGCGCGTAGCGGCCATCGGCCGCCGCGTTCGCATTCCGCGTGGTCTTCGCCAGCGACGCGTTCATCCACGCCGGCGCCGGCTGGCCGTCGCGCAGCCGAAGGGTACCGGTCAGCAGGATCCCGACCGGATCGCCGTCGCGCCACTTCGCCGTGGCCTCGGCGCGCGCCGGGGTGAGGGAGTCGATGGGTGACC
>JBASWX010000112.1:0-1879 GCA_049276695.1 Planctomycetota bacterium
CGCCGCGTGCTCGCCACGTCGTGGCGCGTCGCCGATGCCGCGGCTGGCGACGTCGTCGCGCGCTTCTATCGGGCGTGGCGACGCGATGGACTCGGCGCGGCGGAGGCACTGGCGCGCGCCCAACGGGAAGCGATCGGCAAGCTGCCCGTCCGCGACTGGGCCGCCTTCATGCTGTGGGGAGAGGCGCGATGACCGACGAACACACCACGCTGCGCCTCGTGACCGCCGCCCAGGCGGGCGATGCAACGGCGCGCGACGATCTGTTCCGCCGCTACCTGCCGCGCGTCGCGTTCATGGTCGCGCAGCGCCTCGGCGTGCGGCGCAACCAACTGCCAGCGCACGCGGAGGACATCGCGCAGGAAGCGATCGTGCGGGCGTTGGCCGGACTCTCGCAGTTCGAGATGCGCGGCCCCGGCGCGTTCGCAGCCTGGATGGCGACGATCGTCGAGAACTGCATCCGCACCCACTGGCGCGCCGACCACGGCGTGGCGAAGCAGCTCTTCTGGCAGCGCTACGGCGATCTGGACCTGCGCGAGTCGATCTTTCCGGGCGGCGGCCCGTCGCCGAGCAGGATGCTCGCGACCGCTGACACCAGCGCTGCGATCGAAGCCGCGATGCTCGAGCTGTCGTCGCTCCACCGCCGGGTGCTGGAACTGAAGTTCATCGCCGGCATGAGCCACGCCGAGGTTGCGCAGCAGATCGGGCGCACCGAGGCCAACAGCCGCAAGCTGCTGGAGCGGGCGCTGGTCAACCTGCGGGCCGAGCTGGCCAAGCGCTCGCGCTGATCCACCCGCACCGACGTCGCAGTCTCGCCACGCAACAGAATGATGGCGATCGACGGACCTTGTCGCGACGATGCCGCGCGCATGGGCGGATCGAGCGGCATGGACTTCTTCGGCCACCAGGAACAGGCGCGCTCGGCCAGCAAGCGGCTCGTGTTCCTGTTCGTGCTCGCCCTCGCCGGCATCGTCACCTGCGTCTACGTCGCCGCGCAGCTTCTCCTGGTCGCCACCGACAACGGCCGCGGCGGCTTCTTCGACCCGGCAGTGTTCGCGGTCGTCGCGATCGGCACGCTGGCCGTCGTCGGCATCGCGATGCTGTTCAAGACCGCCCAGCTGAAGAGCGGCGGCGGCAAGGTCGCCGAACTGCTGGGCGGGCGGGCGATCGAGCCCGGGACCCACGACCCGAAGGAGCGCATGCTGCGCAACCTGGTCGAGGAGATGGCGATCGCGTCGGGCGTGCCGGTGCCGGACGTGTTCGTGCTCGACGACGAAGCGGGCCTCAACGCGTTCGCCGCCGGCTGGAGTTCCGCCGACGCCGCGGTCGCGGTGACGCGCGGCTGCCTGGAGACGCTGGATCGCGACGAACTGCAGGGCGTGATCGCGCACGAGTTCAGCCATGTCTTCCACGGCGACATGCGGCTGAACATCCGGCTGATGGGCGTGCTGTTCGGCATCGTCTGCCTGGCGACGATCGGCCGCATCCTGGTGCGCACGCTCGGCCGCGGCGGCGGCAACAAGAAGGGTGGTGCGGCGGCGATCGCGATGTTCGGGCTGTGCCTGATGCTGATCGGCTGGATCGGCGTGCTGTTCGCGCGGTTGATCCAGGCGGCGGTGTCGCGGCAACGCGAGTTCCTCGCCGACGCCAGCGCGGTGCAGTACACGCGCAACCCGCGCGGCATCGGCATGGCGCTGGCGAAGATCGGCGGGCTGTCGGCGCAACTGCAGAGCCCGCACACCGAGGAAGCGAGCCACATGCTGTTCGCCGACGGCGTGCGGCGATTCATCGGCGGTGCCTTGGCGACCCACCCGCCGCTCGAGCAGCGCATCGAGCGCGTGCTGCCCGGCTTCCGCCGGCACCTGGGCAAGGGCCAGTCGCT
>JBASWX010000113.1:0-4137 GCA_049276695.1 Planctomycetota bacterium
GTACGCGGGCGAGCCCTCCGTCGCTGCGGGAATCACCGTGACCGTCGGTCCGCCGGCCGCCGACTTCCGCGTCGGCATGCACCGCGCGGTCACCGACGCCGAGGGGCTCGCGCACTTCGACGGGCTGGCGCCGGGCCCCGTGCGCGTCGAGTCGTCGATTCGCGCGACCAGCGCGAAGGTCGAGATCGTGGCCGGGACGACGAGCGAGTGCACGCTGCAGATGCGCGGCACCATGACCGTCACCGGCGTTGTCGTCGACCCGGGCGGCGTGCCGGTCGGCGGGGCGCTGGTCGAGGTGGCAATCGCCAGCCTCCCGGGGGTCGACGCAGACCAAGTCGCGGCCACCGCCGCCGACGGCACGTTCTCGATCCGCGAGTGCTACGTGCACTGCCTCGTCGGCGCGCGCGCCGAGGGGTACGCGGCGTCCCGGCTCTACGACCTGGAGGGCAGGGTCAACGGCACGGAGCCCGTGCGCATCGAGCTGCGAACGAGCGGCGGTGCCGTCGAGGGGATCGTCGTCGACGCGACCGGAGAACCCGTCGTTGGCGCCGTGGTGCGCGTCGGCGAAGGCCGCACCGAGTGCATCTTGTCGACGACGCAAGGCGCCCCACCGCTGCCCGCCCAGGTGCGCACCGACGCCACGGGCCGCTTTCGCGCGATCGGGCTGCCGGCGGGCAAGCAGCCGGTGCAGGTGCGCACCACGAACCTCGCGCCATGGCGCGGCGAGTGCGAGGTGGCCGCCGGCACGACGGTGGCGGTGCGGATCGTGCTCGCGGCCGGCATCACCTGTACCGGCAGCGTGCGCGGCGACGACGGGCAGCCCGTGGCGGACGCAACTGTCACGGTCGGCGACGCCGGCGACTTCGTGCTGCTGCGCACTCGCAGTGGCACGGACGGCACGTTCGCGCTGACGGGCTTGCCGGTCGGCGAGTTCACCCTCGCGGCGAAGAAGGACCGCGTCGGCCAGACCACCGCGCGCTTGATCGGCAAGCCGGGCGAGCAGCTGCGCTGCGAACTGCAGATCGGCCTGGGCCTCGCGCTGCGCGCGCGCGTTGTCGAGGCAACGGGAGCGCCGATCTCCAGGGTCGAGATCCGCATCGAGGCCGAGGGCGACGGCGCACGCTGGACCTCGACCGCGTTCAGCGGCGAGGACGGGCGGTTCGTCGTCGGTGAGTGCCCGCCGGGGCGGACGCTGGCGTTGCTCGCGAGCAAGCGGGATCACATGAGTTTGAAGCAGCAGGCGTTGCAACCCGGCGGCCCCGAGCTCGAGTTGCGCCTGCAGCGCGACACTGCAGTGAAGGCGCGCATCACGGGCCGGCTGCTGCGCCCGGACGGCAGCCCGGCCACCGGGGAAGACGTGGAGGCCATCCGCTTCCAGACGCCATCGGAAGCGCAGCTGAAACTCGCCGCGAAGGTCCGCGACGACGGCAGCTTCGTGATCGAGGCGCCGGCCGGGCAGTGGCAGGGCCGGATCCTCGTGAAGGGCCACCCCGAGATCCGCTTCTCCCCGGGCAAGCTCGATGCCGGCGGTGCCTCTGACGCCGGAGTCCTGCAGCTCACGGTCGGCGGCACACTCGTCGCGCGGATCGATGGCGGCGCGGCCAAGACCGACAACTACACAGTGCTCGACACGCGCGAACACGCCGTCTGCAGCCTCTGGCCGCCGGTGACGCCGCTGCGGTCCGACCTGATCGCGCCAGGCGACTACCTGCTGCTCGCGCAGGGCGAAGGCATCGTCGCGCAGGTGTTGCCGTTCACGATCCACTCCGGCCGCGAGACCGATCTCACGGTCCCGCGCCAGACCGGCGTGCGCCAGTGGATCGAGTTCGATCTCGCACCCGGCACGGAGCGGCCTTCCTACGTCGAGTTCGAGGTACGCCGCGGCGCCACGCTGGCCGCCTGGACCCATGCTCGCGGCCAACCCGGCGCGCCGTTCCGCCGCGAAGTGTGGCTGGCGCCCGGCAGCTACACGCTGGCGACGCACAATCGCGAGCCGCAGGCAGCCGCGACGTTCTCGGTCGGTGACACCGAAGGCCCGCCGCTGCGCGTCGTGGTGCGCTGAACCGAGCCAACAGGCCAGGGTTGTTCGGCACCAGGAGGTTCGAGCACCAGCCGCCGATAGCACCGGGTGAGGATCTGCAGTTCGACCGGGTAGACGTTCCGGATCGGTCAGAAGATCCGGAACTCGCCGCCGCGGCTGGTCGCGAGCCCCGCCGCGACGCCGGGGTCGGTGACGAACCACTGGCCGAACAGCGTGAGTCCGGCGAGGCCCGGTTCCGCCGGCACCGGGAACTTCAGCGTGCCGTAGCCCGCACCGGCGACGCCGGCGGAGCCCTGCAGCCCCATCGGGACCAGCACTTCACCGGCTCCCAGCACGACGTTGACGTTGACGCCGCCGAGCGAGACCAGCGCCGGCGCGATCGCCAGCACGAAGATCGCCGAAGCACCGCCGCGGGCGTTGCTGACGCCGAACTTGAAGTCGACGTTGCCGAGGTTCGCCGGGACCTCGGGCATGATCAGCGGGATGCGCGCGCCGGTGCCGGGCGAGCCGAGGCCGTAGAGCACGCCAGCCTCGGGCAGCAGCTGGCTGCGCAGCGTCGGGCGGTCGAACGGCGGCAGGCCGCCGGCGACGCGCGGGTCGCGCAGGCCATTGCTCAGGAAGTTGATCAGGTCGTTGGCGGCCTGCGGCGGCACCATCAGCGGGATCAGCAGCGGGTCCTTGTTCGCCGGGTTCGGGCCGCCGCCGTTCAGATAGAAGCCGAACACCTGCTGCAGCGTCGTGAACTGGCCGTTGTGCATGAAGCTCTGGCGCAAGCCGACGTTGCGCAGACTCGGCACCTTGAACCGGCCGGCGTCGCCCGGCAGCCCGGTCACCGCCTGGCGGCCGTTGTCGAAGGCGAGCGGCTGCAGGCCCACGTTGCGGAAGGTGCGGTCGCTGAACAGACCGGGCGTGTGGCAGAGGTTGCAGCGCCCCGGCCCGTTGAACACGCCGAGCCCGTTGACCTGCTGCGGCGTCATCGCTCCGGGGACACCGGCGACGAACGCGTCGTACGGCGTCTGGTTGGGGACCAGCGTGCGCTGGTAGGTCGCCAGCGCGAACGCGATGCGCAGCGCGGTGATGCCGGGCGTGCCGAACGCGGCCTGGAACAGCTGCGGGTAGGTGACGCCGCCGGCGACCGCCGCCGCCATGTCGGGCGGCAGGTTGGTCGCCAACGCCATCGGCCGCGCGGTCAGCAGCTTCTGGGTGACGTGCGCGAAGGTGCGCGCGTCGTGCGCCATCTCGTCGGCGGCGAGCAACGGCCCGAGCGCCTGGTTCTCGAGCGCACCGCCGACCGGGATCACGGTGACCGCGGTGTCGGGATCGATGAAGTTGCCGCGCGCGCGGCCGTCCCAGAACAACTCGGGGAACCACGCCGCGGTCAGGAAGCTCGGCGAGGCGCGTTTGGTGACCTGACGGCCGAGACCGAACTCGGCGTCGGGCAGGTACAGGTTGCCGGTGTCGCTGCGGATGATGCCGGGCGAGCCGAAGCTGTCGTCGGGCGACGGGATCACGCCGTCGTTGCCGGGATGCGTCGCGCGCCGCAGGTCGCCGCCGCCGGCCGCGAAGGTGTGGCAGGTGCCGCAAGCGACGCGGTTGTTGCTCGACATCTGCTCTTCCCAGAACAGCAGCTTGCCCAGGATCGCCTTCTGCGGCGTGATCGGGTTCTGCGGCGGAACCGGCTGCGGCGGCAGGGCCTGCGCGGCCAAAGACGTGGCGAAGCCGAGGATCGCGAGAGTGCGCATGAGAGCCGTGGGGTCGGGTTGCTGGGGCAGGGGCAACACCCGTGTGCCAGGTGTGTCGCGGCAACGTCCCGGCCGCGTCATCGCACACGGCACCCCCCGGAATTGTCGCGGTAGCATCCCGGCCCATGCCGCGGAACTGGATCGTGTGCGCCGCCATCGCTGCCGCGGCCGTGGCATGGTGGCTCTGGCCGCAAACGGAACCGGAGCCCAGACCGGCGCCTCTGGAGATGGCGCCGATGGTGCCGGCGACCGGCCCGCTGGCCGCCGCCGTGCCGCCGGCCATTCCCGAGCCGGCCACGCGCACCAACGCCCAGGACGGCGCGTGGTGGGCCGAAGTGCTGACCGCCCCCGAAC
>JBASWX010000114.1:0-6024 GCA_049276695.1 Planctomycetota bacterium
GCCGGGCCGGCTTCGCCACTGGCGGCGGCTCGACCGCTGGCGCGGTTTCGGGGCGCTCGCCGAGCTTCACTGCGACGATCTGTTCCTTGTCGTTGCGGCGCAGCTTGATGCTGATCCGATCGCCGGCCTTCCTGGCGCGGATCGCGGCGGTGAACGCCTCGCGCGTGGCCGTGGCCTGGTCGTCGACCGCCAGCAGTTCGTCGCCGGCCTGCAACCCGGCCTTCTGCGCCGGCGAGCCGGGGACCACTTCGGTGATCACCGCCTCGGCGCGTTCGCCATCGAGGTAGACGCCGAGCCAACCGTCGGCGGCGGGGGCGAGCAACAGCAGGGAAGCGAGGAGCTTGGCGGGAACCTGGAGCATGGGCAGTGTCCTTGCCGGTGCGTCGGACCGGCGGCGAACGTCTACGGGGAAGCGGGCGCGAAACGCAGTACCGCGGCCAACATTCCAGGATCGCCAAAGGCCGGTCCCGGCCTTGACCGGGCTCGCCGGGTTCTCTACAAGGTCCGCCCCGCAAACGGGCCCCCTTCGTCTAGCGGCCTAGGATTCGTGATTCTCAGTCATGCGACAGGGGTTCAAATCCCCTAGGGGGTACCAGTCGCCCGGCAGGCACGCCCTGCCGGGCGTTCCTTCCGCCGGCCCCGGGTGCGGGTAGCCTGTCGCGATGGTCTGGCTGCGCCGCGAGGACCACGAAGACCGCGAGCTGCGCTGGCTCTGTCCGTGGGCGACCCCGGCCCGCGCCGCCGGCGGCCGGCGGCTGCCCGAAGCCGAGGACCCGCTGCGCACCGCGTTCCAGCGCGACCGCGACCGCATCCTGCACGCGACCGCGTTCCGCCGGCTGCAGCACAAGACCCAGGTGGTCGCGGCGTTCGAAGGCGACCACTTCCGCAGCCGGATGACGCACTCGCTCGAGGTCGCGCAGATGGCGCGCAGCGTCGCGCGGGCGCTGCGCTGCAACGACGATCTCGCCGAAGCGGTGGCACTCGCGCACGACCTCGGCCATCCGCCGTTCGGCCACGTCGGCGAGGAAGCGCTGCACGCGGCGATGCGCGACCACGGCGGCTTCCGCCACAACGCCCAGGGCGCGCGCATCGTCGACTGGCTCGAGGACCGCTACGGGCACGGCTTCGGGCTCAACCTGACGCTCGCGCTGCGTTCCAGCCTGCTGAAGGGTCGCGTGCCCGACGGCTTTCCGCTCAGCCCCGACCTGGTGCCGCGCCCACCGGTGCCGATCGAAGCGCACCTCGTCGACCTGTGCGACCGCATCGCCTACCTCAGCCACGACCTCGACGACGGGTTGCGCGGCGGGTTGTTCACCGAGGCCGAAGCCGGCGAGCTGCGGCTGTGGCGGGAAGCGCGCGGGGCCGCCGGCAGCGACAACCGGCAGCGCATCGTCAGCGAAGTGGCGTCGCTGCTGATCCACGACCTGGTCGAGACCGCCGACGCCGCGATCGCCGCCGCCCCAGCCGGTGGTGCGCCGCCACGCGTGCAGCACGGGTCGCAGATGACCGTGCTGGCGCAGGAACTGCTCGAGTTCCTGCGCGCGCGCTTCTACCGCTCGGAACGCGTGCTCGCGGTCATGAACGACGGCGCGCGGCGCATCCGCGAACTGTTCGCCGCGCTGCTGGCCAACCCGCAGCGGCTGCTCGAGTCGGCGCGCGCCCGCCTCGAGCGCGACGGGCTGCAACGCACGATCTGCGACTACATCGCCGGCATGACCGATCGCTTCCTGCACCGCGCGACGAGCGCCTGATCGCCACGGTGCCGCAGCGCGCCGCGAAAAAGAAAACGCGCGGCCCGAGTGCCTCGGACCGCGCGTGTGTGGTTACCCCGCAAGGATTTGAACCTTGACAAACAGGACCAGAACCTGTTGTGCTACCGTTACACCACGGGGCAGCAGAAACCGTTCGAAGGAAAGAGCTGCAGAAGGAGCTTCAGGCCGACGCGGGGCGTTCCCGGCGCGCGGGGCTGGTTACCCCGCCTGGATTTGAACCAGGAACCAACAGGACCAAAACCTGCTGTGCTACCGTTACACCACGGGGTATCGGGCGCGGGAGTCTAGCGACGAGAGCGTGCTTTTCCACGGCGTTCCGGCCGCCGCCCATCGGCGCCGCGGCTACCGCGGCCGACCACCGCCGCTGCGAGCCACCGCCTGCCGCAGCAGGGCTGAGAACGCCGGCTCGTCGATGTCTTTCGGTTTGCGCACCTTGATGTGCCGCACGTACGCCGCTTCGCCGTCGAGCAGGCCGCGCGGATCGTCGAGCTGGGCGCCGTACATGAACCCGAACTGCGTGTACTCGGCCGCCGCGTACACGTACGCGACCGGCTTGCCGTCCTTCAGCCAGCAGCCGTTGCCCCACTTCACCGCTTCGACGAGATCCGGTGCGACGCGCTGCACGAACCTGCGCAGCGCGCGGATCACGACCTGGTTCTGCTTCGGCTGGTCCTTCAGGTAGAAGTCGAACGACGCGTAGGCCTTCATCTTCGGCATGGCGGCGGCGTCACGATACGCGGCGATCCGGCGCAGGCGAGGCGATGGCCGGCAAACGGACGCCAACGGGCAGCACCTCGCGTGCCGACGCGCGTCGTTGGTGACCCGGCCGGCAAGTCGACTACACGTCGCCGAAGAACCACTCGATCCCGTTGCTGGCGAGCACGCGGCGTGGTCGCGCCGCGCACTCGGGGTGTTGACCGGGGAGTACTGGGCCCAGGTGTACACCTGGGCCAGACCGGGCGCGGCGGCAAGCGTGACGGCGACGATGCAGCGGATTCGCATGGGGCACCTCGGAGCGGCGGCAGGAACGGAATGCCAGCGCCGGAACGACTGGGGAGCGGTCGGGGCACCGTCGATGGTCCTGGCACCCACCCGCGTCACGGGACGGTCGGCTATACTGGGAACAGGGCTCAACCATGCCGCGCCCACACTTCGCTGTCCTTGCCGCAATCGCGTCTGGCCTGGCTCCCGCCAGCGCCCAAAGCGGCATGTGGGTCGATCGCGCCACCGCGCCGGGCGTGACTTCGTGCACCGGCGAATTGCTCGTGCACGATGCGTTGCGCCACGAGACGGTGTGGTTCGGTCGCGCCTTCTGTCGGCAGACCTGGACGTGGAACGGGGCCACCTGGACGCAGCGATCGACACCGGTGGCGCCGCCGGCGTCGGTGTGCTCGGCAACGTTCGACTCCGCGCGCAGTGCCGTCGTCGCCGTGTTCGGCAACCACTCGACGGGACTCGAGACCTGGGAATGGGACGGCACCGCGTGGCAGTTGCGACAGACCGGCGGCCTGCCCGGCCGTTTCGCCTCGAGCATGGCCTTCGACGCCGCCCGCAACGTCACGCTGCTGTTCGGCGGCAGGGAAGGCAGCGAGGATGGCTTCGCCGACACCTGGACCTGGAACGGCACCAGCTGGACGCAGGTCTGGTTCGGCGGCCCGAGCCCGCGATGGGGCGCGGGCATGGTCTACGACGCACAACGCCAGCGGGTCGTCCTGTTCGGCGGCGAAGGACCGGTCAACGGCACGACGTCGCGGCTGGGCGACACGTGGGAATGGAACGGCAGCTACTGGTTCAATCACTACGGGATCGCAGGACCGGCACCTCGCATCGAGCCGCGACTCGAGTACGACTCACGCCGGCAGCGCACTCTGCTCATCGGCGGCGTCGGGTCGAACCCCTTCCAGGAGACGTGGCAGTGGAACGGCAGCGCGTGGACACAGCTGACGCCGGCCGGCACCTCGCCCGCGGTCCCCTCGTACCTGGCGTACGACCCCGCGCGCGACATCTTCGTCACCCTGGCGAACGGCACGACGTGGGAGTACGTGCCCGGCAACCTGGTGCCGGCGACCTTCACCACCTACGGCGCTGGTTGCGCCAGTCCCGTCGGCGTGCCGCAGCTGAGCAACGTGCCGGGTTCCCTGCCGCGCATCGGCTCGACGCTGCAGCTGCGGCTGACCAACCTGCCGCCGTCGTTCTTCAATGTGCCGCTGGGCTTCCTCGGCTTCGACGCGAACGAGTGGAGCGGCATGTCGCTGCCACTGTCCCTCACGCCGCTCGGCTTCACCGGCTGCGATGCGTTGCTCGCGCCGATCCGCACCGACGGGTTGACGAACGTCAGCGGCACCGCCGCCTGGAACATCGCGCTGCCGATGACCGCACTCGCGCTCGGCGTCGACGTCTACTTCCAGGGGGCGGTGTTCGTGCCGGGGTGGAGCCCCGGCGGCTTCGCGTTCACCAACGGCGGCCACGCAGTCGTCGGGAGCCCGTGACGTGCGTTGCCTCTCCCGTCTCCTGCTGATCGTGCCCGCGCTGGTGGCCGCGGCCGATCCGGCGCCTGCCCAGGGCATCTGGGTGAACCGGATGGCGCCGCCGGGGCCAGGATCGTGCACCGGCACGCTGGTCGGCTTCGACACGCAACGCAACGAGACCGTGTGGTTCGGCGACCAGGCGTGCCGGGAGACCTGGGTCTGGAACGGCGCGACGTGGACGCAACGCCCGACGGTGACGTCCCCGCCAGCGCGCGAAGTCGTCGGCGTCTTCGACTCCGGCCGGCAGTGCCTCGTCGCGTTGTTCGGAGGCTTCAGCGGACCGTTCGAGACGTGGGAGTGGGACGGCGTCGCCTGGACCCAGCGCAACGCAGGGTCGCCGCCACCGCGGAGCGCGTTCGGCCTCGCCTACGACGCCGCGCGAGCGGTCACGGTCCTGTTCGGCGGGTGGCAGGGCAGCGATGCGGGCTTCGCCGACACCTGGACGTGGAACGGTACCGCGTGGACTCAGGTCGGCTTCGGCGGTCCGACGCCGCGCTACAGCATGGGCATGACCTTCGATGTGCAGCGGCAGAAGGTGCTGCTGTTCGGCGGCAGGGGTCGCCATCTGGGGCAGCCGGCGTACTTCGGCGACACGTGGGAATGGAACGGCAGCTACTGGTTCAACCACTTCGGGCTCGCCGGACCGGCCCCGCGGCAGGTCCTGCACCGCATGGTCTGGGACGGCGTTCGCCAGTGCGCGGTGCTGTACGGCGGCAGCAACCAGTCGGGCTCGCTCACCGACATGTGGCAGTGGAACGGCGCCTGGTCACCGATCGTGCTGCAGAACAACCCCGGCACCAACACCGCGCCGATGGTCTTCGACCGCGCGCGCAGCGTGGTCGTCAAGCTGAACAACACGACGGTGCCGGCGATCTGGGAGTTCGTCCACGGGCCGTCGATGCCAGCGACGTTCGTCTCGTATGGCGCCGGTTGTGCAGGTCCTGCCGGTGTGCCGCTGCTCGCCAACATCCCGCCTTCGCTGCCGCGCATCGGCACCACGCTGCAGCTGCGCCTGAGCAACCTGCCGCTGTCACCGCTCAATGTCGGACTCGGCTTCGTCGGCTTCGATGCAACCTCGTGGGGAGGCGCGACGCTGCCGCTGTCGCTGACGCCGTTCGGCTTCCCTGGCTGCGATGCCCTGCTGGCGCCCGTGCGCATCGACAATCTGCCGAACACGAACGGCGCCGCGACCTGGAGCTTCCCGGTGCCGATGAGCGCGTTCGCGTTGGGCGTCAGCGTCTACTTCCAGGGGGCCGTGCTGGTGCCGGGCTGGAACCCCGGCGGGCTGGCGTTCAGCAACGGCGGGCACGCTGTCATCGGCAGCCCCTGACCGGCAATCGAGGCGACCCGGGGAACCCCACCACCGCGCCAGTTGGTATCGTGCTCGCTGGAGGTCTCGAATGCCGCACTTCCCTCGCCTCGCTTCGTTCCCGTCGGTGATCGCTGCAGTGGTTGTCGCCACGGTCGCCGCGGTCGCCGCGGCACAGGATGGCGTCTGGGTCGACCGTGGCGCCAGTCCCGCCGCCGGCTGCAGCGGGGCGCTGCTCGGCTTCGATCGCGCCCGCGGCGAAACGGTGTGGTTTGGACGACTGGGGTGCGCTCAGACTCATTTTCGACAGTTTGCCGGACAGCCCCCAGGGATCTCGCGGGTTTGGCGGCCGCGCCGGGATCGTTGGCACTACACGACCGCCTCGGCGGTTGAATGCGCGGGCCCGAGAGCGGTG
>JBASWX010000115.1:0-2011 GCA_049276695.1 Planctomycetota bacterium
GACGACCTGCGTCCCCCGGCCGCCCGTGCCGCGGCGGAGCTGTTGCGCCGCGAACTCGCCGCCGCTGCCGGGCCCGCGAAAGCGTAGCCGGCGTCAGAACATCGACGAGCGCACGCGCAGGCCGGGCGAGAACGACAACCCGCCCGGCAACCCCGGCTCGAGCACCGCGTGCTGCACGAAGAACTGCCGGAAGGCGAGGCTCGCGGGCAGCGCCACGGTGACCAGCAGGTTGCCGGTCCCGTTGACCACGCCGAGGATCGTGAGTTCGACGCTGCTGCGCAGCTGGCAACCGCTGGTGCCGAGCAGCGGATCGAGCGCCAACGGCAGCGGCAGCCCGGCGTGGATCGTGTCGGAGGCGCCGAGGATCTCCAGCCCTACCGCGCCCGGCGTGTGGAGGCTGCTGAACACACTCATCGGCTGGCCCGGACCGAAGGCGGCTGCGAGCGCCAGGCCCGGCACGCCGCCGCAGCCCGTTCCGTACAGCTGCCCGCGCGCGGTCAGGAACTCCACGCCGCGCAGGTCGGGGTTGCCCGCGATCACGACCTGCTGCGTCGTGAGGCCGGTCGACGTGTTGACTTCGTAGAGCACGTCGCGGCCGACGAACTTGCGCCCGGTCGCCGGGTCGGTGGCGAGGTACTGCATGTTCGCCGGACCGCCGACGTTGGGGAACGGGTCGGACGCGACGCCGGTCGCGAAACTGATCAGCAGCAGGCCGCTCGCGGCGTCCCACGCGCGCGGGCCCGCCCCGGTGAGATCGAGGCCCTGGATGCCGGTGAAACCGGTCGGGCCCAGCACCGTCAGGGCCCCGGTCGTGGTGTCGATGCGCACCAGTTCGTCGACGTTGCCGAGGCCGGTGTCGCGGACCGCCATCAGCCCGCCCAGCGCATCGGCGGCGAGCGCGCGCAGGTCGCCGTAGCCCTGCTGGCCGAACGGCAGCGACTCGGCGCCGGTGAACGGATCGAGCACCGCGAGATGGATCAGGAAGTTGCCCGGCGTGCCGCTGCGCACCGTGGTCCACAGGCGATTGTCGTTGGTGAACGCGAGGCCGTTCTTGCCGGACAGCCCCGACGCGATCACGGTGGCCGCACCGGTCGCGGAATGGAGGTGCAGCACCTGACCCTGGAAGGTGACGCCGATCATGTCCTGGGCGGCGAGCGGCAGCGCGAGCAGGAACGGGATCGCCCGAAGAGCAGTGGATGGTCGCATGCCGACGAAGAGCCGCGCCATCCGCCTTCCTTACCTGGGCCCGCCCTCGGTGCGCCGTTCAGCCCCGGTGCCAGCGGGTCACGTCGGCGGCCGAAGCCCGATGGCCCCGCAGCCCCGCCCACGTTCCGCACGCCTTGGCCAGCGCCAGCCGCGGGCCCGCCAGCAACGTCAGCGGCCACGGCAGCACGTCGCAGCAGAGCCAGGCGAGCCAGCCCGCGAACGTGCCCCGCGCGCGCAGGTAACGCACCGCGTTGGCGGCCATCAGGAACTTGCGCAGCGGCGAGCGGCGGCCGCCCGCCGACGCCCCGGCGTGGTGTTCGACGCGCACCCACGGCAGCCACACGACCTTGCCGCCGCGCGCGCGCAGCCGTTCGCACAGGTCGACGTCCTCCCAGTACATGAAGTAGCGGTCGTCGAAGTTGCCGGCCGCGGCGACCGCCGCGGTGCGGAACAGTACGCAGGCGCACGGCAGGAAGCCGACTGCCTCGGGGCCGTGCGTGGTCGGCATCGGTGGCCGGCCCTGGTGGCGCAGCCGCAGGCCATTCGGCCAGAACGCCCGCTCGCCGCCTTCCGCCCACACCGCGCCACCGGGCTGCAGCACCGTGGGCCCGACCGCCGCAACCGCCGGAT
Organism: Planctomycetota bacterium; assembly: GCA_049276695.1. Lineage (GTDB taxonomy): Bacteria > Planctomycetota > UBA1135 > UBA1135 > UBA2386 > UBA2386. The sequence goes on from JBASWX010000115.1 coordinate 1,837, forward strand.
CGTTCGCCAGCGTCGCGACCAGCGGGGCCAGGAAGTCCGGGCCCAGCCGCAGGTCGTTGTTGAGCACCAGCACGTACGGCAGCGCCTGCGCCGCGGCCCACTGCAGGCCGTGGTTCATGCCGCCGGTGAAGCCGCGATTGTCGGGCAGCGCCGCCAGTTCGACGCGGTGCCGGCC
>JBASWX010000116.1:0-3742 GCA_049276695.1 Planctomycetota bacterium
TGCGGTTGGTGGCGAGCGCGGGCGGCGGGTTGGTCGCCGGCGCCACCGCCGCGATCCTCGCCGCCAGGAAGTCGGGGCGCTGCACGAACGGCCGCAGCAGTTCGAGGCGGGCCAGCGCCGCGTCGCCGCGTCCGGCGGCGAGGTCGAGCGCCACCGCGGCGTCGACCAACGCGATCGTCGGCCCGAGCTCGTGCAGGCCACGCTCGAGCACCGCGAGCGCTGCCGCGGGATCGCCGCTGCGCTCGCGGCTCGCCGCCAGTTCCAGGTAGTGCCCCGGTTCTCCCCGTTCGCCCGCCGCCAGCGCCGCGGCGAACAGCGGCGCCGCCTCCGCGTCGCGGCCCAGCGCCACCAGCACCCGCGCCTGCAGCCGCTGCAGTTCCGCATCGGCGACTCCGGCCGCCCGCGCGCGGCGGCACAGACCCAGTGCAGCGACGTCGTTGCCAGCGAGGTACTCGACGTCCGCCAACGCAGCCACGGCACGACCATGATCCGGCTGGCGACACAGCGCCACTTCGAGATCGGCCCGCGCCGCCGTCAGATCGCCGAGCGCCGTCAGCAACCGCCCACGCTCGACCCGCAGCGCCGCATCGTGCGGTGCGCGCGCGATGCGCGCCGTGAGGGTGGCGAGGCGGCCGTCCGGGTCGTGCGGTCCAGCGGAGGTGGCCCGCAAACCCGCCAGCAGTGCGACGAGCACGAACGACCGCATGGGCGCCTGGTCAGTAGTTGTTCTGGATGCGCACGCCGTTGGTCGCGTCGAGCGGCAGCGCCGGCACGGTCCAGTCGATCGTGAACGCCTGCAGCCACGCGACGAGACCCGCCGCCGCCGGCACCGGGAACGCGAACGTGGCGGTTCCGGCCGGCGACGCGACGAATGACACCGTGACGTCCGGCGTGCACAGCAGCGTGCAGGCCGACCACGGCGGCGGCAGGGGCACCGCCACCGGCGCAGAACCGAGGACCAATACGCCGAGCGCGTTCGCAACGGCTCCGGCAACCTGCAGGCTCGCGGCGTGGCTGCCGTCGGGCTGCGGCGTCAGCGTTCCGGTCATCACCGCGACCGTGCACGGCGCCGAGTACGGCACAAGGCTCGCCGTCAGCGTCAGTCCGAGGTGGTCGAACAGCGCGCGGCCCATCTGCGCGCCGCAGGTGCGGTAGTCGGCTTCGGTGTTCCAGGTCACGGTGTCCGGCCCGCGCCGGTAGGTGCCTTCGAACGTGATCGCCATCACCGGCTGCTGCAGGCCCGGCGCGTTCAGCCAGCCGTTCACCGCGGTCCAGCGATCGTGGCACATCGACTCGACGTACGGCCGCGACGTCAGCGCACTGCTCTGCGTGGCGCCGAGGTTGACCAGCGGACTGCGCGCCTTGAACCGCAGGATCCACTGGCCCTCGACCGCGTTGACCACCGGGATCACGCCGGTGTTGTTGGTGGTCGGGTTCCAGCTCGGGTTGCTGGTGTGCTGGTAGTGGAACGGGTAGTCGAAGCCGTGCGAGCTGTGCAGGTTGAGCAGCACGCGGATCGGGTTGCTGCCCGGCACGGCGACGGTGCCCATGTAGCCCTCGATCGTCGTGCGCAGGGCGACGATCTCGGGCACCGTGCTGCCGTACGGCGCCGACCATTCGTTCTCGAGGTTGATCGAGTTGGCGTTGACGCGATAGTTGCCGAGGAACACGCCATCGGGGTTGACCATCGGGCACAGCTCGATCAGCGCCCGGTCGAGCAGCACCTCGGCGAACGGATCGCCGGACAAGAGCCAGCTGACGAAGCCCTCGACGGTGAAGTAGCTGGTGGTCTCCGCCGGGTGGATGCCGGCGTGGATCCACACCCGCGCCTTGCCGACGTCGGGCACGGTCCCGTCGGTGAACTCGATCTTGTGGATCGGTCGCCCCTGCACCGAGTTGCCGAGCGTCGTGATGCTGCGCACCTTCGGCTGGCCCGCGAGCGTCGCCAGCCACGCATCCTTGCGCGCGACGGAGTACGGGAAGTACTTGGCCAGCCGGATCGCGGGCACACCGGCGGGCACGACCGCGGTGAAGTTGTGCGTCGAGCCGCCCTGCAGCACCGGCGTACTCGACACCGGCAGCCGCGCGTACGGACCGAACGTGACGCCGTTGCTCGACTGCGCCCACACCGGCAGGATGATGTCGGTGTAGCCGGCGTTGGTGACCGACACGTTCAGCACCGCCCCCGCGAGCCCGAGGTTGCCGATCTCGCAGTGCCACCAGCGGCGGAAGCTGCTCGGCAGCGACGCGTTGTTGTTGTCGTTCTCCATCTCCAGCGTCACGTTCCAGCTGGCGGACGGACCCGCGGCGACGGTCGCCGAGCGCAGTCGCATCGTCTCGCCGCTCCAGGTGACGATTGGCGCCTGCGCGAGCAGACTCGCGGCGAGGAACGGCAGCATGGCCGCGGCGAGACGGGAACGCATGGGCCGGAAAGGCTCGCCGCAGGCGCCGTTCCGGTCAACCGGCCGGACCCACCAACGCCGCGACTTCCTCGGCGCACCCCCACGCGAGCGTGTAACCCGAGCCGCCATGACCATAGTCGTGCACCAGAAGGCCCCCATCAGGTCGGCGCTCGGCCTCGACCCGCACGGTCGAGCGATACGGACGCAGGCCCACCTTCACCGCGCGGATTGCAGCGCCGAGCAGGCACGGCATGCGAGCGGCGATGCCATCGAGGATCGCGCGGGTGTCGGCCACGTCGGCGGCGAGCCGCGTGTCACCCGGTTGCGCGGTGCCGCCAAGCACGACGTCGTCGCGGCGCGGAATCACGTAGAACGGCTGCGCCGCGGTGTCGTCGATCAGCGCGTGCGGCACGTCGCGCCGTTCGACGACGATCACCTGGCCGCGCACCGGCTGCAGTTGGCGGTCACCGCACAGTTCCGCGGCCCCGAGCCCGGTGCAGTTGACGACGATGCGGGCGGCGGTGAACGCCTCGGTGAACGAGCGCACGGTGCGCTGCTCGAACCGGACGCCGCGCGCGAGCAACTGGCCGCGCAGCCACGGCAGGTGGATCGGCACGTCACACACCGGCACGTCGAGCTCGATCGCGGCGGCATGGCCTGCCGGCACGCGTTCGCGCGGCAGTCGCGTGATCGGACCGCTGGCCGGCGCCAACCACAGATCCGGCTCGGCGGTCGCGAACACCTCCACGACGCGCTGCATGCGCACGCCGCTGGCCGGGTCGCGTGCGAGCGCAGTCAGCCGACGGAACGTCGTCGCACTCCAGCCGAGCACGCGCTCACGCGGTTCGGCGAGGAACGGGTACCAGATCGCACCGGCGACCGCCGACACGGTGTCGGCCGGATCGTCCTTCGCCCACACGGTGACCGCGTGGCCACGTTCACGCAGCACTGCCGCCGCGCACAGGCCGACGATGCCGGCACCGACCACGACGACGTCGCTCACGTTGCCGACGCTACCACGCCTCCCACCGCTCCGCACTCGCGTGGCCGCGTGCCGCTCCTACGATCGGCGCGATCGTGAGCGCTTCACCGTCGCCCCGCCCACCGCTGCGCCGCCGGCGCCGGCTCCTGTTCGCGTTCGTGCCGGTGCTCGCGATCCTGCTGGTCGCCGAGGTCGTGATCCGGCTCGTCCGGGCGCCGGGCCACTTCGGCAGCTTCCGCGAACTGCGCACCGACCTGCTGAAGCGCAACTACCCGGCCGAACGGCACCCGGTGCTCGGCTACGTGCCGCGCGCCGACTTCGCCAGCCGCGACAACCACTGGGGCACGCAGGTGTCGAT
>JBASWX010000117.1:0-4751 GCA_049276695.1 Planctomycetota bacterium
CACCGCTCTCGGGCCCGCGCATTCAACCGCCGAGGCGGTCGTGTAGTGCCAACGATCCCGGCGCGGCCGCCAAACCCGCGAGATCCCTGGGGGCTGTCCGGCAAACTGTCGAAAATGAGTCTGAGCCATCCGTTGTCGCGGCGCGCGCCGGCAGACCGCTGCCGCTACCGCCGCACCTGCTCGAGTGCCGCCCGTGCGCGCTCGGCGATCTGCGGGTCCGGATCCGCGGCGAGCTGCTCGAGCAGCGCCACCGCCGGCGCCGCCGTCGACCCGAGCGTGCCCAGCGTGGTGATCGCCTCGCGCCGGATCAACGCGTCCTCGTCCTTCGCCATGCGCATCAGCTGCGGCACCATCGCGGCGCCAGCCGTGCCGATCTGACGCACGGCGATCACCGCCGCGAGCCGATCCTCGGCCTGCGTCCGCTCGGCGAGCACCGCGAACGCCTCGACGCTGCGGGGGTCCTTGGGGGCGAGCCGCAGCATCGCTCTCGCCGCCGCGGCCTGGATCCTCCGGTCCAGGAACACTTCGAGCTGCGGCAGGCCGGCGATCTGGAACCGGTCGGGGTGCGGGCCGCGCAGCGCCTTCTGCAGCGCCGCGATCGTCGCCTCGCCGGCAGCATCCCGGTCGGCGAGCAGCAGGGCGGCGAACTCGCGGACGAACGGGTTGTCGGCGGCGAGCCCCGCGGCAAGTTCGTCGGTGGCGGTCTCCGGGCCGAACTCCGTCCGCGCAATCGCGCGGCACTTGTCGAGGTAGTCGCTGGTCTGCAGCAGCTTGCCGATCCCGTCGAGCCGCTCCTGCGCGAGCAGATCGAACATCGCCTCGCGCACGGCGGTCCGCTGTGTCGGTGCCCAGGGCACCAGTTCGCCGACGGCGAGGATCACGGCGCTGCGCCCGTTGTCGCGCACGCCCAGGCGGCCCAGCAGCGCCAACAGGTCGGGCACGGCGACCGCCGCCGGCACGCCGATGCGTTGCAGCACCTGCACCGCGCGCACGGCGTCGTTCGCCATCTGGTCACCGTCGCGCCGGACGATCTGCCGCAGCGCCGGCACCGCGCGATCGCCGAGCGCTGTGAGTTGCGCCATGGCGGCGGACCAGGTCCGGCTGTCCATGGCGCCGAGGTCCGTGAGCCACTTCTGCAGCGGCTCGGATTCCGCGCGGCGTGCGGCCTGGGCCGGGACGATGGTCATCAGCAGCACGGCGATGCCAAGCGTTCGCAGCACGGTGTTCATGGGCGCATTGCCGGTCACGGCCGATCGTACCGCGCTTGGACCGCGACCGCCCGACCCTCGCACGAGGCTCCGCCGCCGCCAGGGAGCTACGCCCGCGGTGGCCTTCGTGTTCATGGCGCGGCGACGCCCGCCGTGATCCTGAGCGTCTGCGCCTTCCCGCCGCGCTCGACGACGAAGCGCACCGGCGTGGCGATCGCGATCGCCTTCGTCATCGCCTCGAACGCAGCGGGCGTCGCGGGCGAAGCGTTGACGCGCACGATGCGATCGCCGTTCAGCAGGCCCTGGATGGCCGCGGCACCGTCCTCGTCGAGCGCGGTCACGAGCAGCACCGGCGTCGTCGCGGCCGCCGCCGGGGCGACCTTGATGCCGAGCGCGGGCTGCAGCTTCTTGCCGCGCGCCGACTCGCGCAACCGCGCGAGCGCAAGGCCCCACTGGGCCTGGTCGAAGCGGCCCGTGTTGACGCTGCGCAGCCAGCGCACCCGCGCCTCGGCGTCGCGGCCCTGCTGCGCCGCGCGGCAACCGGCGAAGAACCACAGCTGGCAGCGCGCGGTCGCGTCGCGCCCCGGCAGCTTCATGCCGTTGCTGTCGCCGGTGCCATCGCTGCACAGACGGAACAGCTCGGCGAGCAGCGCCTCGTCCTCGGGCAACTTCGCGAAGTCGTCGCGCAGGCGGCGCTCGGCGGCGCCCCGATCGCTGGTGCCAGCGATGCTCCAGCGCAGCAGCGCTGCCCAGCCCGCGAACTCGGGAGCGCTCGCGAACAGGCGATCCCAGGCCGCGCGCGCCGCGGCCGCGTTGCGCGTGACGCTCGCGTGCGCGGCGAGCGCCAGTTCGATCGTCACTGCCGCCGGCGTGCCCTTGGCGAGCTTGTTCGCGCGCTCGAGGTCGGCACGCGCCGCGGGCGCACGCTCGGCGAGCAGCAGGATGTCGCTGCGCACCTTCAGGTACATCGCCTCGTCGCCGTCGTGGACGTCCGCCGCCTTGCCCAGGCTCGCAACCGCAGCGTCGAGGCGGCCGAGGCAGAGCTCGGTGTGGGCTCGCAGCCGCCACAGGTCGCTGTCCTTCGGTTGCAGCGCCGTCGCGTTCTCGAGGTCCGGCAACGACGCGCCCCACTCGCCGAGCTTGCTGCGCACGACGCCGCGCAGACGCAGCGCTCCGGCGATCGTCCGCACCTGCGCGGCGTCGCCGACCAATGCCGTGAGGTCGCCCGTGGGCACCAGCAGCTCGAGGGCGCGATCGCAGTCGGCGAGCGCATCGTCGACCGCTTCGCCGCGCAAGTGCACCGCAGCCCGCAGCAGCAGCAGCGCGGCGTCCTTGCCGTCGGCGAGGATCGCACCGTCGAGCAACGCGAGCGCCTCCGCGGTCTTGCCCGCTTCGCGCAGCGCCGTTGCGCGCCTCGCGACGTCCGCCGTCGGTTCCTGCGCAACGACACCGGCGGCCAGCACCGCGAACAGTCCGAGCCGCCAGCCGCGAAGTGCGTCCATGGGAGTCCTGCGCGGCAGGCTAGCCCAAGTTCCGCAGCTCGAGACGACTTTCGATGGTCCGCGACCCGGCAGCCTTGCCGGCGCACGGAATGGCCCGCCCTGGTCCGCCGTCGCGCCGAGGCGTTCGCGCTCGGCGCGTGACGGGAGGCGTCAGCGGTCTCGGTAGAAGTGCAGACCGTTCCCGTCCGGGTCGCGCACGTGGAACTCGCGGGTGCCCCAGGCGGTGTCGGCGACGGCGGTGTGGTCGAGGCCCGGGATGCGCGCGAACTCGGCCGACAAGCCTTCGACGTCGTCGGTGGCGAAGCGGTAGGTCGGGCGGTCGCCGGCACCCGTCCACTCGCTCGCGTCGTGCCATTGCAGGTGCAGTTCGACGTCGTCGCGCCGCACCGCGGCGTAACGCGGCGCGTTCGGCTGGTCCTGGTAGGCGAGAGCGAAGCCGAGTTGCGCGTAGAAGCGGATCGACGCGGTGACGTCGCGCGACATCAGCACGGGATGCACGGCTTGCAGGCGGGCGCGGGTCATGGGCTCGGTGCTCCTGGGATCTCCGAAGGCTGTCTGGTGCGACGATCCGTGATACCCGGTTGCCCGGTTCGCAGTGCACGATCGCGGCAGGCCCCATGTTCGGACCGCGTGGCGAGGAGCTTCAGGCGACCCCAACCACCGACGATCTTCTCCCCCTCGGCTCCACTCGCCCTGCAACCTCGCGCAATCCGCGCCGGCGGAAGGCTCGGAAGCCGGGCAGCTTCAACGCCGTGGGCCGAGCCTGCGCGGGTCGTGTGCTCCGGCGGACCCTCGCTCCGCTTCAGCCTTCCGGCCGCAAACACATCATCACGCGCCAGGTCGACCCTCGACCGGCCTGCGGGCACCGTGCGTACGCAGGCGCTCGCGGCGGCGATCGCCCGCCGCCGCCGGTTCACGGCCAGAGGACGCGAAGGCTGTTGGTGCTGCGTGGCACGCTGCCGGCGTCGACGACCAGCCCCTGCACGTAGAGCGCGGTTCCTGGCGGCAGCTGCGGCGGCACCACGATGATCGGGCTGCCGTAGCAGATCATGTCGAGGCTCACGAGCAGCGTTACGCCGGGCATGACCGGAATGTTCACGGGCTGCGCGCCGATCACCATCAGCACGGGGGTCTGCCACACGTAGCCGTTCGTCAACGTCAGCGTGTTGTCGAACGCATGGACGAACGACAGCAGGCCGCCTGCCCCCGTGTTGGCGAACGTCTGGACCGCGGGTTGGTCGGGGAAGAACTGGACCTCGACCCCGAAGTTCGTGGTGACCTGGAGCGGGGTGAGCACCGAGGCGTGGTTGAAGACCTGGCTCACGACCCGGACCACCGCGCCGCTGCCGCCGATCACGAGCGGCACTTCGACAGGCCCCGGGGACTGGGCACTGAGCTCGACCACGCCGTCCGCGCCCACGTCGACCGTGACCTGATTGCCAGCCTGCGACGGCAGCACACCGAGCCGGCGGATCCAGAGGCGACCGCGCGCGGGCTGCGGCGCGTGCAACGTGAAGTTGAGAGTCGAAGCGAGCCTCGCCGTGCTGGCGCCATAGTCGAAGTACCACGATGGCCAGGTGGCAGACGAGCTCGTGGTCGCCGTGAACGCCACGGCTGCGTACGGTGCCGGCGATGCCTGCGACCACGACGCGGACACGTTCGTGTTGCTGCCGGACACGGCGGCGAGGTAGGTGCCCGGCGCGACCGGCCCGACCGGCAGTGTCGCGGGCTGGTACGGGCCGAAGACGTAGATCGCCAACGCCGTCCCTTGGACAGGGGCCACGGCGCTGACCGACCATGCCTGCGCGTTGACGAGCGAAGGCAACGCGAGCAACGAGACACAACCCCACGGCAGATGGCGGCTCATGGTGGGCCATGGTATCGCGGCACGGCCGAACCCGATCGGACCGTGAGGCGTTCACGCCTGCAGCAGGCCCACGACGGTCCCCACGGCGAGGCAGGTCCCGCACAGCACGACTTCGGCGACGGCCGAGCCATCGGCCTTGCCCCCGCGCGCCAGCGCCATCGCGCCGAGCAGGAG
>JBASWX010000118.1:0-6106 GCA_049276695.1 Planctomycetota bacterium
CCACCGAGGCCGCCGCGTGGCGCCGAGCGCCGACCGAACAGGGTGCCACCCGCGGCAGCGCCCGCCGGCGCGAAGCCATCGCGCTCGTCGCCATCGTCGTCATCGTCGTCGCGGTTGGACTGGCCACGGGTGCGCGCGCGCGGCGCCGCCGACTGCTGCTTGCGCAGGTCGTTGAGCAGCGCGCGGATCTCGCGCATCTCCTTGCGCATCTCGTCGATCAGCTTGCGGATCTCGCCATCGTCATCGTCGTCGTCGCCGGCCGCGACCTTGCTGCGCTCGGCGAGGCGGCCGGCGCGGTACAGTTCCGTGGTGTACCTCTTCGCGTCGGCCGCCTTCACCTTGGCGCCGTCGGCCTTGACGTAGACGCGGTGGGCCTCGGCGAGGTCGCCTTCCTGCTCGGCCTTGCGCGCGCGTTCGACGAGGGCCTTCACGTTGTCCGTCGTGCCGGAGCGCCTGGTGAAGCCGTCCGCGTGGAGCAGTTCCGCCACGCGCTTGTTCTTGACGCCGTCGGCACGCAGCGTGGCGCCGAGCTTGCGCAGTTCGTCGACTTCCAGGCCACGCGTGTCGAGCGCTTCGCCGGCCTTCAGCCAACGCACCTTGGCGTCCTCGAGACCCTTCACTTCGACGCGCATCTTGTCGCCAGCGGCACGCAGCGCATCGGCTTTCACCCGCAGCTTCTCGACGTCGCCGAGCGTCTTCCTCCACTCGCCGCCTTCGACCTCGACGACCTTGACGTCGTCGCCGCCGACCCGCCGCCCGCGCACCGCCTTGCTCGCCTCGGGCGGATCCATCATTTCGAACACCTCCACCGGGGCCTTGGCTGCCTTCGGGGGCTTGGGCGCCTTGGGCGCTTTCGGCGCCTTGGGCGGCTTCGGCGCCTTCGGTTCCTGGGCCGGCTTCGGATCCTGCGTGGACTCCGGCGCGACGACGATCGCGACCTCACTCTCACCCTCGCCGCTGCGCAGCGTCAACACCCGCTGGCCGGGGGCGACGACGACCGGCTGCGCCACTTCGGCGCCCTCGACCACCACTGCCGCCTCGCCCTTGCTGTCGGCCGCGCGCACGGTCAGGCCACGCAGGCCGAGCAGGCCGCGTGCTACCGCCACTGGCTGGTCACCCGTGTGGCCTTCGACGACGAAGGTGCGCGTCGCACCGTCAGCCGGCGCAACGTCGGTCCATTGGCCCTCAATGGGAGCGGCGACCGCGCCTGCGGGTGCCAGCGCAGTCGCACGCGGGGCTGGCGGAGCCGCCTTCAGCTTCTGCTGGATCTCGACCAGCTTCTTCTTCGCCTCGGCGCGCTGCTCGGCGGTGAGGTCGTCCTCCTCGAGCATCGCGATGACCTCGGCCAGCCGGACCTGCAGGCGTTCGGCGTTGGCGGGAGCGGACGTAGCCGCGGTCGCCGCCTTGGTGCGGGCCACCGGCGCCGACTGGGCCGGCAGACAGAACGTCGCGGCCAACGTGGCCAGCGCGACGCGGATCGGGTTCGTGCAGTTCATGGCTTCTCCAGGGTCAACGGTTTCGGGAATCGAAGCGGGCGAGCAACGCGTCGAGGCGCACTCGCATCCGCGCCAGTTCGTCCAGCCGACGCGTCAGGTCCGCCTGCAGCGCCGCCAGTGCGGGAGTCGTGGGAGTCGCCGGCGCCCGGCTGCGCAGCAGCTCGGCTTCGGCCAGCACGGCCGCGGTTTCCTGCCGCACGTGGTCGGCCATCGCCCGCAACGCCGCCGCCATCGGGGATGGCGAGGCCGGTGCCGCGTGCGGCACTGCGACGAGTTCCAGGCCAACCGTGCCCGGCGCCGTGGCGACACCGGGAGCGCCGAGGCTCAACGCCGACAGCATCGCACCGCCGAGCGACAGCGACAGCCCGCGCGGGGACGGCCGGAACGCGTCGCCGCGCAGCGCCGCCTCGACCCGCTCGCGCAACGCCGATGGCCGCGCCGCCATGCCGAGCGCCACCAGCGGCGTCGGGCGACCGCGCAACCAACCGGCGACGTCGAGCAGGCAGCGCGCGACCGCGGTCGGGGTCACCGTTCGCGCCGCGATCGCGTCGCAGCGCAGTTCGACCAGCCGCGCCCAGCGCGCGCGCACCGCGACCAGCAGCAACTGCCAGGGGAACAGCGCCTGCAGCCACGCCGCGGCCCACATCCAGGCCGGATCGGCAGCGCGCAAGTGGGCGACTTCGTGCGCCAGCATCGCGCGCAGCGACGGATCGGTCAGTTCCGCGGCGCGCGCGGGCAGGCAGATTTCGGGGCGCAACAGGCCGAACGCGATCGGCGTCGCGATGCGGTCGCTGCGGCTCACGTGCGGCGACTGGCGCAGGCCGAGTTCGGCGGCGACCGCGGCCGCCGTCGCCAGCACGCGCGGATCGGTCTCGGGGGAACGTTCGGCGAGCAGCGAACCGAGCCGCCGGTGCACGACGAACAGCCACAGCAGCCCACCCAATGCGGCGGCTGCGGCCAGCGTCGCGACGATCGCCTGCCACGACCACTGGCTCCACCATCCGGGCAACAGGTCCGCCGGCAGCCTGGCACCCGGGAACGCCGCCGCCAGGTCGAGCACTTCGCCGGCTTCGGCCGCAGCAGTGGGACCGGGCAGCAGCAGGCCGGCGCTCCACGGACTCTGCAGCACCGCGACCTGCAGCACGCTGCTCGCCAGCGCCGTCCACAGCGACCAGCGCAACAGCAGTTCCTGCAGCCAGAGGCCGCGGCGACCCAGCAGCGCCGACAGCGACCAGGCTGCGGCCAGCACGATCGTCGAGTGCAGCGCGAACGTGACCAGCCAGTCGGCGATGCCGACCAGCTCCGGGGCGAGCGCGAACATCAGCGTTCCCTCCGCTGCTTCTTCTCCGCTTCGCCGACCTTCTGCCGCAGCTCGTCGAGTTCGTCGAGTTCGATCTCACCGGCGCGCAGCAGGTGGTTGACCAGCGCCAGCGGATCGCCGTCGAACAGCCGCGTCACCAGGTCGCCGACCAGGTTGCGCTGCACCAGCTCCGGATCGACCTTGGCGCGGTAGAGGAACTGGCGGCCGTTCTCCTCGTGGGCGACCAACCCCTTCTCCTCCATCTTGCGCAACATCGTCGCGATGGTGGTCAGCGCGAGGCCGCGATCGTGCAGCGCTGCGTGCACCTCCGCGACCGGGATGTCCGGCTGCTGCCACAACGTGCGCAGGATCGCGAGCTGCAGATCGCCGAGGTTGCGTGGACCCTTCATGCCGGGGAATCTACTACCAGAGTAGTCGGCTGCAACTACTCTGGTAGTAGAGCTAGCTTCCCGGAATGCGTCCGCGTGGGAAAAGAACCCGGCTGGCGCGTGGCCGGGCAGCCAGGCTGCGGCGGAGAACGGTGCTGCGGATCAGCCGCCGAGCGGCGCCACGATCGAGCGGTGGCTGTTGCTGACCGACAGCACGCCGTTGGGCGCCAGCGGGTCGAGCACGACCCACTGCGTGTAGAGGTTCACGCCGACGTAGTTGGTGGTCGCCGGCAGCGCGATCGGCAGCGTCGCGAGACCCCCGCCCGCACCGCCGCCGACCGTCATCACCGCGATCGCGTTGACCGCGTTGTTGGTCAGGAAGCAGGTCGACGGCGAGAAGCCGAGCAGCGCGAGCAGGTCGACGGGGAACGGCGGGCCGTTGATGTCGCCGATCACCCACAGTGCCGGTCGCTGCGACGCCGCCGCGGTGAGCTGGTGGGTCCAGGTGATCGCCGGCGACGGGATCTGCAGCACGCTCGCCACCGGCACGAAGCCACCTTCGCCGGCACAGCCGGGCGGCCCGAACGACACCACGGCGCCCGGCCGCGCAGTGAAGCGCGTCATCATGCCCATGCCACCGGTTACGGTGCCGCTCACCGCGACCGCCGAGCCGGCCTGGTACACGCGCGACGTGACGCCGAGCGAGGTCGTGCTACCGCGGAAGTTGTAGTTGAAGGGCGCGCTGCCGAGGCTGTTGCCGAACACGCGGACCTCGAGCACGATCGGCCGCACGCTGTCCCACGTGAAACGCGTCGTGAACGGCAGCGTCAGCACGACCGCGCCCACCCCACCGGCGATCAGCGGCACCAGCGCGCGCGTCTTCACCAGGATCGGCGGGCTGCTGTAGTTCGAATCGAACGCCGAACCGAGCACGCCATTGCCGTGGCCCATCCAGATCTCGCAGTCGATCTGTGCTGCCTGCGAGGTCGGTGGCGAGCCGGCGAAGAACTCGAGCAATTCGATCCGCATCGGCAGCGCAATGCCCGCGCCCGCCGCCTGCAGCGCCGCGACCTGGAACCACTGCTGGTAGCGGCCGATGCCGCCAGCGAACGGGCGGTCGACGTTCACCAGGCCCGCGATGTTGGGAACGATCACCTGGGCTTGTTGGGCCGGCAGGGCGAGCGCGCTGGCGACGAACAGCGGGAGGGCGTGTTTCATGGCAGGACGGCGGTCGGGTGTTGCAGTCTAGCGGATGCCGGCCGGCAAGATCCGGACCCGCCGGCAGCATGGCGGCGATGCGCCGCTGGCTGCAATAGCTCGCTGGCGGCCCCGGGCAACCGCACGACGGCATCGGACCCAGGGCCCCCCGCCGACTGCTCGCTGGTCTTGGGCCTGGCGCTCCCGAAATGCGGCAAAGGTCCGGCGCGGCCAAGCCGCAAGCCCGCGTGTGCCCGGTTCAGCGCCCGACCGGCGGCCGCACTTTCAGCCCCTGCATGCCGAACGACGACGTCGAGGTCGCGACCTGCACCTTGACCGGGCCGCCGGCGCCCGCGCCCGCCCCGGACCCCGGCATCGACCTGGCCGGCCGCTGCGGCATGTCCGCGAGCCGTCGGCGCACGTCGTCGGGGCGGTTCGCCTTCGAGATCGCGTCGTCGCCGGTGATCAGGCCCTCGGCGTAGGCGCGCAGCAGTTCGTCCTCGAGCGTGGTCATCCCGAACTGCTTGCCGGTCTGCATCAGGTTGAGCACCTGCTGCGACTTGCCCTCACGGATCAGCGACTTCACTGCGTCGGTGGCGACCAGGATCTCGCGCACCGCGACGCGGCCGCCGCCGACCTTCGGCACCAGCGTCTGCGAGATCACGCCCTGCAGCGTGCTGCCCATCTGCACCCGCACCTGCTGCTGCGCATCGGTCGGGAACACGTCGATGATGCGGTCGACGGTCGAGATCGCGCTGGTCGTGTGCAGAGTGCCGAACACCAGGTGGCCGGTCTCCGCGGCGCTGATCGCCATCGAGATCGTCTCCAGGTCGCGCATCTCGCCGATCAGGATCACGTCGGGATCCTGGCGCAGCGCCCGCCGCAGCCCTTCGCGGAACGACGCGCAGTCCTGGCCGATCTGCCGCTGGGTGACGAAGCACTTCTTGTCCGGGTGCACGAACTCCAGCGGATCCTCCATCGTCAGGATGTGGCCGTGCTCGGTCTGGTTGATGTAGTCGATCAGCGCCGCCAGCGTCGTCGACTTGCCGGACCCGGTCGGGCCGGTCACCAGCACGAGGCCGCGCGGCTTGGCGGCGAGGTCGAGGCAGATCTGCGGCAGGCCGAGCTGCTTGGCGTCGGGGATCTGGTCCGGGATCTGGCGCACGACGATGCCGACCGCGTTGCGCTGGTGCAGCGCGTTGACGCGGAAGCGGGCGAGGTCCTTCACCGCGTACGAGAAGTCGATGTCCTTCTCCTTCTCGAAGCGCTCCCACTGCGCCTCGCTCATCAGCTCCTTGGCGAGGTCGGTGGTCTGCGGCGGCCACAACGTGCCGAACTCCTCCTGCGGGTGGACCTCGCCGTCAATGCGGAAGCCGGGGCTGCTGCCGGCCTTGATGTGCAGGTCGGAAGCCCCTTTCTTCACCATCGCAGTCAGCAAATCGTGGATCGTCAGCGACACGTCGTCCCCCCCGGTGGCACGCCAACCGTCGATCCAAAGCCCGCATCGGCCACCACTTCGGCTGCCTTGACCAGCGGCACCGCCGTTTGGCCCAGGGCGGGACCCAGGGTGGGACCCGGGGCGGGCGCCGCGGGGTGGCGAGCCCTGCTGGGGTGCGGTCGAATGCGGGGCCGATACCACCGCAGGCGACGGAATGTCCGAGATGCCCGAACTGCAGCCCATGCGCACGCCCGACGACCACTTCGGCCGCCAGCACCGCCTGCCC
>JBASWX010000119.1:0-3243 GCA_049276695.1 Planctomycetota bacterium
GGCTGGCGCTGTGGGGCAGCGCCGCGTGCGCGCGACCGGCGGCGACGCCGACGCCAGGGCCCGAGGTGCTGCGGCCGCTGCAGGGCGAGGCGGTGATGGGCGATGTCGCCGCGCCGGAGCCCAAGGCGCAGCTGCCGCGCCCAGGGCACGAACACATGGGCATCGCCGCACCGCCCCCCGTCGAAACGCCGAAGAAGTAGCGGCGGGCCCGCGGCCGCGCGGCTTCACGCGGGCTGGCGATAGCAGCCGAGCAGGCAGTGTTCCGGGTACGGGAGGCCCAGCGCCCGGCAGACCCGCATCGCGCCGAGTTCCAGTTCACAGAGCCAGCGGAAGCGCGCGAACGTCCGGCAGTCGTCGAGCCGCAGCAACGCCTCCTCGCGCATGCCGGCGCCAGCGAACAGCCGCTGCAGCGCGCCGCGCGTGTTCATCCGGAAACGCGTCGGGAAGGTGTCCTTCGGCTGCGTGCCCCACAGCCACGACTTCACGGCGTGCCGCAACCCCATCGGCGCGAGCCGCGTCAGCAGCGGCATCGGCGACCACGCGCACACCGTGTAGACGACCGCGAGCCCGCCCGGCGCCAGCGCGCGCTGCACGCTGCGCACGCAGGCCACCGGATCGTCGATGTGTTCGGCGACCATGCGCATCGTGACCAGGTCGAAGCCGCCCTGCCCGTCGTAGACGTCGATGCCGGCCGCGACCTTCTCGTGCACCCACGGGTTCTCCTGCAGCGTCGGGTCCGGGTCGACGCCGACCAGGCGCGCACAGCGCTTCGACAGGATCTCGGCCAGCCCCGGGTTGCTCGGGAACAGTTCGCGGCCGCAGCCGACGTCGAGCCAGCGTACGCCCGGCACCACGAGCCCCGCGACCAGCGCCTCGTAGGCATCGTCGGGCGTGTAGTAGCCGTGCTGCAGCCGCAGCGCCGGTCCCCAGCCCAGGCGACCCGCGGGCCCGTAGCGGCGGTGGAACATCTGCCGCAGCGCGGCGTCGTCCGGCAGGCGCAGCAGCAGCGGAGTGTTCACGCCGGAAACACCCGTTCGAGGTTGCCGACCAGCTCGGCGGACAGCGGGACGTCGACGGCGGCGAGGCTGCCGTCCAGCTG
Organism: Planctomycetota bacterium; assembly: GCA_049276695.1. GTDB lineage: Bacteria > Planctomycetota > UBA1135 > UBA1135 > UBA2386 > UBA2386. The sequence continues at coordinate 1,100 of JBASWX010000119.1, forward strand.
CGCCGGCGTGCGGGCGCCGACCAGCACCGCGCCGACGTTCGCATTGCGCAGCAGGAACGCCAGCGCCACCTGCGTCGCGGTGAAACCCGCGGCCCCGGCGAGTGCGGTCAGCTGCTGCGCGCGCCGCAGGTGGTCCTCGGTCAGGAAGCGCCCGACGAACTGGTTGCTGCGTGGATCGCTGCCGCGCGAGCCGGCCGGCGGCGGCGCACCCGGCGGGTACTTGCCGGTCAGCACGCCCTGCGCGAGTGGCGAGTATGCGAGCTGCCCGAGTCCGTGCCGCACGCACGTCGGCACCACGTCGGCTTCGATGCCGCGGTCGAACAGGTTGTACGGCGGCTGGTTGCTGATCGGCCGGTGCAGCCCTTCGCGGGCGCACAGCTCGACGACCTCCGCGATGCGTTCCGCCGGCCACTGGCTCACGCCCCAGTACAGCGCCTTGCCAGCAACGATCAGGTCGTGCATCGCCATCGCGGTCTCGCGCAGCGGCACGTCCGGATCGAAGCGGTGGCACTGGAACAGGTCGACGTAGTCGGTCTGCAGCCGCCGCAGCGAGTTGTGCAGCGACTCGTGCACGTGCTTGCGCGACAGCCCGCGATCGTTCGCGTCGTCGCTCATCGGGAAGAAGCACTTGGTCGCCAGCACCAGCCGGTGCCGGCCCAGACCGTGCACCGCCGCCCCGAGCAGCCGCTCGGCCTCGCCGCGCTGGTAGACGTCGGCGGTGTCGAACAGGTTGACGCCGCGTTCGAAGGCGTGCGCGACGAGGCGTTGGGTGTCGCTGGCGGCGACCGAGTTGCCGACGGTCAGCCACGAGCCGAGCCCGACGACCGAGACCCTGAGACCCGAGGCACCGAGACGGCGGTACTGCACGGGTCGGGTTCTAGCAGGAACGGTGCACGGTCTCACCAGCGCGCCGCGAACTCGCGGGCCCGCCAACCGACCCTTGGCAGCCGGTGCGGCCCTGTGCGATGCTCGCGCCGTGGCCAGCAAGAAGCGCATCGCCCTGATCTCCACCGGCGGCACCATCGAGAAGACCTACGACGAGCTGCAGGGCGTGCTCGACAACCGCACCAGCGTGCTCGACGTGATGCTGGCGAGCTTGCAGCTGCAGGGCATCGACATCGTGCGCATCCCGCTGATGAACAAGGACAGCCTGCAGATGACGCCGCAGGACCACGACCTGATCGCGCGCACCGCCGGCTCGATGGCCGAGGCGCACGACGGCGTGGTGATCGTGCACGGCACCGACCGGCTCGCAGTCACCGGCGAACGCATCGTCGCAGTGCTCGGCGCGGCCCGGGTGCCGATCGTGCTGACCGGCGCGATGCGGCCGTACGTGATGCGCAACACCGACGCCTTGCAGAACCTGACCGAGGCGCTGCTCGCCGTGCAGCTCGTCGCGCCCGGCGTCTACGTGTCGATGCACAACCACGTGCTGGCGTTCCCTGGCGTGGTCAAGGACAAGGACCGCGGCACGTTCGTCAAGGTGCCCCACTGATGGCCGGCGTGCCGCTGGCGCTCGCGGCGGTCGGTCGCCACCTGCCGTTGGCGCTGGTGTGGCTCTTGGCGGCGTGGCCGGTCGGTCTGTGGCTGCTGCACCTGGCCGACCCCGAGGCGGCGGTTGCCGTCGCCCACGGCAGCAAGGCGGTCGCGTGGCGGGCGTCGTGGTGGCTGCTCGCAGTCGGCGCCGTGCTGTTCGTCGCCTTCCCGCCGGCACCGGCGTGGGTGCGCCGCACCGCCAGCCGCCTGTGGTTGTCGATCACCGCCGATCAGGCGCCGTTGGTGCGCGCCCGCGGCGAGCTGCGGCACTTCGAGACCGCCAGCAAGCACGCCGAGGTCGGGCGGCTGTTGCGGCTGCGGCGGCAGAACGGGCAGGCTCTCGCCCATCTCGCGCGCGCGGTCGAACTCGACGGCAGCGTCGCCAGTGCCTGGCACCAGCTGGGCCTGGTGTCGTTCTCGCAGCACGACTGGCGTTCGGCCGCCAACGCCTGCGGCCGCGCCGAACAGCTCGAACCGGGCCACGCGTTCGGCGATGCGCTGCTGCACGCCGGCCGCGCGCTGCACGAACTCGGCGAGGCGCAGGCGTTGCCGCTGCTGCTCGAACATCGCCAGCGCCACGGCGGTGGCCCGCGCAGCCTGTGCTGGCT
>JBASWX010000120.1:0-2521 GCA_049276695.1 Planctomycetota bacterium
CGTCGGCGGCGATCGCGACGCCGCCGCCGCGCGACACGCTGGGCCGGATCCGGCACGCGCTCGAGACCACCACGCGCATCGGCCAGGGCGACCGCCGCGACCGGCACGAACAGCAGACGATCCTGTCGAAGGGCCACACGATCCCGATGGATGGCCCGGGCGAACAGGGGCCGGAAGTGCCAGAGCCGCCCAAGCCCACGGGCGTGCGCTGGCGCGCGGTGCTCGTTGCCCTGCTGGTCCTGGTTGCGCTCGTGCTCGGCTACGGCTGGAGCGACGGCTGGTTCGAGGATCCGGCGCAGTGGGACGAGGCGCAGAGGGTGATCCATGTGCGGCTGCTGGTGGGGTCGGCCGAGCAGAAGCTCGCGGACCCGGCGCAGCTGGCGACCGTGATCACGCAGTTGCGCAGTGCGATCGAGCTGGCGCCGGAGCACACCAAGGCGAAGTCGATGCTGGCGCAGGCACTCGACACGCAGGCGCAGCAGCAGGCCGGGACGGACCTCGACGCCGCCTGGGTGGCGTGCCAGGAAGCCGCGTCGCTCGACGCCAGCAACACCGTGGTCGCCAACCACCTCGCCGAGCTGCGCAGCCGCCTCCAGGGCCGGTTGATGGCCGGACTCACGATCGTCGAACCGGCCGACGGCACGGTGTTGGCCGGGCCGCAGTTCGTGGTCAAGGGCACGGCACCGCCCGGGGTCGCCGACGTCACCGTCATCGTGACCGACGAGCGCACGCAGCGTGCGACGCGCCAGTTCCCGGCCCGGGTCGTCGCCGGTGGCTTCGAGGTGGTGGTGACTGCGGCCGAGGTGGGGGTGACCTGGATTCGCGTGCGCGCGACGGATCGCCACGGCGTCGAGGAACTGCAGCTGCCGAACATCGTCGCGGTGGCCGGCGTCGTCGGGGCGCCCGGCACCTGTCCCGATCCGCAGGGCGAACTGCGCCCGGTGATGACCGGGGCCGGGCTGTTGTTCGTGCCGATCCCGGCGCGCCGCTTCCGGATGGGCACGCCGGCGTTGGCGATCGGCAACTTCGGCGACGAGCCGTCGCACGAGGTCGTGCTCACCGCTCCGTTCTGGCTGGCCGAGTCCGAGGTCACGCGGGCGCAGTTCGCCCTGGTCATGCAGGCGACGCCGTGGCGGAAGACCGGCGATTCGGACGAGTACACGACCGGACCACACCCGGCGACGTCGATCGACTGGATGATGGCGAACGAGTTCTGCGACCGGCTGACGACCTTCGAACGCAAGGCTGGCCGCCTGCCGGAAGGTTATCGATACTGCCTGCCGACCGAGGCCGAGTGGGAGGGGGCGGCGCGCGGCGGCGAGTCGTCGATGTTCCCGCACGGCGGCGGCGTCGACCTGTTGTCCGAGTACGCGGTGCACCTGGCGGAGGTGTCGGCGCCGGCCCCGGTGAAGTCGAAGAAGCCGGCGACGCCGTTCCGGCTCTTCGACATGTCCGGCAACGTCGACGAGTGGTGCGCCGACCATGCCGAGGGGGAAGACCAGGTCAGCACGCCGTCGACGGCGCAGGACGGCATCGAGGATCCGCGGTGCGAGCAGGGCGAGAACCGCATCGTGCGCGGCGGCAACTTCGGCTCGAATCCTGGCGACTGCCGCTCGGCGGCACGCCGCGCGCTGCCGCCGACGACCGCCAACGAGACGCTCGGCTTCCGGCCAGCGCTGGTGCTTCGCTGACCGGCCCCGGGCCGCCGTGGGCGCGCCGCGACCGCGGGGTCGAGCCGGAATCAGGGCTGCACTGTCGCCACCACCTTCTCGAACTTGACGCGCAGGTCGTGCACGAGGCGACAGCCGTACAGTCCGTCGGTCTTCAGCGTGGCAGTCGGCGCGCGGTGCACTTCCTTGTCGTTGACGAGGAAACGCGTGGTCGTCGGGCCGACCTCGACGGCGAGGTCGTTGGTGGCGGTGGCGTCGGCGTTCTCGGTGTGGATCGCCGCATGCTGGCTCCACGACACCAGGATCGCGGTCGACGTCGCATCGCGGGTCTTGACCAGGAACGTGCCGTCGCCGGTCACCAGGAAGTACGTGTAGCTTTGGTTCTCGCCATCGACGTCGCGGCCGCCGAACACGAGGCCGGCGCCATGGGCGTGCGGCCCGGTGTTGCGCTGCGTGACCCGCGCCGCGAGGCGATACGCACCGGTCACGCCGGCGTCGCGTCGCCACAGCGTCGCGTTGGGGCCCGCCTGCACCTCGACTCCGTCGCTCGGCAGCGGCGTGATGCGTCCGGGCGCGCTCACGTGCGTCGCTTCGTCGAGCCGCACTGACCAGGACCGAGCCGGGTCCTCGACCGTTTCACTGCAGGCGGCAAGGGCTGCCAGAACCCCGAGGGCAATCGATCGGTGCATGTTCCGCATGAAAGCGCATGTCGCGTGGCTGCTCCACCTCTGACTCATTTTCGACAGTTTGCCGGACAGCCCCCAGGGATCTCGCGGGTTTGGCGGCCGCGCCGGGATCGTTGGCACTACACGACCGCCTCGGCGGTTGAATGCGCGGGCCCGAGAGCGGTG
>JBASWX010000121.1:0-4143 GCA_049276695.1 Planctomycetota bacterium
CGTCAGGCGGCCGCCGGGCCGCGGCCCTCGGCCCGATCGTCTACGGCGACAGCGACCCGCGGCGCTACACGGTGCGCGGCGGTGACGGCGTGGAGCGGGTCGTCGCGGCGTTCGCCGCGAAGCGCCATCCGCAGCCGGCGACCGCCGATGCGCTGGCGTGGGAAGTTGTGGCGCCCGGTGTCGCCCGCATCCGCATCGGCACCTTCGCGCATCGCGATGCGGCCGCCTGGGCCAAGGCTTCGGCGGGTGAGCGCGACCAGTCTGGTCGCGGCGGAAGCGGCAGCGATCCACGCCGCCTTCGCGCAGGTCGCTGGGTCCAAGGCGCTGCTGCTCGACCTGCGCGGCAACGGCGGCGGCACCGACCTGCTCGGCATGGCGGTCGCGTCGTGCCTGCTGCCGAAGGACTCCGTGTACTACCGGCTGGCGAGCCGCGGCTGGTTCGGCTGGTCGCGACTGTCGCCGCACCGGCTGCGCGTGGCGGGCGACGACCCGCCGCGGTTCGCCGGCCAGCTGCTGGTGCTGATCGACGAAGGCGTGTTCAGCACCACCGACAACCTGTGCCGCTGCCTCGATGACCTGCACCCCGATGTGACGTTCGTCGGCCGGCCGACCGGCGGCGGCACCGGTGCACCGCGCCAGTGCGTGACGCTGACGCACAGCGGTGCTTTGATCACGTTCTGCACGATGCGCGTCGCCGGGCCGCGCGGCGAACTGATCGAAGGCCGCGGCACGGTGCCCGACGTGCCGGTGCCGCGTACGCGGGATGGCGTGCTCGCCGGCCGCGACGTGGACCTTGCGGCAGCGCTCGCCCGGGTCCGCTGACCGGGCCGCAGGCTCCCCGAGAAGAAGGACAACTTCGGGCGATCTTGTCCCGGATTCCGAGACAGCTCTACCGCGAGCCCTTCACTGGGTGACGGTCACGAACGCCGGCGTCGCCTGCCAGGGGAACACCGACACGTCGACGCCGCGCCACCACAGCGTGCTGTGCCGCAGCACCGGGTCGTTCGGGATCGCGACCGGGAAGCTCGCTTCGCCGAGCGCGTTCGCGACGACCGCCGGGAAGATTACGACGTCGAGGAAGCCCATCGCCGGCTGTTCGACCTCGAAGATCGGGAAGTGGCCGAGCACGTTCGAGCCGAAGTAGAACACGAACACGTGGCCCGCCTCGCCGAGCATCGTCGTCGTGAACGGGCCGCCGATCGCGAGGTCGGCAGAGCTGCGCAGGCCGAGCACGGGGCCGGTCGCGATGGCGCCGACCATCGGGCCGGCGGTCAGGCACTGGTGGTGGCGGATCGCGGCAGGTGCCGGTGACGCGGGGGCGACCACTGCGGGTCCGAGTGTCGAAGCGGGCCCGAAGCCGCCAACCAGCGTGCAGGTGCGCAGCCAGACGCGCACCGCTGGCGCGGTGATGCCGGTCGCGAGCAGCGCGGGGCTAGGCAGCGGCGCCGATGCCGTCCCGGGCCAGGCGCCGAACACGCTGCACACCGACAGGAAACCGAGGCAGCTGCCCTGGAACTCGATCGCGGCGCACTCGGCCGCCGTGCTGCTGCCCGCCGCGGTCGTCAGCGTGCTGTCGCTGGCGTGCAGGTTGGCGTTCTGCAGCAGCACACCGCTGCCGTGCAGTGCGCCCACCGATGACCAGCGCAGCAGCAACGTGCCGGCGACGACCCGCACGCCGCGGCGGGTTGCGATCGTGCAGCGCTCCGCGCTGACCATGCCGCCGGCGATCGTGATCGCGGGAACGTGCACGTCGAGTCCGGCGAGGTGCAGCCGGTCCATCGGCTGCAGCGCGATGCCGACCGGGTCATCGTCGACGACCTGCACCAGCGCCGACGGCTCGGCGGTGATCGTCAGCGGCTTTCCGACGTGGAACGACGGGTATACGCCGGCCTCGACCAGCACGACGTCGGTGGGCGCGGCGGCGTCGATCGCGGCCTGGATGCTCGGGAAGTGGCCGGCGCCGACGCGATGAACGTTCTGCGCCGGCGCGGCTTGCGCGAGTGCGGCAGCCAGGAGGGCCACGGCGACGGAGTGCGTGTGCAGCATGAGAATGTGGTGGCGTCGAAACCTGCCAGTGCGGTCGCGCACATTGTGTGCCGAGACGGGCACGGTAGCGAGTACCCCGGCGGTGTCCGGTTGTCCCGCCCCATCAAGGGCGGTCGGTCATCCCCTTCGGCCGAGCGACTGCTGCGTGATCCTGTGACGCGTTCGCGCGACCCTACATGCGTTCCGGAGCCGCGATGCCGAGCAGGCCGAGGCCCGTCGCCAGCAGCCGCCGCGCGGCGTCGACCAGCACCAACCGCGCGTCGCGCACCTTCGCCTCCTGGCCGACGACGTAGTGGTCGCGCAGATACGAGTGGATCTCGCCGGCGAGCGCGATGGCGTGCCCGGTGACGTGGCTCGGCTCGCTCTGTTCGGCGGCGCGCTGCACCGCGGTGCCGAAGTCCATCATCGTCAGCAGCACGCGCTCGGCGTCGGCGAGCAGCGCGCAATCGATCGCGCTCACCGCCGGCACCGGCACCTCGACCTTGCGTTGGATCGACGCCAGCCGCGCGCACGCGTACTGCACGTACGGCCCGGTCTCGCCATCGAAGTTCAGCATCGCGTCCCAGTCGAACTTGACGTCCTTGATGCGCGAGTTCTTCAGGTCGTTGAACACGATCGCGGAGACGCCGACCTGTTCGGCGACGCGCTCGGCGTCGGGCAGGTCCGGGTTCTTCTCGCGGATCACGTTGCGCACCTTGGCGACGCTCTCGTCGAGGATCTCGTCGAGGAACACCGCGTTGCCGGCGCGCGACGCGAACTTCTCCCACTTGCCGTCCTCGCCCTTGCTCAGCACCAGCCCGAACGGCACGTGCTCGACCGCCGCCGCGACCTTCTCCTTCATCTTCGTCAGCACGCCCTTCAGCTGGTCGAAGTGCAGCTTCTGCTCGGCGCCGACGACGTACAGGATGCGCGTCGGGTGGAACGTCGTCTCGCGGTAGAACGCCGCGGCGAGATCGCGGGTGTGGTACAGCGTCGTGCCGTCGCTCTTCTGCAGGATGCACGGCTCCTTGATGCCGAGTTCCTTCAGCCAGACCACCGACGCACCTTCGCTCTGCTCGAGCACGCCGGACGCGCGTACGCGCGCCATCGCCGCGGCCATCTTGTCCTCGAAGAACGACTCGCCGGTGACGTGGTCGAACGTCACGCCGAGCCGCGAGTACGGACCCTGGAACGCCTTCAGCGATTCGTCGCGCAGCAGCTGCCACATGCGCCGTTCCTGGTTGTCGGCACCGCTCTCGAGCGCGCGGAAGTGCGCGGCCGCCTCGTCGTCCAGCGCCGGGTTCTGCTTCACCTCGACGCCGTAGCGTTTGTAGAGGTCGAACATGTAGCGCATCGGCGAGCGGTGCAGCTCCTGCTCGTTCCCCCAGCGCATGTAGGCCGTCATCATCTTGGCGAACGGCATGCCCCAGTCGCCGAGGTGGTTGATGCCGTGCACGGTCGCCCCGACGTGGCGATGGATGCGGCACAGGGAGTTGCCGATCACCGTGCTGCGCATGTGGCCGATGTGGAACGGCTTGGCGATGTTCGGCGAACTGAAGTCGATGCAGACGACCTGGCCGTTCGGCTTGCCCTTGCCGTACGGCGCGTCGCCGGCCTGGATCGCGCCGAGTACGGCGCGCGCCAGCGCCGCGCGGCGGAAGCGGAAGTTCACGAACGGGCCGGCGGCGGTCGCCGACTCGACGACGTCGTCGGCGGTGATCTTCGCCGCGATCTCGGCGGCGAGGGCCGGCGGCGCCTTGCCGGCGAGCTTCGCCAGCTGGAACGCACCCACGGCGACGTCGCCGTGCTCGCGGTTCTTCGGCGGGTCGAGGCGCAGCAGCGGTTCGGCGGCGGTGCGATCGAGGCCGAGTCCGGCGACGACGGTGAGCAGGCGGGTGCGGAGATGGGTGTGCAGGTCGGTCACGGCGGATCGGTCGGCGAGAAGGGCGCGCAGGATACGCGCTGTTGCCAGCGCCGCGAGGCGACGGCTGTGGAACGTTGGTGACGGTTGCGCTGTCGGCATGATTCGATGCGGGCTCACGCCGCCGTTTGCCGACCCGCATGGATCAGAAGCCCCTTGCTGCATCGTCTGTCTTGCCCGCGCGGCCGCGCCGGCGT
>JBASWX010000122.1:0-2997 GCA_049276695.1 Planctomycetota bacterium
GGGTGCCCCTGGTCGTGACCCCGTAGCGGCGACGTAAGGGCGAGCCGGCGGGCGGCTCTTGGCGCGGCATGAACCTGACTCTGCCCGCCGTCGCTGTCATGCTCGTCACCGCCGCCGTGGCCCAGGAACCGGCCCAGGAACCGGGCCAGCCGGTCGGGATCCCGGCCCAGCCGTTCAACGGCGTGTTCGTCGCGGACGCCGACGACGCCGGCACCACCTGGGTGCGCGGACAGCGCTACAAGCTCGCCGTCGGCACCGGATCCGTGCGCTTCCAGCCGCTGTTCGGCCCGAAAGCGCCGCGCGACTATCCGGTTTCGTTCACGCTGGCTGCGGCCGGGATCGGTGGGGCCTTGCTGCCGCTCGGCGAAGGCGGGGAGTGGCACCGCCGCGAGCACACGTTCACGCGCGAACGCGGGGCCGTGCGCGAGTGCTGGACCGTCGCTGCCGGCGGCGCGCAGCAGTGGTTCCAGTTCGACCGCGCGCCAGGACATGGCGATCTGGTGGTGCGCATCGGCGTCGCGGCAGAGCTGGAGTTGGTGGACGACGGCCCCGGCGTGCGCTTCGTCGCTCCCGGCCTCGGCGACGTGCGCTACTCGGATGCGGTGGCGATCGACGGGAACGGTCGCCAGTTGGAACTGCCGGTCGTGGTCCAGGGCGCGCAGCTCGTGGTCACGGTGCCGGCCGCCTTCGTCGCGACCGCCGCGTGGCCGTTGGTGATCGACCCGCTGCTGACCACCGTGGCGATCGACACGACGGTCAGCAACGTGCAGGATCCGGCGGTCACCGGCGAGCCGACCACCGGCAACTGGCTGGTCGTCGCCGAAGAGCACCTGAGCGCGACCGACGTCGACATCGTCAGCTGGCGCTACGACAACAGTGCTGTGCCGGTGTTGCTCGACACGGTCTATGCGGACAACACCGCGAACTTCACCCACAACCCCGACGTCGGTTTCGTCGCCCAGACGCAGCGTTTCATCGTCGCCTGGCACCTGGCCGCGAGCGGAACGGGGCAGACCGGGTTCCAGTTCCGCAACCGCGCAGCTGGCTCGGCGACGATGAGCGGAACGAGCACGACGAGCGTTGGCATCGGCGCCGACCCGGACAACCGGCCGCGCATCGGCAGCACGCTGAGCGGGGATCGGTTCCTGCTCGTGATGTTCCGCAAGAACGTCACGGGCACCGACGTCTTCGCCGGCATCTGGAGTTCGGCGGGCTCGAACTTCGGCGCGGTGTTCGTCGGGCCGATTGCGTTCCCGTCGCAGGGCACCGTCGTGCCCGGCGACGTCAGCACCGCGGCGAGCCTCGCCGACAAATGGGTGGTGGTGTGGCGCGAGTGCACGTCGGCCGGCTGCTCCAGCCAGCTGGTGCGCATGCAGGCGATCGTGTCGAACAATGGCTTCTCGCCGCTGACCGGCGAGCCGAGCCTCACGCTCGCAACCGAGACCGTCGCCGACCACGTGCGCGTCGCCGGGCATTCCGGCAACCTGCTCGCGGTGTGGCGCGCGTTCGACGCCGTCACCAACGGCAACGATGTGCATGGCGTGCCGATCGCGATCAGCGGCGGTCTCTACGGCCCGCAGGGCGCCGCGCAGAACCTGTCGGCGCAGGAACCGAACTGCAACGAGACGCTCGAGCAGTTCCGGCCGGCGGTCGCCTACGACGGCTGCCGCTTCGTCTACGGTTACCTCGAGGACGACGGCACCGACCTGCTGTTCCCGCACGCGGCGACGGTGTTCGTGTCGGGGTCGACGATCGCGTGGCACGAAGGCCACCTGGCGTTGTCGACGGTGCCCGGCCTGTCGTGCCGCTCGTTCGACGTCGGCTACGGTGCCGCGGCTGGCACCACGTTCGGCCACCACTTCGCGGCCTGGCAGCAGGACAGCCCGACGTTCACCGGCGACGCGCGCGGCGCGTTGGTCGACGCGCGCCAGGCCGGTCTGACCTCGATCGTCAGCCAGACCGGCTGCGGGCTGCCGACCGAACCCGGCATTTCGCTGTCCGGGACGCCGGCACTCGGCCGCACGTTCACGATCACGATCAGCACGCCGGGGTTCCCATTGCTGCTGGCCGGCCTGGAGAACATCAGCCTGCTGCCCGGCTGCAACGGCTGCATGGCCGGCATCGACCTGGCGTCGATGGCCACGTTCGCGAGCACGTCGCTCGCGGTCGCCGTGCCGTGCAACCCGACGCTGATCCAGGTGCGGCTCGCGTTCCAGGGCATGAGCATCCTGCAGCCCGGCGGTTGCCCCGCGTCGTTCGTCGGCTTCGACTTCGCGCTGTCGGACACGATCACGATCCAGGTGTTGTGATCGCGCGAGTGCGCGCGCGGCCGGGTCGGGAACAAGTGCGTGGTCGGTAACCGGCGGCCGCGCCCGATGGTAACCTCGCACCGCTGCCAACCGTGCGAGGCTCCGTGCGCCGAATCCTGCTCCCTGTCTCCCTCGTCGCGTCGTCGCTGTCCGCGCAAGCCTGGGTGCCGCTCGGTCCCGACGCCGCACTCGGTCCCATCGCTGCCGAACAACCGCTGCCGCCGTTCGTCTTCGGCCCGACGACGCTCGCCCCGCTGCCCGTTCGCGAGTTCGTCGCCAACGGCTTCGTGCGCTGCCCGGCGCCGACCCCCGCGGCGCTCGGGAACGTGCAGGCCGCGGCGTACGATCCGGTGCACCATCGGCTCGTCGTCTACGCGAGCACGGTGCCGCTGTTCGGCGGTTCAGCGATCGCGGCGGTGGGGGCGTTCGACGGCGCGCGCTGGTCGGTATCGACGACGACGAATGCGCCGGTGCCGCGCCTCACCCCGGCATTGGCGTTCGATCCGGTGCGCAACTCGATCCTGATGTTCGGCGGTCTCGTCGCCGGCTTCCCGAGCGGCACGCCGCTCGGCGACACCTGGGAACTCAGCGGCACCGCCTGGCAGCAACTCGCCGTTGCCGGCCCGGCGGCGCGTTCCGGTTCGCGGCTGGTGCGGGCGCCCGGCGGCGGGCTCGTGCTGTTCGGCGG
>JBASWX010000123.1:0-5704 GCA_049276695.1 Planctomycetota bacterium
CACCAGCACAGCGCCGCCGCCAGGGCCAACGCCAGCGCCGGCTGCCCGAGGGAGGCGCGCCACGCGAACACCGGCAACTGCCCGCGCCACTCGCCCATGCCGGCGGCGAGCTTCGCCTGCCACTCGCGTTCGAGCCCCCCGGTCTCCCAGCCGCTCAGCAACAGACCGTTGAGTCCGAGCCGCCGGTCGAGGTGGCTCGCCGCCAGAGCCGGCGCGATCTGCACCGACCGCGCGCGCCACGCCGCGAACGCCAGCACCGGCACCAGGGCCCCGAGCCACCACAGTTCGGGTTCGATGCGATTGCCGGCAAGCCGCAAAGCCAGGAACACCACGGCGGCACCCACTGCGACCACGAACGCGGCACGGCAGACTCCGTCGACGAACGCCGCCACCGTGGTACGGCGGACGAACGCGGCGACGGCGGACCCTGGCGTCGTGTACATGCGGCGCGCCATCGACGGCGCGGCGGCCGTTTTATTTGCGCCGACCGCGAACCGCCACGCCCACGCCCGTTCCTCAGCGGGTCCCGAACTCGTCGGCCCAGAGCCGGCGCAAGAACGTCGCCACCGGCAGGATCTCGATCTCGTCCTCGGTCGTTCGCGCCCGCGGCACGCGCGACACCAGCATGCACCGGCTCGTCGGATGCTCCTCGCGCCAAGCACGCAGCCCATGCAGATGGCCGGGACCGGGGTTGTCGGTCGACTTCGCCTCGATCGCGATCTCGGCGTCGCCGAGCACGAAATCCACCTCGAGCCCGGACGTGGTGCGCCAGTACGAGATCGGCCGGTTGCTGCCGCGGTAGCTCGCGTGCGCCCGCAGTTCCATGAACAGGAAGTGCTCGAACGCGGCGCCGAACTCGGTCGAGCCGGGCCGCGGCTGGCCGCGGCGAGCGAGATCGTTGACCAGCCCGACGTCGAAGAACCAGAAACGAGGCGACTCGACGACCCGCCGCTTCGGTCGCTTGCGCCAGGCCGGCTGCCAAGCGGCCACCAGCGTGTCCACCAGCACGTCGAACCATCCGCGTACGGTGCTCGCCGCGATTCCCACTTCGCGTGCGACCGTCGTGTAGTTGACGACCTGCCCATTGCACAGTGCGGCGACTTCGAGGAAACGCTGGAACGCCGGCAGGTTGCGCGCCAACGCCTCGGCCAGCACTTCCTCGCGCAGGTAGTCGCCGACGTAGGCGGCGAGCAGAAGGGCGGGGTCAGCGGCGAGGTAGTGCGAAGGCAGGAGCCCGTGGCCGAGGGCGCGATCGAGCGAGAAGTCGACGACTTCCGAACTGACCAGAGGGAACAACTCGCGACGGATCGCACGACCACCGAGCAGGTTGCCACCGCCGCGCAGCAGCTTGCGCGGGCTGGAGCCGGTCAGGATGAACTTCAGGCCGTGCCGGCTGATCAGCGAGTGCACTTCGTCGAGCAGCGCCGGCAGCTTCTGGATCTCGTCGACGATGATCGGCTCGGGCTGGGTCGCCTTGGTCCAGCCGAGAGCTTCGCATTCCTGGCTGAAGATCGACGGGTCGGCGTTGAGGCGTCGGAAGTCGTGCGACCGCAGCAGGTCGTACGAAGGCGCGTTCGGGAACAGGTGGCGCAGCAGCGTGCTCTTGCCACATTGGCGCGGCCCCCAGAGGAAGCAAGTCGCGGCCTTCAGCGTATCGGCATCGACGATGCGGTTAAACATGCGTATCCGCAGTGTAGTTGCGGATAAACATGGGCGCAACCGTCACCGCCCGTGCGCCTGCGGGTCCGGGGCGACGGCTTCGTCGACGGTCAGCGGTTCGAGCCGGACGAACGGCTGCGCCCGCACCGGGCAGGTCGCGAGATCGCACCGTTGGCAGAACGAGCGGCCGCACGGGTCGGTGTGGAAGTCGATGTCGGCTTCGCCCGGGATCTCGCGCAGCAGGTCCTGGGCCAGCACCTCGACGGCATCGTGCGCCCGTTCGACCGTCCAGAACTCCGGCACCACGAGGTGGGCGCTGATGTGCCGGAAGCGCCCGGCGCGGATCGCACGCAGCTGGTGCACACGGATGATGCCGTCGCGCGCGCGCGGTCCGAGCAGCGCGACCAGCCGCGCCAGCAGCGCCGGATCCTCCTCGTCGAGCAGCCCACCGGCGGCGCGCCGCACGATGCGCCATCCGGTCGCCAGCAGCCACAGCCCCATCGCTGCGGCGGCGAGCGGATCGAAGATCGACAGCCCGGTCAGGCATACCGCCAGCAGGCCGACGACAACGCCGAAGCTGGTCCAGAAGTCGCTCAGCACGTGCAGGCCGTCGGCCTCGAGCGCGTCGGAACCGTGGCGCCGGCCGTAGCGGACCAGGAACCAGCCGAGCGCGCCATTGGCGACGCCAGCGCCGGTCGTCAGCAACAGGCCGGCGTCGAGCGCCTTCACCTCGGCGCCGCGGTGCAGCGCCAGCCCCGACTGCCACAGGATCACCAGCGCCGCGCAGAAGATGAGTCCACCTTCGAACGCCACGGAGAAGAACTCGACCTTGCCGTGGCCGAACGGGTGATCGCGGTCGGCCGGGCGACCGGCGTAGGCGAGCACGCCGAACGCGAACGCGGCGGCGGCGACGTTGACGATCGACTCGAGCGCGTCGCTGAGGATCGCCTGCGAACCGGTCAGCACGTAGGCCCACACCTTGACCCCGAGCAGCGCCAGCGCGACCACGAACGAGACCGCGGCGACGGCGGTGAAGGCGCGCGGGTTGGCGTTCGGTCGGGGAGCGGCCAAGCAGCCGGCATCATGCCGGGGCGTCCCGAACGGCGCACGGACGCGCTGGCAGCGGGCGTTGCGCCGCCGGTGTCTCGTTCCGGGCCAGCGGCCTTCAGGACCACCGCGAGTCCTGCCGAGAAACCCGATCGGCATGGATACTCCTCGCACCACGGCTGCTTCCCGCGCCGACGAACGGGGCCTCGCCCTGATCCTCGGGTTGCTGTTCACGATCATCGTCAGCGGCCTGACGGTGACCGGCACGCTGCTGCTGCGGGCGCACCTGCAGAAGAACCGCACGTCGTTCGCGGCGAAGAGCCAGGCGCTGCAGGTGGCGCGCTCGGGCCTCGCCGAAGGGCTGAACTGGCTGCGCCGGCAGACGTCGCAGCCGGTGCTGGCGTTCGCGCCGCAACTCAACACCGGGGCGACGCCACAGGTGCTGGACACCATCGATCCGAACATCGGGCTGGTGCGCGAGTTCAAGATCACCGGCAAGACCTGGGCGCGCTACGAGGTGTGGAAGGACTGGCCCGGCGATCCGGTTCCGGCGCGGCTGGCCTGGCGGCAGCAGTACCGCTGCGAGGACATCTCGTCGCCGCGCGCGCAGATGGGTGCTGGCGCGGTGTGGCGGCTGCGCAGCATCGGCTACATCTACGACCGCGTCGACGGCAACGTCGCGTTCAACCAGGCGCCCAACTCGGTCATTGCTTCGCAGGTCGCGGTCAACGAAGTGCGCCGCATGGTGATCGGGCTGCCGGGGCAGGCCGCGGTCAACGTCGGCGACGGCAACTCGTGCCACATCAACACCAAGGGTCGCATCATCGGCGGCACTGGCGCCGGCATCTACTATCCGGCCGGCACCGGCACGCCGACCACCGGTCCGGCGGGCGAGAACCGCGTCACCGGCACCCCGCGCCTGTCGACAGCGGTCACCTACGACGACAGCTACGAAGCGGTGTTCGGGGTCAGCTTCGAGGAACTGAAGTCGATGGCGACGCTGGTCGTCACCAACGCAGTCGACTTCCCGAGCCCGATGCCGGCGATGGGCCTGGTCGTGATCGATTGCGGCACGTTGCAGATCAACGCCACGCCGTTGAGCGGCACCGCGATCGTCGTGGTCCGCGGCAACGTCATGATGAACCCCGGCAACAACTCGAACTTCTCGGGCCTGCTGTACGTCGAGGGCAACCTGACCGTGCGCGACCCGTCCGAAATCCGCGGCTCGGTGATCTGCACCGGCAACATGACGGTGCAGGGCGCCGGCGACTTCGCGACGATCACGTTCGACGCCGGCGTGCTCAACGCGCTGATGACGCAGGTCGGCAACTACCGGCCGGGCAGCACGACCTGGTTGCCGCGCACGAGCCACTGACGCCGGGGCGACCTGCCAGGCCGACGACGAAGGTCGACGGGAGCGTGGGCTCGGCCGGGCCGACGCGTCGACCGCCGGGCACGCCGCCCTGGCCGATCAGCGCGGCACCGGCACCAGCACGCCCTTCATGCTCGACAGCTTCTGCCACTGCTCGGGCGTCAACGCCACCTGCTGCTTGATCTCGCGCATCCAGCCGATCTGCTGGCGCAACGCCGCCTGCGTGCGCCCGGTCTTCATCATCTGCAGCGACGCTTCGGCGGGGTCGCCGCGGTCGCGCCACAGCTCGGGTGCTGCCGCCGAGCGCGCCAGCACCGCGCGCACCTGCTCCTTCGCCGCGTCGTCGAGGCCGAGCTGGTCGGCGAGCTTGCGGCTGGCCGCGCTGGCGAACTCGGCGGCGTCCTTCGCTGGAATCGGCTGCTTGTACACGTGCGTCACCACGCCCGAACTGAACAAGCTGCTGCCGTCGTGCGTGCCCGAACCTTCGGGATAGATCACGCCGTGCTGGTCGGGCTGCAGCAGCGTGCCGACCTCGCGGAAGAACCGGTCCTTCACGTCAACTTCGGCGAGCAGCTGTTCGAGGTCGAACTCGCGCGAAGCGTCGGCGATCGCCTTGGTCTCGGCGGAGAACGAACGCACGAGGCCGTCGATCGACTGCTGCTGGGCTGCGGTCAGCGGCTTGCCGGCGGCCTGCAGCGAGCTGGCCAGCGTGTTGCTGACGACCAGCGGGTGCGTGTAGGCGCCGTTCGGTCCGAAGCCGGGCAGGCCAGACTCCAGGATCGCGGGCACCTGCTCGACCAGCTGCATGTTGAGCTTCTGGACCTTGATGATGAGGTCCATGGGCATCTCGGCGCCCTCCTTCTGCATCGCCGCGACCAGCTTCGCCAGTTCGGGGCCCAGCTGGTTGCTGACGGTGCCAAGCGACTGCCAGTCGATCTTGGCCAGTGCGTCGGCGTACTGCGGATCGCGGAACATCGCCTCCCAGCTCGCAGGCGGCGGCGGCGGTGGCGCTTCGACGACCGCGGGCTCGGGCGCGGCGACCGGCGGTGCGGCGTTGCGCTGCACCTGCACCGCCCGCAGCTCGTCGAGCTCGCGTTCCATGGTGCCCATGCGCTGCCGCAGTTCCTTGTTCTCGGCGGCGAGTGCTTGGGGATCGCCGCCGGCACCGGCCTGCATGCGCAGCACCTCGCCGGCCTGCGCGGTCTCGCTGCGGCCGAGTGCGTGCCAGGTGACGACGCCGGCCACCACCGCCAGGGTCAACGACGACGCCGCGACCGCGCCGTGCTTCCACATGAGTTCCATCGATCGAACCTCCATCAGGGATGCTGGCGCCGCCGCGAGGGTTCCGAACGTCCCCAGGACGAACGAACTCGCTCCCGCACAACGCAGCTGATTGCCGACCTCCGCGACGAACGTCGCGCCGCCGCCGCCCGACTCCACCACTACCGCGACTTCGCCGGCGACCACGCACTCGACGCGGCCGCGCTCGACCTCGAGCCAGGTCAGGAAGCGCTGCGTCGCCGGCGTCGGGCGCGAAAGGCCGATCGCCACCAGCGAACTCGCGACCCCGAGCCCGACCGCGAGCAGCAGCACCGCGGCGAGCAGCCAGACCGGACGCGCCGCGGT
>JBASWX010000124.1:0-6430 GCA_049276695.1 Planctomycetota bacterium
GGCCGCGGCAGCGCGTTCGCAGATCGACAGCACAGCCGCCGCCACGACCGGCGTCATCGCGGCCGGCAGGTCGGCGCCGCGCACCGCCGCGTGGAACGCGCCGATCGTGCCGCGCATGCTGCGCAGGAACGGATCGTCGGGGAACGCCAGCTTGAACAGCCCGAGGCCGTAGCCGAGCACGCTGCCGACCGCGCGCCCGGCTAGGTGCCGCGCACCACCCGCCAGGTTGAGCCCGGTGTCGAGGAAGTCGAGCCAGCGCGTCTTCTGCCGCAGCCAGCACGAACCGCGCGCCAGGTCCAGCACCGCCGCGCCGTCGCTGCCGATCGCCTGCACCGTGGTCTCGAGCCAGGGCTTGCCGAACGCCATGCGCACGCTCGCGGTGCCGCGTTCGCACTCGAGGTGCAGCAGCCACTCGCTGACGAACTGCACCCCGTTGGCGAGGCCGCGCCGGGCGCCGGCGATCGCGCGCACCTCGCGGCAGCTGCCGAGCAGCGCCACCACCAGCGAGAACAGGTGCACGCCCTGTTCCCAGAGGATGTTCGCCTCGGTCTGGAACATGAAGTGACCGACGTCGCCGGTCTGCAACTGGCGCAGCGGCACGTGGTGCTGGATGGCGACGTGTTCGAGCGCGCCGAGCCGGCCGTGCGCGAGGTGCGTGCGCAGGGTCGCGACTGCCGGATGGAAGACCTGGTTGTGGTTCACTGCCAGCACGCGCTGCCCGCGCTGCGCCAGCTCGGCGAGCGCCTGCACTTCCCCGGCCCGTTGCACCAGCGGCTTCTCGACCAGCACGTGCACGCCGCGCTGCAGGCAGTCGGCGGCGACCTCGCGGTGCAACAGCGGCGGCACCAGCACGTGCACCGCGTCGACCGCGACCGCGCCCATCAGTTCGCCGAGCGCAGCCGCGGTGCGCGCGATCCCGTACTTCTGCGCCAACCGTTCGGCCCGCCCGCGCTGCGGGTCGCACACGCCGACCACCTCGACGTCGGGCAGCGTGCGCAGCACCTGCAGGTGCGCATCGGCGATGAAGCCGCCGCCGACCAGCGCCGCGCGCGTCTTCCGGCCGCGCACGAACGGCGTCACGACCGCGGGGCTGGAGGAAGAGGTCGTCAAGGCGGCGGCGGGCTCGGCGGGGATCCTGGACGACCCGGCCGGCGCGCGCAACGGTGGCGTCGCCGTCGCCGGCTTGCGATGATCCACTGCGCTCATGGCTCTGCCGTTCCGCGTCGTCGTGCTCGCCGTCCTGGCACTGTCGGCCACTGCATCGGCGCAACAGGGCACCAAACTGACGCTGGCGACGGTGCTCGAGCGGGGGCCCGCGCTGCAGGCACCGCTGCCGCGCACGCTCTGGCTGCCGGGCGGTCACGCCGCGACCGTCGTGCGCACTTCGGCCGAGTCCGAGACGCTGCACCGGCTCAGTGACGGCAAGGTCAGCGACGAGGTGCTGGCGGACGCCAAGGTGCTGCGCGCGCTGCTCGGGCAACCCGCCGAAGGACCCGCCCGCTTCCCCGAGCTGGCGTGGCTCGACGACACCACGCTGCGTCTCGCCACCCCGCGTCAGGTCGCACGCTGGAAGCTCGGCACCGACAAGGTCGAGACCGTGCTGGCGTGGGAAGAGCCCGACGGCGGCGACGGGCCGATGGTCGCGGTGGCGCCCGGCGACCGCGCGGTCGCGTTCGTGCGGCAACACCAGCTGTGGCTGCGCGACGGCAGCGGCCGGCTGCGGCAACTCACGTTCGATGGCAGCGCCGACGTCGTCTACGCCGCGGTCGCGCACCGCGCCGAGTTCGGCATCGACCGCGGCCTGTTCTGGAGCCCCGACGGCCGCTTCCTCGCCTTCTACCGCGAGGACCTGCGAGCGATCGATCCGTATCCGTACCAGGATCTCGCGCCGACGCCCGCCGTGCGCCGCCACGGCCGCTACCCGATGGCAGGCCGCGGGCACTCGCGGGTGCAGGTCGGCGTCTGCGACACCACCGACTTCGCGATCCGCTGGCTCGCGCACGATGCCGGCGAAGACGTGTACTGGACCAACCTGACGTTCGGGCCGGACGCGACGCTGTGCACGGCACGCGTCGACCGCGGCCAGACGCAGCTCGAACTCGTGCGCTACGACGCGAGCACCGGCCGCCGGCTGGCGACGCTGCTCGCCGAGAACGACCCGCAGTGGATCGAGCCCGAGCACGGGCCGACGTTCCTGCCCGATGGCCGCTTCCTGTGGTGGTCGCCGCGCGACGGGCACCGCCACCTGTGGCTGCACGCCAAGGACGGTGCCCAGCTCGGCCAGGTCACCAAGGGCGCATTCGACGTGCAGCGCCTGCTCGGGCTGTCCGCCGACGGCAAGGCCGTGTACTTCGAAGCCGCCGACGAGGATCCGCGGCAGCTGCACCTGTGGGCCGCCGCACTCGACGGCAGCGACATCCGCAAGCTGACCCGCGAACGCGGCACGCACCGCTGCGAGCTGTCGCCGGACACCACCTGGGCCCACGTCGTGTCGTCGAACCTCGAGACGCCGCTGCACGCGCGGCTGCTCGAACTGGCGACCGGCACCACGATCCCGCTGCCGGGCCCCGCGGACCCGCTGGCCGCGTTCGCGTTGCCGCAGCAGCGGCTGTTCACCATCAAGACCGACGGCGACACGGTGCTCTACGGGCACCTGGCGCTGCCGCCCGACCTCGCCGACGGCCAGCGCTGCCCGCTGCTGCTGTACGTGTACGGCGGGCCCCACAGCCAGCAGGTCACCGACCAGTGGCTCGGCGGTGCGCCGCTGTGGCTGCAGGCGCTCGCCGCCGAAGGCTACGTGGTCTGCCGGCTCGACAACCGCGGCACGCCCAACCGCGGCATCGAGTTCGAGCAGTGCCTGCACCGGCAGCTCGGCGTGCTCGAAGTGCAGGACCAGCTGCGCGCGGTCGAGTGGTGCAAGCAACAGCCGTTCGTCGACGGCGGCCGCATCGGCGTGCACGGCTGGTCGTACGGCGGCTACCTGACGCTGCGCCTGCTGCTGGCCGCGCCGACGACGTTCGCGTGCGGCGTGTCCGGCGCGCCGGTCACCGACTGGGCGCTGTACGAAACCGGCTACGGCGAGCGCTACATGGACACGCCGGCCGAGAACGGCAAGGGCTACGAGCTGTCGAGCTGCCTGCCGTTCGTGTCGCAGTTGCAGCGGCCGCTGCTGGTGGTGCAGGGCACCGACGACCGCACCGTGGTCTGGCAGCACACGCTGCAGTTCGTCGACCGCTGTGTCGCCGCCGGCAAGGTGATCGACTACTTCCCATATCCCGGGCAGCGGCACGGACTCGTCGGCAAGGCGCGCGCCCACTTCCTGAGCATGCTGCGCGACTGGCTCGGCAAGCACCTGCGTCCCGGCGAACGGCTGGTCGAGAAGGTCGCGCCGGCGCCGGAGAAGCCCGCGGCGGAGCCACCCAAGGAACTGAAGTAGCGGCGCGGCGCGCTCGCATCGTTCCCATCGTGTGCTGGCGTCGTCCACGCACCTGAGACACCGCGACGCGACGTGGCTATCATCGTTGGAATGCGTTCGCCGTTCCCCGGCATGGATCCCTACCTCGAGCACCCGGTGCTCTGGCCGGACGTGCACAATCGGCTGGTGACCGCGCTCGCCGATGCAATGACGCCGCTGGTCGCGCCGCGCTACTACCTGGCGCTGGAACGGCGAACCTACACGCTGGCCGGCGACGAACTGGTGCTCATCGGTCGGCCGGACCTGGCCGTGGTCGAGCGCGAACCAGCACCCCTTCCCCCGACGCCGCGCGCGCAGCCCGGCATGGCGGTCATGGAAGTCACCTTGCCGGAGATCGACGAGGTGAGCGAGTCCTACCTCGAAGTGCACGACGTGGCCACCGGGTCGCTGGTGACGCTGGTCGAAGTCCTGTCGCCCTGGAACAAGGTGCACGCCGCTGGCCGGCAGGACTACCTCGCCAAGCGGATCCGGGTGCTGCACTCGCTGACCAACCTCATCGAGGTCGACCTGCTCCGCGACGGCGCCCCGATGCCGCTTGCCCACCCGCTGCCCGACACCGACTACCGCATCCTCGTCAGCCGCAGTCCGGCGCGCCCGCTCGCCGAGCTCCACGTGTTCGGAGTGCGCGATCCGCTGCCAATGCTGGCGGTGCCGTTGGTGCCGGGCGAACCCGAACCGCGCGTCGACCTCGGTGAGGTCTGGCAGTCGTTGTATTCCCGCGCGCGCTTCGACCTCCGCATCGACTATCAGAAGGAGTCGTCGCCGCCGCTACGTGCCGCGGATCGCGAATGGGCCCGGCAGCGGGTGGCGACCGCCGGCCGTTGAGCCCATGCCGGCCACGCGACGTGTCCCACCGTTCGTCCTGGTTCGCGCGCGGGCTCCTTCCCTTGCTGCGGCGCTGCCGATACCGTGCCGCCGCGACGGGCTGTAGCGCAGTTTGGTAGCGCGACTGGTTTGGGACCAGTAGGTCGCCGGTTCAAATCCGGCCAGCCCGACCACTACTACCGCACGGCGTTCACGTGGTGCGCCGAACGGCGCCTGCGGCGCCGCGATCATTGGCGGTCCGAATCGAGGGGTGCACCACCGCGCGGCGAGCCGGGGAACGTCGGGTTGACACCGGCGCGCAGGTTGGTGACCCTCTCCTGGGGCCTGCGACCGAGGCATGCTGCTCGCTCCGCCGACCACCTGCCCGCTGCATGCCGCGACCCCGCCGCCCGCTCCGCCGCGCCCTCTTCCTCACGCTGGCGTTGCTGCTCGTCCTCTGCGGCATCGAGCTGCTGGCCGTCGGGGCCTGGTGGATCGCGACTGGTGCTCCGTTCACCTGGACGCGCGCGATGGCATTGCGAGCCGCGGCAACGACGACCGGCCCAGCACCGCACGACCAGCCAACCCGCGTCCGGAACGAGCGCGCGAACGCCCGCACGGTCGTGCACCCCTACCTCGGCTATGTCGCCGACGCCTCGCTGCCCGAGCAGTCGGCCTTCGTCTCCCGCTACGGCTTCCACGACGACGCGCCGCCGCTGTTCACGCGTGGCCCCGACCGCTTCGTGGTCGGTATCACCGGTGGCTCGGTGGCGATGCTGTTGTGCGATGGCGCGGAGGCGACGCTGGTCGCGGCGCTGCAGCGCAGCCCGCTGCTGCAGGGCCGGCGCATCGAAGTCGTGCAACTGGCCCTCGGCGGCTACAAGCAACCGCAGCAGCTGCTGGCGATGCAGATGGTGATGCTGCTCGGCGGCCAGTTCGACTGCGTCGTCAACCTCGACGGCTTCAACGACGTGTCGCTGTTGAACGAGGACCTCGAACTCGGCGTGCCGGCCTGGTTCCCACGCAGCTGGGCGGCGTTGATGGACCGCGTACCGACGCCCGAACAGCAGCTGCGCCTCGGCCATCTGGTGTTCCTGCGGCGTGAGCGGCAGGCGATGGCAGACGCGGCCGGCGCGCTCTGGTGGTCGCCGACCGCGCAACTCGTCTGGCTGCTGCGCGATCGGCAACTGGCGCGGCGGCTGGTGACGGAACGCGCGACGGCGGAACGCGCCGCGGTGACGCCGTCGTTCGCAGTCACGGGGCCGGGCCGGGCAGGCCAGTCGCTCGACGACGCGCGGGCCGAAATGGCGCAGGTGTGGGGCCGGTGCTCGTTGCAAATGCACTCGCTGTGCGCCAGCCAGGGCGCGCGCTACTTCCACTTCCTGCAGCCCAACCAGTACGTGCCCGGAGCGAAGCCGATCGGGCCCAGCGAGGCGAAGGTGGCGATCGTGCCGGACAGCCCCTGGGACCGCGCGGCGCAGCGCGGCTATCCGCTGCTGCAGCAGGAAGGTCGCCTGCTGCAGCAGGCCGGCGTGGCGTTCGAGGACCTGACCGGCATCTTCCGCGATCATCCCGAACCGCTCTACAACGACATGTGCTGCCATCTGAACCACGATGGCAATGCGCTGCTCGCCGAGCACATCGCCGGCGTGATCCGGCGGCGGCTCGAACTGCAGGGCGTGGTGTTCGACCGCTTGCGCGTGACCCCGGCGACCGTTCGCCTGTCCTCGCCGCTGCAGGCCGAACGTCTGGTCGTGCATGGCATCGACAGCCACGGCGGCGCCCACGAGATCACCGGCACCGGCTTCGGCACCCGCGTGTCGTCGCCGCAGCCCGAACGCTGGGCACTCGGCAGTGACGACAGCGTGCGCGCGCTGCAGCGCGGCGCCGGCGAGTTGATGGTCGAGCACGGCGCGCTGCGCGCCACGGTCCCGATCGTCGCCGACTGGCCCGACCTGCTCGACGATGCGCGCGACCAACCAGCACCCGATGGCTCGCGACCCCGCATCGAGCTGCTGTCCGCGACCTCTGACTCATTTTCGACAGTTTGCCGGACAGCCCCCAGGGATCTCGCGGGTTTGGCGGCCGCGCCGGGATCGTTGGCACTACACGACCGCCTCGGCGGTTGAATGCGCGGGCCCGAGAGCGGTG
>JBASWX010000125.1:0-1609 GCA_049276695.1 Planctomycetota bacterium
GCATCGCGCGGCCGCCGAGGGCCAGGCGGCAGCCCTGCTGCCGAGCGAGTTGCGGCTGTTGCGCGAACTGCCATGACGAGCTGACCGCCGTCGACGCGCACGGCGCCGCAACGGCGCCGAGCGGGTCGCTTCTCCGTTCCGTTCCCTTCCATCACGATCGCCATGAACCACCGATTGCTGCAACTCGCGGCCATGCTCGCGAGCACCTCGTCCGTGCTGGCTTCGAGCCACATGGACGCACCGCTCATCACCCTCGATGACGCGGCCAACCTCACCGACGTCTACGCCTTCGTCAGCGCCGCGCCCGCGGGCGGCAAGTACCTGACGCTCGGCATGTCCGTGTATCCGTTCGAGGATCCGGGCATCGGCCCCAACAAGTACAACTTCGACGACCGCGTCGCCTACGCGCTGCACGTGTCGACCGGCGCCGACGTCGCCGCCGGCCGCAAGACCTTCAGCTACGTCTGGCAGTTCCAGACCGCCTACAAGACGCAGGCGACGATCCTGCAGTCGTACACCGGTGTCGTGCAGAACGTGAACGACAACGCGCAGAACCTGACGCAGACGTACAACCTGATCGAGATCGACTGGCGGCCGACCGGCAACGGCGTGCAGTACCTCGGCAGCGGCATCGTGCCGCCGAACAACCAGGGGCGCGCGACGCCGCACTACAACCAGCTGGCCGGCGACGGCCCGGCGCTCGGCGGCGTCGCGACCAGCGCGCAGCTCGACCGCTACACGATGCAGACGGTCACCAACCTGCCCGGTGGCTTCGTCACCTGGGCCGGCCAGCGCGACGACGGCTTCTACGCCGACGTCGGCGCCACCTTCGACCTGCTGTCGTTGCGCAATCCGGGCCGGGACAGCCAGCAGGGCTTCAACGTGCACGGCATCGTGCTGCAGGTGCCGGTCGCGCGCATCGGCGGCGACATGCAGGTCGTCGGCGTGCACGCCAGCACCTACCGGCAGCAGATCGAGTTCCGCACCGACGTGATGGACCCGATCCAGTTCGGGCCGTTCGTGCAGGTCGGGCGCCAGGGCAACCCGCTGTTCTGCGAAGCGTTCGTCGCGATCGCCGACAAGGACGCCTACAACCGGATGACCCCGGAGACCGACGCGGTGCGCTTCGGCAACTACGCGCTGACGCCCGAACTCGCGGCGCTGCTCAACGCGCTGGTGTTCGCGTCGAGCCCGTTCCCGGGCATCACGACCAACCGCACCGACCTGGTCGGCATCTTCATCCCCGACCTGATCAAGTGCGACCTGTCGACGGCGCCGGTGCGGCTCGCCGGCGGCGGCCCGACCCACCCTGGCAACCCCGACGACCCGGGCTTCTCCCGGCTGTCGGTGTTCGGCGGCGACACGGTGTTCAGCCCGCTGCAGAACACCCAGGTGCCGGGCGGTTGGCCGAACGGCCGCCGCTTCGGCGACGACGTCTACGACATCGGCGTCAGCGCGGTCATCAGCGACCTGCGCGTCGTGCCGCCGGTGATCAACATCGCCGGCGACAACGTCAACGCCAACGACATCGCCTACAACAAGGTGATGCCGTACGCAGCGACCCCGCACAACGGCCGCGTGCACACGCACGACTGAGCCGATCCCGCGG
>JBASWX010000126.1:0-3067 GCA_049276695.1 Planctomycetota bacterium
CACCGGTGCGCGGCTCGGCTGGAAGAACGACAAGCACGAATGCGGCATGCCCGGTTGCACGACCAGCACGCACGCATCGGCGACGATCGCCGCGGCGAGCACCGCCTCGGCGATGCCGCCGGTACCGACGACGGTGACGGTGATGGCGTGGACGCGCACCGGCAACGACGCCTTCAGTGCGCTGGTCAACGCACCGCTGCCCGGCCTCGTGCTGAGCGTGCCGGGCGTCGGCTCGGTGACGACCGACGCCAACGGCCAGTTCACGATCGACATCGCCGCCGCCGTCAACATCACGGTCGGCAACCTCGACGGCCGGCACCACAACGTGATGAGCGGCGCCAACCCGCCGGCCGGCGTGTTCGCGGTGAATCCTGGCGTACCGACCACGATCCAGCTGCTCACCGCGGCGGCGACCACGAACGAAGCCGCCCACCCGACGACCAGCTGGTGGACCGACGCGACCAACGAGTTCCTGCGTTCGATCGTCGGCAACACGCCGCAGCTCGCGATCATCGACAACATCACGCCAACGGTGAACATCGCCAGCACCTGCAACGCGTACTACACCAACAACACGATCAACTTCTACGCGGCTGGCGGCGGCTGCTCGAACACCGCGTTCTCGACCGTCGTCGCGCACGAATGGGGGCACGGCATCGACCAGCAGTACGGCGGCATCTTCAACAGCAACGCGGAGGGTCTGAGTGAAGGCTGGGGCGACATCATCGGCCTCTACCTGGTCGACAGCCCGATCCTGGGCAGCGGCTTCCAGACTTCCGGCGTCGGGATCCGCAACGGCAACAACACGCTGCTGTGGCCGGCGTCCGGCACCGCGCCGCACACCGCCGGCCAGGTGTGGATGGGGTTCGCCTGGAAGCTGCGTGAGCGGCTGCGCACCGCCTACGGCACCGCGACCGCGCTCGCGATCAGCAACGACATCGTGATCAGCACGCTCGCCGCCAACGCGACGACGCGCCAGGACGCAGTGCGCGAAGTGTTCATCGCCGACGACAACGACGGCAACCTGCTCAACGGCACGCCCAACTACGTGCAGCTCGAGGGTGCCGCGCTGGACAAGGCGATCCCCTATCCGGCGATCCAGGTCGCGTCGATCGCTCACACGCCACTGCAGTCGACGACCCAGCGGCTGACTCCGCGCGCAGTCGTCGCGACCGTGACGCCGATCGGGGCCGGCTCGATCACGCAGGTGCGGTTGCACTTCAACGCCGGGACCGGCAACGTCGTGCGCAACATGCACGCCAACGGCGCCGCCAACGGCTACGTCGCGATGCTGCCCGGGCTGTCGGTCGGCGGCGTGTCGTACCACATCGAAGCGGTGCACAGCAGCGCCGCAGTCGTGCGGCTGCCCGCCTCCGGTGAGTACCTGTACTCGATCGACGGCGGCACGTTCGCCGGCTTCTACAGCGAGCAGTTCGACAGCGGTGCCGCCGGCTGGACCAACGGCGTGGTGTCCGGCACCAACGACTGGCAGCTCGGCGATCCGGCCGGCAAGACCAGCGCCGTCAGCGGCGTGACCTGGGTCGACCCGCAGAACGCGGTGTCGGGCCTCAACGTCTACGCGACCGACCTCGGCATCGGCACCTCGAACGGCCGCTACCCGAACTCGTGCAACGAGTGGTTGCGCTCGCCGGTGATCAACTGCACCGGCCGCTTCGGCGTGCGCCTGCGCTTCTCGCGCTGGCTGTCGGTCGAGGAAGGCACCTACGACGACGCTACGATCTGGTGCAACGGCGTGCAGATCTGGGGCAACCCGGTGGGTGCTGGTCTGCACGTGCTCGACACCGCGTGGCAGACGGTCGAGTACGCGTTGCCGATGGCCGACAACAACCCGTCGGTGCAGGTCGAATGGCGCCTGGTCGCCGACGCCGGGCTCAACCTCGGCGGCTGGCAGATCGACAACGTGCAGCTCGGCGAGACGATCGCGCCGGTCGTCGACTGCGAACTGACGATGCTGCCCGAGCAGGCGGTGCAGGGTGCGGCGATGAACGCGCTGGTGGTCACGCCGGGCAACTCGCGGCCCTTCCTGCTCGCGGTCGCCGACACCGCGGGCCCGACCACGGTGCCCGGCTTCCCGACGATGGCGGTCGGCGGCAACATCGTGCTACTGGGCAGCTCGACCGACGCGACCGGCAACGCCGCGTTCGGGTTCACCGCGCCGACCGTGCCGTCGGCGATCGGTGTGTTCTTCTACAGCCAGGTGCTGACCGTCGACTCGGGCTTCACGCAGTTCGTGACGTCGAACCCGCACGTCAACCTGTTCACGCAGACGCCGTGAGCGATCGCGGCTGGTCGCCGGCGGCGCGGTGCGCGCCGGCGACCGCCTGCCGGCGTGCTACCAGGTGACGCCGACGCCGACGAACACCTGCTGGTGCTGCAGCAGCGTGCGGTGGCGGTCACCGAACAGGTCGCTGTCGGTCGGGCCGAACGTCGTGTGCCGCAGGCGGTAGCCAAGGTCGGCCTGCCAGTGGCCGGCAAGGCCGCGCAGGCCGAGCCCCGCTTCGCCGGACCAGCGCACCGTGAAGTCGCGGTCGTCGCCGCCACGGAAGCGCTCCTTGAACCAGGCGCCGCCGACGTCGCCGCCGACGCGGCCCACGAGATCGAGCCCGGTCCGCGCATCGCCGAGCAGGCGCCAGGTCGGCTCGAGGATCAGCCGCGGCCCGGCCCCGATCCACTCGCGCTCGACGCCCGCGCGCTCGTGCCGCAGGTTCTGCCAGTCGCCGAACACGCCCAGCCGCACCGGCAACCGCAGCGTGCCGTCGAGCAGGTCCCAGCGTTGGTGCGGGAACGCATCGACGCCGGCGAGCGAACCGTCGGCGGCTGCCGGCGCCACGCCGTCGTTGATGCGACGGCCCGCGAACAGTTCGGCTTCACTGTTCCACAGGTTGGCGTGCAGGCCGGCGCCAGTGCCGGCCTCGATGCCGAGTTCGAGGAAACGCGCGTCGGCGCGGTCGCGCAGCAGGGTGCCGTCGACCTTGGCGGCGACGTCGCCGAACCCGACGTTGGCGTGGGCCGCCAGCAGCGGGCCGCGGAACGGCCGCGCCTGCCC
>JBASWX010000127.1:0-2367 GCA_049276695.1 Planctomycetota bacterium
GCGGCGACGTTGCTCGCGCGCGCGGTGGCGGCGCACGGCGGCAGGGAGCGGATCGCGGCCCTGCGTTCGTACCGGCACGAGCACGCGGTCACCAAGGGCGCGATGACCGAGCAGCGGCGGCTCGCCATGAAGTGGCCGGCGGGCCTGCGCGTCGACCACGACTACCTGCAGGGCGAGAAGTCGTGGCGCTACGGGCGGGTCATCGACGGCGAGCAGGCCTTCTTCCTCGAGATGGGCAAGGGTCGCGCGATGGGCGCCGATGCACGGTTGGACACGCTGCGCGACCTCGGCCGTGAACCGCTGCTCGCGTTGCGCACAGCGATCGACGGTGCTGCGGTCGTGGTGGCGGCCGGCAAGCGCGAAGTGCTCGGCGCCACCGTCGAGGAACTCGCGGTCTGGCAGCACGGCCGCACGACCTTCCTCGGCATCAACGAAGCCGGGAACGTCGTCACCGCGCGCTTCCGCGGCCGCGGCCCCGGTTCGTGGTTCGGCGCCGTCGAGCTGCGCTTCACCGACTTCCAGGAGACGCCGCTGATGATCGCGACCAGCGTGCGCGGCACCTTCGACGGCAAGGACGAGCCGTCGTTCGCGGAGACGCGCACCGGCGTCGCGGTCGACTCGGAACTCGCCGCCGACCTGTTCGTTCGTCCGAAGCAGTAGGTTCGGCAGGCCAATGGGAACTGGTGCCAACGATGCCCGGCGACGGTGGCTGGCCGACCAACGCAATGGATCGGGCGACCCGCGCCGGCGAGCCGGTTCCTAGGCAAGACGCGTACGGAGATCGGCCCCGTTGGCCGGTACGGTCCGCGGTCTAGGCTCCGACCGCAGCATCCGACCGCAGCAGCAGGATGCACGCCGTCCTGACCGAGGTTGTCGCGGCCTGCACCTCGAAACTCACGGCACGATGTGAATCGTCCGCCTACCAATGACGCGCCAGCGACGCCGCCGATCAGACACCGCCCCAGGCATGGTGCGGCTCTTCACGTCCCACGCCAGCCCCGCTGCCGGCCTGCTCGGCGACTTCTTCACCGCGATCGGCTACGCCTTGCACGTCTGCGCCGATCAGGCCGACTTCCTCGAGTTGTGTCGCCGCGCCGACTCCGGGTGCACGGTCGTCGACCTGGCGTCGATCGCCGGCAACGCGACCATCTTCCTGCAGCAGGTGACCGAAGCCTGCCCGCTGCCGATCGTCGTGGCGGTGCCCGCCGACCACCTGACCGGCGGCACCGCGCGGGTCGCGTTCCTGCCGCTGCAGCGGCGATCCGGCGCGGCGGCGATCAACCGGATGCTGCAGCACTCGCGCTGCGGCAGCACCGCCGCCGGCCACTCAGTGTGCGGCACGATCGAGACGCTGACGCCGCGGGAGTTCGACGTGCTGGTGCTGCTGCTCCAGGGTTCGACCGTGAAGCAGGTGGGCCACGCACTCGGCATCAGTGCGAAGACCGCCCAGGTGCACCGGTCGCAGATCCTGCGCAAGACCGGCATGGACACGGTGACCCAGTTGCTGCGTCAGCTCGTCGATGAGGGTTGTTCGCTGACCAGCGTGCGCGCCAAGAGGTCGTAGAGCGCCGGCACGTCGATCGGCTTGGTCAGGAACGCATCGCAGCCCGACCGCAGGCATTCGTCACGTTGGCCGGCCATCGCGTTGGCGGTCACCGCCACCACCGGCTTGGTGAAGCCGAGCCGGCGCAACTCGCGGGTCGCGGCGCAGCCGTCCAGGACGGGCATCTGGACGTCCATCACGATCAGATCCGGCGTCCCGCCAGTCGCCGCTGCGCCGGTGACGGCCGCCACGGCGCGGGCACCGTCCTCGGCGAACGCGACCTCGCAGCCACAGCGTTGCAGCACCCGCCCGAGCAGCAGGCGGTTGTCCGCGGCGTCGTCGACGACCAGTACCCGCCGTCCGGCGAGCTGCGGTGGCCGGCGCTGCGCCACCGCCGGCACCGCGGCGGCACCGGCACTCTCGGGCCGGGCCGGCAACCGCAGGCAGAACGTGGCCCCCTGGTGCACCACGCTGGCCACCACCACGTCGCCGCCCATCGAGCGGGCGAGCTGCCGCGCGATGGAGAGACCCAACCCGGAACCGCCGTGCCGCCTGGTATGGCCGCTGTCGACCTGGACGAACGGCTGGAACAGCCGCTGCAGATCGGCGGCGGCGATGCCGGGCCCGGTGTCGCGGATCGTGAACTCGATCATCGCGGTCCCGCCAGTCACAGCCAGATGGCAGGCCACGCTGCCCACGGGATATGCGCAAGAGTTGTGGATGAGATCGGCGTGATCACGCGGCGTTGACCTTGGTTCCATCCTTGAACCGGACTCCGTTGATGATGTCTCGCAGCAGCAGCGAGCCATCGAGTTTGCGCCAGC
>JBASWX010000128.1:0-4428 GCA_049276695.1 Planctomycetota bacterium
GCCGTCGCCAGGTGCAGCAGCCGCCGCGGCGACAGCCCCGGCCACCAGCGCGCGGCGCGGGCCAATTCGGCGCGCATCGACAAGGTGTGGTTGCTGGCCAGCGAGTCGGTGCCGAGCGCCACCGGGATGCCAGCCGCCAGCCAGCGGTCGACGGGCGGCGGCGACCGCCGGAACCACTCGATGGTGCCCGGGCAGACGACGATCGAGGCACCGGAGCCAGCGATGCGCGCGACATCGCCGCGCTCGAGTTCCTGGCAGTGTACCAGCGCCGTGTGCCGGCGCAGCACGCCCAGGTGCGCGAGCCAGGCGACGGCACCGACGCCCGGCGCGCGGAACCCTGCCGGCAGGCGACCGAGCTCGGCCAGCAGGTCCGCGAACGGGCCGCGCCCACTGCGCAGGAACTGCTGTTCCTCCGGCACCTCGGCACAGTGCACCATCAGGTGCCGGCACGATCTGGCGGCGGCGGCGAACAGCGGCGCCGACACCGAGTACGGCGCGTGCGGCGACAGCCCGGCAGCCAGCGCGAACTGTGCGCGCGCGGCGCGACGTAGCCGTGACCGGGCCAGGCGCGTCGCGGCGACCGCAGCGATATGGAAGCCGGTCAGTTCGCGGTAACACCGCCCGCGCAGCGGGCCGCGGCGCAGACGCAACCAGCTGTCGCCGGTGCTGTCGACCTCGCCGACCGCCGTGGTACCGTCGGCCAGCAGTAGCGCAACCGCGGCGTCGAGCCGCTCGCGGCGGGCCGCCGGCGCCTCAGCCTGTCGTTCGGCCATCACCGCCGACAGCCAAAGCCGGAACGACCGCGGCCGCGCCGCCAGCGGCCCGAGCTGCAGGTGCGCGTGCGCATTGCAGAAGCCCGGCACGACACAGACGTCGGCGACCGGCCCGCGTGGGCGGCCGACGCGCACCAACCGGCCGGAACGATCCCAAACCAGTTCCGCCGGGCGCATCGGCGCGTCCGGCGCGGCAGCGACGTAGCGGGCGGCGATACGGCCGCCGCCCGCCGGGGCTTCGCTCACGTCCGCGCGAACACGCGCAGCGCCCTGATGACCTGGTTCGGGAACGTCGCGCGATCGTAGGTCAGCCGGAACCGGAGGCCGGTCACGGAATCCTGGCTGATGCTGGGCACCACCGGACCACCGGTGGAGGCGGCCACGCGAGTGCGCCAAGGCTTCGGCACCGTGCCGGTCTTGGGCGCTGTACCCGCCTGGTTCAGCGTCGCGCCCTGGAACTCGATCTGCACCGGGCCGCCCACCGGCGGCAACACGCCGCCCGGCTTGTCCGAGTAGGTGGCGTCGATCACGCCGTCGCCGTCGACGTCGACATCCAGTTCGTAGCCTTCCCAGGTCGGCGGGAACACGCGTCCCGAGGAGCGCCAGGTCGACACGTCGCCGGAGGCCGCGTCGCGATCGCCCAGCGGTCCGACGTTGTCGGCGGCGTTGAACGCGGGCACCGTCGCGCCGGGGCCGGAGAAGGTCACGTTGGTCGCGGGGTCCGGCGCTTCCAGCCGGTAGAAGCCGCTCGACCCGGCGCCGGCGTTGCACAGCACGTTCAGGATCGGCGGGTTGATGAACGCGGTGCGGCTGCCGGGGCCGCCGCTCGTGTCGATCAGGCCGGTCACCGCGACGCGGCGCGCCGACTGCAGCAGGAACGAGCCGCCTGACCCGCCACCGCCGGGCGACGAGATGCCAAACGTGGTCTCGAACACCGTCGGGGTCAACGGATCGTCGCCGTCGATCACCACGCCGGCGCCGCCCTTCGACTGTAGCTGGGCCAGCGGTCCGACCACCAACTCGCCGCCAACCCGGAACGCCACTGCACCGCCGCCACCGGAGCCGCCGTGGCCGGCCATGAACTGGTCGCCAGTGGAGAAGATCGTGCCGAAGCTGTGCGAGCCGCCGCCGCCACCACCCGAACCGCCGACCGTGAAGTGGTCGAGCGACTGGTAGCCAGCAGGTGGATTGGCCGGGAACGGCAGCAGCGGGAACGCAGTACCCACGGGCGGGGCCGGACCGATCTGCGCGGTGATCAGCGTTCCGTTCGATGTGGTTCCGGCGAGCATGAAGGCGCCGCCAGCGCCACCTGGCGAGACCTGCACGCGGTAGAGGGCGCTGATCAGTGGCGTGTTGACCGGCAACCCGGTCGCCGGGTTCATCGCCGCGCCGTTGCCGCCCGTGGCACCGGCCGAGGCACCGTAGGCGTGGCCGGCGCGCAGGAACACCGGCTGGCCGCGCTGGCCATCGGTCAGGTTGACGCCGCTCACGATGATCGGGCCCGCGGAGAGGCACTTGGTGCCGCCATCGCCGCCACGCCCGCCGCCACACACGCCGGCACCACCGGGCTGCCCAGCGACCGGCGTCAGGACGGGACTGGCCGAGGGCGAGCGCGCCCTGAAGGTCGACACCCGTTGGCCGTTCGCAAGGCCCCCCGTCGGCACGAAGAACGGCATGTCGGGCGCGTTCACCTTGATCGTGCCGAGGATCTCGCACTTGCCGCGCACGTGGATCTCAGCCGGTACGGCGCCGATGAACTTGATCGTCTGGCCTTCCGCCAGCACGAAGTCGGTGAAGAAGAAGCGGCCGTCGGTGACCAGTTCGTTCTGGCCGCTGGTGGTCTGGGTGCCCGGGATCGTGAACGAACTGACGTTCCACTCGAACTCGCCGGAACCCAGCGAGTTGCCCAGCTGTGGCTTGAACGAGCCGTGCCGGCCGTCACCGCCGAGCAGCCCGGGGCGGGCGCCGCTGCCTGACGCCCCGCCCCACACACCGCCGGAAACCAGGACCTCCTGGCCGGTACTGTTGACGAACGCTTCGGTCAGCAGGATCTGCGTCGGCGCCGCCGCCACCGTGAACATCTCGAACTGGGCGGGCACGCCGGCGCGGCCGGACAAGTCGCGCAGGTCCCCGGACACGTAGATGGTCAGGCAGGCGCGGCCCGGCAGCTGCACCGACGGCTGGAACGTCACGACGGTGACGTCGCGGTTGTTCACCGACTGCGTCGCGAGCTGCGGCAGCCCTTCCAGCGCGATGCCGTCGTCGTCGCGGTTGCACTCGCCGCTCGGCAGCGTGCTGCGCAGCACGACGCGGATCGGCGACGCCTCGCTCAACGGGCTCTGCAGCGCCGTGGTGTCGATCAGTTCCGAGAACTGCAGCACCAGGGTCGGATCGAGCGGCACCGCCTGCACGTCAGTGGGTGCGACCAGCGTCACGGTCGGCGGCAGCTGGTCCTCGTCCTGGATGCCGAGCGTCGCCCGCACCGTGCAGGTCAGCTCCTGGGTCAGGGTGTCGCCAGACAGGCCGCGCACGCCCTGCGCAGCGGTCGCGCCACCGGCCAGGGTGATGATGTAGCTCTCGTTGCGCAGGAAGCCGAACGTGCTGACGCCGCCCACCGTTCGCACCTTGGGCACGAAGGTGACCTCGGCCTGGTCGACCAGATACTCGCCATCAGGAGCGACGCCGCTCGCGGTGCGGATCGAGATGCTGGCGGTGTCCACCGAAGTGGGGTCGACCCGGTCCGAGAACTTGAAGTGCAGGCGCTGGTTCTCGGCGATCTCCGACACCGAGCAGCCGGTCTGCGAGCAGCCGAGATCGCAGCTGATGAGGCAGAAGGCCTGGCCGCCGAGACACTTGATGCGGACCGTCGCGGTGCCATCGCTGTTGCCGCTGGAACAACCAGCCAGCAGGGCGACGCCGGTGAGGAGCAGGGAGAGGGAGGCGTGGCGCATGGGAACGTGCCTTGGTCAACTGCGAGAGATTCAGACGCGATAGACGATCACGACCTTGTCGACGGTGATCACGGACCCGGTCGAGTAGTCGGCGAGCAGCAGGAAGCGGAAGCCGTTGAGGCCATCGGAAGCGATGCCGGTCTGGGTCGAACTGCTGACCACCGAAGTGCGCCAGAGACCGATCTGCAGCGGTTCGTTGGTGGCGAGGTCGAGCTGTGCGCCCTGGAACAGCGCGCGGATCGGCGCGCCGATGGTCGCGGCCTGCGGCGAGACCGCCGCATCGTCGCTGAGCACGAACGGCACGCCGTCGACGGTGCCGCGGATCTCGTAGCGGGCGAACTCGGGGCCGAAGATCAGGCCGGTCGAGTAGAACTTCGAACGGCAGACGACCAGGTCGTCGCGTTCGGTCAGCACGCCGAGGTTGTTGGCATTCGCCGCCGGCTGCATCGACGCGAGCTGGCTCAGCGCCGGCAACGTCGGGGTCTCGAGCCGCACGAAGCCGGGCGAACCGTCGCCGCCGGCGATCTGCACGATCGCGCCGCCGGGCGGCGAGGTGCCGCCGGGGCTGCCGGAGGCACTGCGGTTGAAGACGCCGCCGGTGCCGCCAACCACGCTGATCGAGCCGAGCGCGCCGACGAACTCGACCTGGCGCCCGGACTGCAGCACGATCGAACCGCCGGAGCCGCCGCCGGCAGGCGCCGACT
>JBASWX010000129.1:0-10689 GCA_049276695.1 Planctomycetota bacterium
TCCACCAGCCGCGCGAGCTGCGGCATGCGGTCCTCGGCCCGCCACGCGTGCCCGTCGACGATCGTGCGCATCGTGGCGAGCAGGTTGCGCGCGGTCGCGACGTCGCCGTTGCTGATGTTGGTCCGGACCAGGCGTTCCAGGGCGTCGAGCCGCAGCGCCGGGGTCACCCGTTCCCAGGTCTTGGCGACCCGCTGCTCGCAGAACGTGCGCACCGCGGCCGCGGTGAAGAAGCGTTCGTGCAGGTTGGCCAGCGTGACCATCGCCGTGTGCTGCTGGCCCAGCGACATCGTCGGGAACGCGGCGTCGATCGCGGCCAGTTCCCTGTCCGCGTCGCCGGCCGCCAGCGACCGCACGCGCTCCGCAGCGGTGGTGGCCCAGCGGTCGTCGACCGCGTTGGTCGAGTTCGGCTCGATGCGCGCCGCCGCCTTGCTGGCCGCGTCCGGGTCGCCGAGCAACGTCCAGGCGCGCGCGACTTGCAGGGCGATCAGGTCGCAGCGCCATTCCTGGCCCGCCGGCGCCTCGCGTTCCGCCTTGGCGACACGTTCGGCCAGCGCGATTTAGTCGCTCGCCCGCGCCGCCTCGCCGCGCGCCGCGAGGCACGCCGCGAACTCGGCGTAGGCGGTGCCGCGGCGCCAGTCGGCGATCTGGCCGCCGTAGCCGACGGCGACATCCTGCATCCCCAGGGTGAAGCAGGCGCGCACGACCACGTCCTGCGCCCGTCCCCGGTTCTTGCGATGCGGGTCGAGCGGGAACGCCGACGCGGCGTCGAAGGCGAGCTGCAGCAGGTCCCGCTGCCAGGGTGCGACCTCGGCCGCGCTGCGCGCCGGTGCCCGGCTGAGCGGGTCCTGCTGCCGCGCGGCGACGCCGGTCAGCCAGTCGGATTGGTCGCCCAGCGGCGAGATGCCGAGCATGGCACCGACCATGGCGCCGAGAGTGAATGCACTGCTGCCGTTCATGGTTGCTCTCCCGGAACTGCGGGCTCCGGAACGCTGCGTGTGACCCTGGATGCTGCTGCTGCTGCTGCTGAATCTGCGCGTGCAGCCGGCGACGGCCGGCCGCACGCGCTGCACCGCGCCCCGTCGCTCACTGCACGGTGTGCGACTGCGCGTTGCTGAACGTGAACTCGCCGGACGGCACGCCGAAGTCGAACGCCGCCCATTGCGTGTAGAACGACGCGCCGGTCAGTCCCGGCGGCATCACGAACGTCGGGAACGACGCGGTGCCGGCAGTGCCGAACACCACGGTGACCACGTCCGGGTTCGGCACCAGCAGGCCGCCGAAGATCGGGAAGTTGATCGGGAACGTGCCGAACACGTGGATGCCGACGTTCAGCGTCGGATCGAGGTTCTCGACCGTCATCGTGATCGACGAGCCGGTGCTCCAGTTGCCGGTCGTGTAGTGCACCGGCACGCCGAAGGTGCCGGGCCGTTCGCCGGCGAGCGGCACGTTGGACTTGTTGTTGGTGGTCAGGCCGAAGCGCGCGGTCGCGGCCCAGCCGATCAGCCAGTTGTTGCCGCGCGCGAACGCGCCGCGCCACCGCGCCGCGGTGAAGAAGCCGTCGTTCGGTGCGAACTCGACTGCGGTCAGCGCGTCGTTCGCCGGCGTCGGGTCGAGGAAGGTGACCGGCGACGTGCTGTTGCTGCCGTTCGGCGTCGCGGCGGCACCGCGCGCGACCGACGTGATCGGCGAGCTGGTCACGATTGCGTTGTTGGCGTTGTTGCTGCCGCCGCCGCCGGTGAACACGGCGCGGGCGTTGGCCTCGGTGTAGGCCGCGGCGCGCAGGTTGTTGAAGAACACGTTGTCGCGGAAGTCGATCAGGTTGCCGTTGGTCTGCGCCGTGTAGGCCGCCGCCGGGTTGGCGAACGGGTTGACGGCCGAGGTGGTCGTGAACGGCGTCGTCCAGCGCGTCGCCCAGGTGGTCGTGCCGTTGCAGCCGTAACCGGTGTTGCCGTTCTCGAAGTCGCTGACGTCGTTCTGGATCACGTTGTCGCCGGCGTCCATGAAGATCGAATTGCGGATCTGCACGTTGGCGTTGTCGCGCCAGGCGGTCAGGTGGTCGCCGCCGGTGCTGCCGTTGGTCGGGTGCGGCGAGCCGATCACCGTCATGTTGTAGATCGTCGCGGTGGTCACCGGCTGGTAGTTGCACAGCTCGGCGCCGTCGATCTCGAGCGCGTTGTCGCCGAAGCCGGAGCCTTGCGAGCCGGTGCCGCTGTAGCCCTGCACGATCAGCCCGAACTGCGCCTTGCCGCGCCAGCCCTGGTCGAGGTCGAGGCTGTCGTCGCCGACGTTCCAGATGCTCAGGTACTCGAGATTGACGGTGCCGCCCCACACTTCGATGCCGTCGTCGAGGTTGTTCAGGATCTCGATGTGGTGCACTTCCGTGTTGCGGCCGAGGCCGCCGAGCGACAGGCCGTTCAGTTCGACGCCGGGTGCGGCAGTGCGGCCGCCGTACCGCAGCGACACGTAGCTGAAGCTGCCGCTGTCGTCGTTGTCGTTGCCGCCGCCGTAGTCGTTCAGCGAGGTGACCGCCGGGCTCAGGCCCTCCATGTCGGCGTAGTTCGAGGCGCTCGGGGCCGGCGTGTTGGTGCCGACCTGGTTCTCGGAGATGTAGCCCGCGCCCATGATCGTGACGTTGCCCCACTCGTTGTTGGCGAGCTGCCGGTAGGTGCCGGTCTCGGGGTTGCCGGCCGTCCAGGTCGCACGGTCGTTGTCGGACGTGAAGATGATCGGGCTGGTGGCGGTGCCGTTGGCAAGGATCTGCGCGCCGCGGCAGACCGCGAGCGTGCTGTTGTTGAGGCTGGCGATCACGGTGCCGGCCTGGATGGTCAGCGTGGCGCCGGGTTCGACGTAGATGTCGCCCGACAGCGCGTAGACGTTGTTCGACGTCCAGGTCGTGGACGTGGTGATGTTCGAACTGATGGTGATCTGCGCCGAGCCGGCCGAGGCGAGGCCGAGCCCGAACGCGATGCCGGACAGGAGACGGGAACGATCCATGGTGGGTCCTTTGCTTCCTTGGGGTTGCAGGGTGGCACGGAGGATCCGTGCGGTTGGTTTCGGGACGGCCAGGACGCTAGGCGCGCTCGTGAGGACGCAGCGAAGGGGCGGTGATGCTTGCATGAGTTCGCGGACAGAGGAGTACGCGCGCCGATGAGGCTCTCGCCAAGAGCGCATCAAGCTCTCGGACCCTCGCTGTGCTCGCGCGCGCACGCGGCAAGATCGCGGGCACCATGAACGACCGCTCTGCCGTGTTCCTGCTGCTCGCGGCCGCTGCGTGCGACAGCGGCGGCTCACCGCCGCCGCCGACCGCCGAAGTGCGCCCCGACGTTGTGATCACCGAAGACACCATGCTCGCTGCCGCGAGCACCGCGTACCGCGCCGCCTGCGCGCCGACGCGCGCGCTGCGCAGCGCGGTGCTGTTGCTCGAACTGCCGCCGCTCGGTTGGGAGGAACCGGGCGCGCCGCCGATTGGCCAGGCCGAACCGACCGAGCCGGAGCCGCCACTGGTCAACCCGGAGATCCAGATCCTCGACGGCCCCGAGGGCGGCACCGCGATCCGCACCTGGGACGATCGCGACGGCGACGACGGTTACTCGACCGGCGATCTGTTCAGCGTCGCGTTCAACGACTACGGCGAAGGCATGGCGGTGCTGAACGGCTCGGTGCTGTTCGAAGGCGTCACCGTCGCCGGCGACATGATCGAAGGCTTGACCTGGATGTTCGCGGCGCGCTGCACGCTGGCGGTCACGCTGCAGGTCGGCGACGCGGTGATCCCGGTCAGCGGCTCGTTCCGGCTCGACCGGCAGCGGCGCGCGACCGTGAAGACGCTCGAACTCGAACTGACGGCGCCGCTGCGCGTCGGCGTCACCATCGTCGCCGCGGGGGGGCGGCTCGCGCGCAACGACTACACGCTCGACTTCACGATGGCTGTCTTCGCCGATGGCGAGGTGCTCGACCCCGTGCTCGGCGGCACGCTCGCGTTCCACGTCGAGGAACCGATGACCGGCGTGCAGGTGCTGGCCGACCCGATGGCCGGGCTGCTCGAAGTGCAGGGCGCGAGCGAGGCGGTGCTGACGGTGCGCGCGATCGACTTCTTCAACGCCGAGCTGTTCTTCGACCCCGACGCCGATGAAGGCGGCGACGAAAGCCTGCCCGGGGTCACCACGCCGATCGAGTACGCCTTGCTGTGGAACCCGCCGCCGGAACCGCTGGCCGAACCGATGCCGGCGATTGCACGCTGATCGCTCACTCGAGCGATTCGTCGCCGGTCACCACGTAGACGACGCGGCGGGCGATGTTGACGGCGTGGTCGCCGACCCGTTCGAGGTCGCGCATCGACAGCAGGATCGGCAGCGCCTCCTCGGCATGGCGCTTCGCGGTCGCGTCGTCCCAGGCGCGCCGGCCGGCGTGGTGCAGCGCTTCGAGGAACAGCTTGGTGCCGTTCCACGCCAGCTCGTCCAGCTCGTCGTCGCGCCGGATCACCGCGGTCGCCAGGAAGACGTTGCCGTCGGCGAGGGCGCGCAGCGCGTCGCGCAGCATCTCGATGCCGACGCGCCCGACCTGCTCGATGCGGGCCGGCGGCACCATCGACAGCGCCTCGCTGTCGCCGGCGTAGTCGGCGAGGTTGACCGCGAGGTCGCCGATGCGTTCGAGGTCGACGACGATCCGGAACGTCGCCGCGATCAGCCGCAGGTCGCTGGCGACCGGCTGCTGCAGGGTCAGCAGGTCGATGCAGGTGCGTTCGATCGCGGCGGTGGCGCGGTCGACGTCGTCGTCGCCCTGCTGCACCAGGGTCCCGGTCGCCTGGTCGTGGCGGACCAGTGCGGCGAGCCCCTGTTCGAGGCGGGCGAGCACCAGGGCGCCGAGGTCGAGCAGGCTCTGCCGCAGGCCGGTGAGCGTGTTCTGGTAGGCGGTGCGCGTCATCGTGGGTTCCATGGCAGCTAGCCGAAGCGGCCGGTGATGTAGTCCTCGGTGCGCTGCTTCGACGGCTTCGCGAACATCTGCCGCGTCGGCCCGAACTCCTCGAGCCGGCCGACGTAGAAGAAGGCGGTGAACTGGGACACCCGCGCCGCCTGCTGCATGTTGTGGGTCACGATCACGACCGTGTAGCGCTGCCGCAGTTCGTGGATCAGGTCCTCGACCCGCGCCGTGGAGCCAGGATCGAGCGCCGAGCACGGCTCGTCCATCAGCAACACCTCGGGCTCGGTGACCAGCGCGCGCGCGATGCACAACCGCTGTTGCTGGCCGCCGGACAGTTCGAGCGCGCTCTTGTGCAGGCGGTCCTTGACCTCGTCCCACAACGCCGCGCGGTGCAGTGCCTGTTCGATGCGCTGTTCGACGCCGGTCCGGATGCCGTTGATGCGCAGCGGGAACGCGAGGTTGTCGCGGATCGACTTCGGGAACGGATTCGGCTTCTGGAACACCATGCCGATGCGGCGACGCACCTCGACCGGGTCGACTTCGCGCGCGTAGACGTCGGCGCCGCGGTAGATCACCGCGCCCTGCGTGCGCAC
Source organism: Planctomycetota bacterium (assembly GCA_049276695.1). Lineage (GTDB taxonomy): Bacteria > Planctomycetota > UBA1135 > UBA1135 > UBA2386 > UBA2386. The sequence continues at coordinate 5,511 of JBASWX010000129.1, forward strand.
GACGCCGAGCAGGTCGTTCATCCGGTTGACGCTGCGCAGCCAGGTGCTCTTGCCGCAGCCGCTCGGGCCGATGATCGCGGTGACCTGGTGTTCGGGCACTTCCAGCGTGACGTCGAACAACGCCTGGTGCGTGCCGTACCACAGGCTGAAGTCCCGGGTCGCCAGCACCGGCGGGGTCGCGACCGCGGCGGCGGCGCCTTCGCCGGGATGGCGGCCGGGCTCGAGGAGGGGAGCGGGGAGGGTCATGGTCACCATCTCAGTTGCAGGCGGTTGCGCAGCACGATCGCGGTGCCGTTCAGCAGCAGCAGGATCCCCAGCAGCACGACGATCGCGACCGCGGCGATGGTCTCGTAGCCGGCTTGCGGCCGCGTCGCCCAGCTGAAGATCTGCAGCGGCACGACCGTGAACGTGTCCATCGGGCCGCTGGGCAGGTAGGTCACGTACAGGAACGCGCCGAGCATGATCAGCGGCGCCGCTTCGCCGATCGCGCGCGAGATCGCGAGGATCATCGCGGTCAGCATCCCGGGCAGCGCGTACGGCAGCACCTGGTGCCAGACGACCTGGCTCGGGGTCGCGCCCAGCGCCGCGGCGGCGTGGCGCACCCACGGCGGCACGGTGCGCAGCGCTTCGCGACAGCCGAGGATCATCACCGGCAGGATCAGCAGGCCGAGCGTGATGCCGCCGGCGACGATGCTCTGGCCGAGGTTCAGCGTGCGCGCGACGATCTCGAGGCCGAGGATGCCGTAGACGACCGACGGGATGCCGGCGAGGTTGGCGATCAGCACCTGCAGCACCGTGGTCAGCCGCGAACGCCGCGCGTACTCCTCGAGGTAGACCGCGGCGGCGATGCCGAGCGGGAAGCTGAACAGCATCGTCACGGCGACGACCCACAGCGAGCCGAGGATCGCGCTCGCCAGCCCCGCGTGCTCGGGATAGCGCGGCTCGTCGAGCGTGGTCATGAAGTGCCACAGGGCGCTGAGCAGGCTGCGTTCGAGCGGCAGCTCGCCCTCGCGACGGATCGCGAACGGCACCGTGCGGCGTTCGCCGGTGCGTTCGAACGCGAGTTCGAGCGGGGTTGGAGTGGCTCGGGCGAGTACCGCCAGCGTCTGCCAGGCCTGCTGGCTGCCGAGCAGTGGCTGGCCGTTTGCACTGAGCAGCACGTCGCCGTCGCGAAGCCCGGCCGCTGCCGCCGGCGTGCCCGCTGCGACGTACGACACGGTGGCGCGGAACACGTTGGGTTGGTCGGCGACTGGCGTCGCTTCGATCTCGCCGAACAGCTGTTCGAGGTTTGGCACCCAGGCGACCGCGGCCGTCGTCACGTTGCCCGGCAGGGCCCCGATCACCGACCACACCTCGCGCACGTCTCGCACCGGCGAGCCCGCGACCGAGAGCAGCGCGTCCCCCTGCGCCATCCCGAGTGCGGCCGCCGCCGTTCCTTCGTGGACCTGCGCGGCGACCACGTACGAAGCGCCGGCGTCGGCCCCAGCGCCGGCGCGCTGCGACAGCGCCAGCCCCGCGCGGGCGGTCGCGTGCATGCTCGACAGTGCTTTGCCGTCGCGCAGCGTCGCCACGACCAGCACCACGACGATCAGTACGCCGAGTCCCAGCGACGCCGCCGCGGTCACCGCGAACGCGCTGCTCTTCTTGTGGCGCCAGCGCAGGTGGTCGGGAGCCTTCAGCACGTCTTCCGGTCTCATTCGTACTGCTCCCGGAAGCGGCGCACGATGAAGTGGCTGGCGACGTTCAACGCCAGCGTGATCACGAACAGCAGCGCCCCGATCGCGAACAGCGCCGACCAGATGAACGCGGTCGCCTCCTGCTCGCCGGTGGCGATGTTCACGATCGTCGTCGTCAGCGTCATCATCGGCTGCGTCGGATCGGGCGGCCACGCCGGTGTGCGGCCGGCCGCGAGCGCGACGATCATCGTCTCGCCGATCGCGCGCGACATCGCCAGGATGAACGCGGCACCGATGCCCGACATCGCCGCCGGCAGCACGACGCGCAGCACGACTTCGCCGCGGGTGGCGCCGAGCGCGAACGCGGCCTCGCGCAGGTTGCGCGGCACGGCGTAGAGCACGTCCTCGGACAGGCTCGCCATCACCGGCAGGATCATGAAACCCATCACCACGCCGGCGGAGATGCCGTTCCAGAACGCGAGGCCCGGCAGCACCGAGTCCTGCAGGAACGGCGTCACGGTGCGCAGCGCGAAGAAGCCGTAGACCACCGTCGGGATGCCACCGAGGATCTCGAGCACCGGCTTCAGCACGCTGCGCACTCGCGGCGACGCGTACTCGCTGAGGTACACCGCCGCCAGCACGCCGAGCGGCACCGCGACCAGCAGCGAGATGCCGGTGATCACCGCGGTGTCGGCGATCAGCGCCAGCACGCCGTACCCTTCGGGCACGGTGATCGGCGCCCAGCGGATCGAGCCGAAGAACTCCGCCAGGTCGACCTTGGCGAAGAACGGCAGGCTGCCGGCGAAGAAGGTCCACGCCGTCAGCACCGCGATGACGATCGCGCAGAGGCCGCAGCCCAGCAGCGTACGCCGCACTGCGGCCTCGAACAGCCGCCGTCCGCGCGGCGCTACCAGCGACGGGGCGCGCGGCAGGATGGTCAACGCGGCCTGCACGGCAAGGGGTGTGGCGGCGGACTACCTGGCCTTGTCGCTGCTGGCGTTGGCCGGCGTCGGGCCGAGCTTGGCGTGGGCCTGGTACTTCTCGGCGATCAGCGCCGGGGTCAGGTGGCCGAAGTCCCCGGCGAACGCGGTGCCGGGGATCTTGCCGGCGAAGATCGCGCGCGAGGCGTCGCGCAGCCGCCGCTGCGCCGGCACGTAGCCGACGTCGAGCATGAACTCGCGGTTGCCGATGCGCTTCTCGTCGAGATAGAACTCCATCAGCGCCTGCACCTCGGCCTTCTCCGCCGCCTTCTTGCTGACGTAGACGAACAACGGCCGGGTCAGCGGCTGGTAGCTGTTCGAGCCGATGGTGTCGACGTCCGGCAGCACGCCCTGGACCGCACCCGCGGCGTTGACGATCGGCTTCTTGCCGTTGGCGATGCGCTTCTCGTTGACCTTGGCCAGGATGTCGGCGGGCGCGTCGACCGTCGAGCGGCGCGCATCGATCGCGACCGGCTGCACGCGCTCCTGGTTGTGCAGGTAGAACGCGTAGCCGAAGTAGGTCATCGCCATCGGGTTCTTGCTGGTCTGTTCGGCCAGCAGCTGGTCCTCCTCGGTCGCGAAGTAGTCGGCGCGCGTGTCGCCGGTCTTCTTGTTGACGACCTCGGTCAGGAAGTCGAACGTGCCCGACGTCGACGCGGCGCCCGACAGCGTGATCTTGCCCTCGCTGAAGCGGCTGCCCAGATGGCGCCAGCTGGTCACGATGCCCTCGGCCTCGCGGCACCACAGCAGTTCCAGTTCGCCGATCGTCATCGCCGGCTTGTCCTTGCCGAAGATCTCGCTGTTGCGCGCGATCGCGATGGTCAGGCCGTCGAACGCGACCAGGTTCTCCAGGTATTCGAGGTTCGCCTTGGCCGCCTTCTCGATCTCCTCCTTCTTGATCGCGCGCGACGCGTTCGACAGGTCGGTCTCACCGACCAGGAACCGGCGGAAGCCGCCGCTGGTGCCGCTGACGCCGACCGAAACCCGGATGTCTGGGTGTACCTTCACGAACTCGGCGACCACCGCCGAGGTGATCGGTTCGACCGTGCTCGAGCCGTCGGCCGTGATGGCCTTCTGCTGGGCGATGCCGGTTGCGCCGAGCGCGCACAGGGCGGTGGTGAGGAGGGACAGGGACGTGCAGTTCATCGGGGACCTCGTGGCTCGCCGCGGGGGAACTGCGGTCGAGCACGAAGCAACCTAGAAGGCCCGATGAAGAGGCCGTGGGGACGATCGTGAAGGTTCGATCAAGCCCCGGCGCGGTGGCAGGGCGCGGTTGCTACGCCCGCTTCGATGCCCGCCGCCCCGTCCAGGATGCGGCCACCAGCCGCACCTCGACCCGCTGGTTGAGGGCCTCGGCGATGCGCCGGAGCATCGACAGCGAGTGGCCCTCGTAGTCGGCGTCCTCGAGCCGCGAGATCACGCTCTGCGTGGTGCCGACCGCCTTGGCGAGCTGGGTCTGGGTCAGTCCCGCCTTCTCGCGCGCCGCCAGGATCATCTCGGCGACGCTGCTGTCCAGCTTGTGGGCCTCGATCGACTCGCGCAGGGCAGGGTCGGCGCCGGTGATCCGGCCGAGGATGCGCCGGGCGCTGCTCGTTCGCTGGTGCTTGTTGGTCCTGGTCATGGGCGTCATTCTTGGAAGGTGTGCTTGGAAGGGCTGGCCACGAACGCGGCCTTGCGTTGCAGGGCGCGATCGATCTCGACTCGCGTCACCACGTCCTCCTTGGTGATGGCGTGGGCCAGGATGGCGACGTTGCGGCCGTGGAAGAAGTAGAGGATGCGGTAGTTCACGTGGCCCTTCTTGGCCCGCAACTCGTAGATGCCGTCACGAAGCATGTCGGCGGTCGGCCGCCGCAGCTCGAACCCGGATTCCTCCAGGCGTTCGATCACGGCGACGCACTTCGCGTAGGCGGCGATGTCCATCGTTTGCAACTGCTCCAGCCACTCGACCACGGGCGAGCGCCCGTCGGAGTCCTGGTAGAACAGCACCTCGGTTTTCGGCATCTCGAGAGCGGTAACGTATCGCCTTTTTGCGATGCAGGCAAGCGCCCCGTGCGACGGATCGGACCGGGGCCGGCGACCACGTCAACGCTTCCGCCAACGCTTCCGCCCGTTGCGCCGCAGGTCGCCGGTTACGGCCGTCTTCTCCATCTCTTGGAGCCGCTCCTCGAGGTCCCGAACTCGATTGCCGAGGCCGGGGGGAGTGTCCGGGGCGGGTTGGCCGCCGTGTAGCCTTCACCAGGCGGCGAGATCCGGTGCAGCGCGCGGGCACCGCGGGGGTCTGGAGTGGTGGGCCGTGCAGGATTCGAACCTGCGACTTCGACTCTGTGAAAATCGCACTCTACCAACTGAGTTAACGGCCCAACCGGGTTCAGCAACCCAGGCCCGCGCCGCTCCGTAGCGCGCGGGGCGGGGCACGCTAGCGAGCGTTCCGGGGTCTTGCAAGCGCGTCTCGGGCAGCGGTGCAGCCCTGCAGCCGGGCGGGCCGGCGGACGTCGCCGGGCCGCTACGACACCGGCCCCGAAG
>JBASWX010000130.1:0-3478 GCA_049276695.1 Planctomycetota bacterium
CACTCGAAACGCCCCTCCCAGGGCATCGTGGTTTGTTGTGGCAAACGCCATCTTCGCAGTGGGAGGAGGCGTTTCGAGCAGTTTCTTCAGCCGGCGCGGAGTCGCGTCACGCTGGTTCCAGGGCTAGATTGCGCCGCATGCGGTTCTCCTTCCCGCGCCATCGGCCCGGCTTCGTCGCTGTCGCCGCATTCACGTTGCTCCGCGCCGCCGCCGCTCAGGCCGAGCCGGTTGCCCCGGCCGCACCAGCCCCGGCACCCCGCGTGCTGTGGAAGTACGCACCGCCCGGCGCCAACTTCGACCACGTCGTCCACCACGACGGCACCCTGTTCGCTCTCGACCGCGCCGGCTCGATCCACGCGCTCGACGCCGCGACCGGTACCAAGACCTGGATCACCCAGGGCCGCCTCCCGTTCGACCGCGGCTTCGGCCTCGCGCTCGCCACGACGCCGAAGTTCACCGCCATCGTCGTCGGCTGCGACAACGGCCTGCTCGCGCTCGGCCGCCGCGACGGCAGCGTGATCTGGCACACCAAGATCGAGGCGGGCGTCGCCGGGCCCGCGGTCGCCAACGACTTGGTCGTCGCGGGCGGTGCCGACGGCCGCGTCTACGGCTGCGAACTCGCGACCGGCAGGATCCGCTGGCAGCACGACTACCTCGAGGATCGTCCCGACGATCCGCCGGGCTTCCCGGGTCACCAGGCACGCTTCCAGCAGCCCGCGCGCCCCGGCGAAGCCGCGTCGGATGGCACGATCGTCGCGCTGTCGATCTTCGACCAGTGCCGCACGCTCGCTCTCGACGCGGCGAGCGGCAAGCGGCTGTGGGCCTTCCGCACCGAGGGCTGGATGTACGGAAGGCCGACGATCGGCCCGCTGTTCGTCTACGTCGGCAGCCAGGACAACCGCGTCTACGCGATCGACAAGGAGATCGGCAAGCTGGCCTGGAAGCTCGACACCAAGGGCCGCAACGAAGCCGCCGCGGCGCTGACCGTGCGCTTCGTCTACTACGGTTCGTGCGACGGCACGGTGTACGCGCTGGATCCCGCGGTCGGCCGCGTCGCCTGGCAGTTCCCGATCCGGGTGCCGGAGGGCAGCACGTCCGCGATCTACGGCTGCCCGATCGTGCTCGGCGACTGCGTGCACGTGGCCGCGATGGCCGGCACGATCCACGCCGTGCACCGCGACACCGGCAGGCAGCAGTGGCAGTTCCAGCCGTTGGCGGATTCGGAGCTGATCGGCGGCCTCGCGACCGATGGCGGCCGGTTGTTCGTGACGACCAGGAAGTCGGCCGAGGACAAGGGCGAGAGCGCGGTCGTCGCCATCGCCCGGCCGTAGCGCATCATCGAAACCACCGTGCAGGTCGCCACCACCGCATGAGCCATCGAACGAAGCGCCACGCCGCCGCGCACCGGCGTGCGCGGCCAGATCCCGGCCACGGCCGTCCCGCCACGGCATCGCCTCGCCGCGGTTTCGATCCACGGCGACTGATGGAGCAGGCGATCGAGGTGATGAACGGCTCGCAGCGCGAACGGCGCAGCGACGGCAAGACCAGCCCGCTGGTCGGCGCCGTGCTGTGGAAGCCCGACGGCACGATCGAGACCGCGTGCCGCGGCGAGCTGCGCGACGGTGACCACGCCGAGTACACCCTGCTCGAACGCAAGAACCGCGGCGCCAGGCTCGACGGCTCCGTGCTGTTCTGCACGCTGGAACCGTGCGCCCCTGGCGCCCGCAATCACCCGAAGCTCGGCTGCGCCGAGCGCATCGTGCTGGCTCGCATCGCGGAAGTGTGGGTCGGGGTGACCGACCCCGACCCGACGGTCGATCGCAAGGGCATCCAACACCTGCAGGACCACGGGGTGCGCGTGCAGATGTTCCACCGGGACCTCCAGGAGCGGATTCGGGCCGCCAACCGGCGCTTCATCGAGCAGGCCGAACGCCGCCGACGCGAGGTGACGAAGGCCGGGCCGGCGGCACTGTCCGATCTGGAGGACTCCCCGCAGGCAAGCCAGCTTCGCGACCTCGACCAGCGCGCACTCGCCGACTACCGGCGTGACACCGGCGTGCGCGACGCGGTCGATTCCGCCGAGTTCCAGCGCCGGCTGGTGCAGCAGGGACTGCTGCACGCAACCAGGGGCAAGCTCACGCCGACGGGCTTCGGCCTGATCCTGTTCGGCAAGGAGCCGCGCGTTCGCGTTCCGCAGGCGGGGCTGCTGGCGACCATGCATCACGCGGAAGGCAGCGAGGAGACGCGCGACTTCGACGGCCCGGCGATCGCCGTTCCGCAGCAGGCTCTCGACTGGTTGCGCGCGAAGCTGCCCAACCCGATCTCGCGCACGCAGGCCCGCCGCGGCGAGGCCAACGCGACCCTGTTCGAACTGCTGCGCGAGGGCATCGTGAACGCGCTCGTGCACCGCGACTACGACATCAAGGGCGCCAAGTGCCAGCTCGAAGTGCACCCGGACAGGATCGTCGTCCGGAGTCCAGGCGGGCCCGTGCCGCCGATCACCCTCGAACAGATCCAGAAGTTCGACGCCCCGATGCTGAGCCGCAATCCGGTCCTGCACTACGTCTTCGCCAAGCTGCAGCTCGCGGAGGAACGCGGCCTCGGCCTGAAGTCGATGCGCGCGAAGGCGGTCGCCGTCGGCCTGCCGCTGCCCTCCTACTCGTACCACGCGCCCTACATGGTCCTGACCATCTGGCGCGAGGCGGCGGCGGCAGTCCGGTCACGCGGCGTGGACATCGAAGGTCAACTCAGCGCCGCCGAACGCGACGGTTGGAGCTGGTTGGCGTCACGCGAATCCACACGGGTGCGCGACTACGTGCGGGCCATGCAGGTGCCGAGCCGGACCGCGAAGCGCCACCTGCGGAAGCTGATGAACCTGGGACTGCTGCGCCGGGTCGGAGCGGGGAGGGCTACTCGCTACGAAGTGGCGCACTCCTGAGACGGCGACCGGGGAGCCAGAAACGTGCCACCCATCGGGCCAACGCGGCCCGATTCGCGAACATGGCGCACGCGCGACCGCGAATCGGGCCACGAATCGGGCCACGGTGGCCCGATTCCCGGGGACAGCGTTGTGGCTGGGACGAGCCGACCCTGGCAATGACCCGCGCGCCGTCACGCAGCGCCGATGCCGGTGGGACGACGGCGGAAGCCCTCCAGGCAATCGGGCAACGAATCGGGCAACTCTTGCCCGATTCGCGATCACGGCACCGGTTCCCGACTCCCGGCTGCGTCCTTTTCGCGACTCCGTCGTCCAACAGGTCAGGCAACACCCATGACCAACCACGACCCCGATCGCACCTCGCTGCCACCCGAATCCGTGCGCACCATCGTGCGCGAACGCTACGGCAGCATCCCCGCCGCGGCTGCCGCTGCGGCTTCCGCCTCGCCGGCGTCGGCCGCCTGCTGCGGCCCCGCCTCGACCGGCTGCTGCGGCCCTTCCGCCACCGACGCCGAGGCGACCGCACGCGCGCTGGGCTAC
>JBASWX010000131.1:0-4953 GCA_049276695.1 Planctomycetota bacterium
GCTGGCGCAAACTCGATGGCTCGCTGCTGCTGCGAGACATCATCAACGGAGTCCGGTTCAAGGATGGAACCAAGGTCAACGCCGCGTGATCACGCCGATCTCATCCACAACTCTTGCGCATATCCCGGCGGAAGCGACTCGGCCTACTTCGCACAACTCACTACGACCTGCCCGGCAGGCTCCACCGTTGTCGGCACCGGCTGCACCGGCAGCGGCGGCGCAAACGTGCTCACTGCGACGTCGCTGCCGTGGGTCGGCGCCACGTGCACGGCGCGCGCGACCGGCATGCCCGCACCCGGTCTCGCCGTGCGCGCCCTCGGCCTCGGTGCCGTCTCGATCCCGCTGCCGACGATCCTGGCGCAGGGTGTCGCCGGGTGTTCGCTGTTCGTCACGCCCGATCTCCTCGACCTGCACACCCCCACCGCCGGCGCCGTGTCGCCGACCCTCGCGGTCCCGAACACGCTGGCCCTCGCCGGCCGGACCCTGCACCAGCAGGTCGTCGCCGTCGAACTCGACGCCCTCGCCAACATCGTGGCGTTCACCAGCACCAATGCGTTGACGCTCACGATCGGCGCCTTCTGACCGCTCCGCGGCCTCACCTGAGGCGGCGGCGCCGCCAAGGTCGTGGCAGCTGCGTCGCCGCGGATCGGCGGCGCACGCTTCGCACCGCCAGCCATTGCCGGCACGCGCCCCACCCGGTCATGATGCGCGCGTGGCAGAGGACCCCGACCGGCGCGCCCCGACCAGGCACAGCGGCGACCTGCTGCGCGCCTCGCGCAGCGGCGACCGGTCGGCCCTCGAAGAACTGTTGAAGCAGCACCTGCCGGCGCTGCGCGCGTTCGTCCGCCTGCGCATGAGCCCGCTGCTGCGCGCCAAAGAGAGCGCCGACGACCTCGTGCAGTCCGCGTGCTGCGACATCCTGCTGTCGCTCGACGACTTCGAGTACCGCGGCGAAGACGCGTTCCGCGGCTGGCTGTTCACCGCGGTGTGGCACAAGGTGCTCAACAAGGAGCGCGCCGCCCGCGAGCAGAAGCGCGACGTGCGCCGCGAGGTCGCCGCTGACGGGCTCGCCGGCGGCATCGACGGCCTCGGTGCCGTCTACGCGCAGTCGCTGACCCCGACGCAGGAGATCATGGCGCAGGAACGCGTCGAACGGCTGGAAGCCGCGTTCGACGCCTTGCCCGAGCACTACCGCGAGGTCGTCACGCTGTCGCGCATCGCACGGCTGCCGCGCGACGAGGTCGCCCGGCGTATGGATCGCAGCGAGGACTCGGTGCGCAACCTGCTCCATCGCGCCCTCGTCGAACTGGCGCGCCGCCTAGCCAGGACTGGCAACCGCGAACCCGGCTGACCCGGGATTCCGCGGCCGGCATTGCCCGCCGCGACCGGATCGCGACGATGCTGCGCCTCATGAAGAGCCCGCTGATCCTCGCCCTGTTCTCGACCGTCCTGGCCACCGCGTGTTCGAAGGGTGCCGACGCCGCGCCGCCGACCGCGCCGCCGACCGCCGCCAACGTTCCTGCGACCCCGCCTGCCGCCAACACGCCAGCCGCGGCACCCGCGGCCGCACCGACTCCCGCCCCCGCCGCGCCCGCTGCCGCGCTGAAGGTGCCATCGGTGGCCGAGCTGGGTTCGTTCCTCGGCAACATCAAGGACGGCGCCAGCGCGACCGCGGCGAAGGAGCCGCTCGAAGCGCTGGTCAAGCAACTGGAGACCGCGAAGGGCACCGCGGCGCCGGCCGCTGGCACCAGCGGCACGTCGGGCGCGCTCGGTGGCCTGGGCAAGGCAGTTTCCGGCGCCGTCGGTACCGCCGCGACCAAGCTCGGCGTCAGCGAAGGCGTCCAGCAGCAGATCGGCACGCTGCTCGAGAAGCCGGAAGTGAAGGCCGCAATCGGCACGACGCTCGAGAAGCTGATGGCCGCGCTGAAGTGACGCGAGCGATCGCGGCCGACGAGGCTGCCGCGACGCCGTTCGAACCTGCCTACGCCTTCTTCTTCTTCGCGCCACGGACGACTCGCCGGGCGCCACGCGACCGCACCTGCGTGTTGTCGCGCAACCATGCCGCGAACGCGAGATCGTCGAGCGAACCATCGGCGACGCCGAGCATGAAGACCGCAGCCGCACCGGGCTCGGCGACGACCCCGACGCCGTTGCGTTCCAGGAACACCGTCGCCGCCAGGAACGCGGTGCGCTTGTTGCCGTCGACGAACGGGTGGTTCTTGGCGATGCCGACCGCGCAGGCAGCAGCCAGCCGGCACAGGTCGACCTTCTCGTACTGGAACAGGTGCTTTGGTCGCGCCAACGCCGACTCGAGCAGGCCATCGTCGCGAACGCCGTCCGACCCACCGTGCGCGTGAATGCACTCGGTGTGGAAGGCCAGGCCAGCGTTCGGCAACAGCCAGACGGGCGCCCTCACTTCGCCAACTCGCGCAGGGTCTGGCGGTATCGCACCATCAGGGCCCGGGCCCGCTGCATCTGTTCGTCGAACTCGGCATCCTCGGCCGTGATCTGGAAGCCCTGTTCGTTCGGCATCAGGGTCATCTTGTCGCCTTCCTCGAGCTGGAGCGCCGCGAGGACTTCGGCCGGCAGGATCACTCCGAGCGAGTTGCCGATCTTGCGCACCTTGAGTTCCATGTTGCCACCTACGTTATAACACGACGGTGGCATGGTCAAGGCGCCGCCGGGCACAACCTCGACGCCGCAGCGGCCAGGACCCTACTCTGCCGCCATGCGCTTCCCGAACGACACGGCCTTCCACCTGCGCATGGCGGCGCTGCTGATCGCAGCGCTGTTCCTCGAACAGCTCGCCGGCAAGCATCTGCCGCAGTGGACGTCGCCGCAGATCGGCATCGTGACGTTCGTGCTGGGGCTGGCGTGGGTGGCACTCGCCGCTTTCCACCACGCCAAGGTGACGCAGGAACGCATCCGCGTGCTCGAGGCGAAGGTCGAGCGGCTGCAGGCACTCACCGACGCGCTCGCCGACGACACGCGTGCGCGCCGCGCGCTGCCGAAGTGACTTGCACCGTGCGCGCACGGCGAGCTCCCCCGGCCCGCCGCGCCGGCGCTACATTGCCGCGCATGCGCCTCCTCGTCGCCGTGCTGTTCGCGCCAACCCTCGCAGCGCAACTGATCACCCTGCCCCCGATCGCCGACGCGACGACCGACGCCAGCCAGCCCGCGGTCGCCTTGGGCAACGCCCCCGAACTCGACTTCGGCAAGGCCTTCACCTACACACCGACGTTCCAGACGTGGCTCACGCGCGGCCACGTGCGGTTCGACCTGACGGGGCTGATCGGCACCGGCATGGTGCCGACGCGCGCGACGTTCTTCTGGTACCAACGCCAGGCGAACGCCGCGGGCTGCCTCGACGTCTCGCTGCACAACCTGCTGGCGCCGTGGTCGGAGGCGACGGTCACCTGGCAGACCCAGCCGGCCTTCGACCCCATCGAGATCTCGCGCACGTGCGTCGGCGACAGCTTCGCACCCGGTTGGAAGGAGTTCGACGTGACGTCGTTGGCCCAACGCTGGCTCGCGGGAACGGTGCCCAATCTCGGCTTCGTGATCCGCGATCCGGCGGAATCGACCGCGGGCGCAGCGCGACCCGGACTCGGCCATGCGCGCGAGTACGCCAACCCGGCACTGCGGCCCTACCTCGAACTCGACTTCGCGTTCCCGGTCGGCAGCGGCTGCACCACCCACGCGACGACGCCGGCGCTCGGCATCGGCGGCGGCGCCGCGATCATGGGCAGTCCGCTGGTGCTGAGCACCACGAACCTGCTGCCGGGCTCGCTGGCGGTGATCGTGTTCGGCCTGTCCGACACGTTCTGGCAGGGCCTGCCGCTGCCGTTGTCGCTGGCGTCGATCGGCCACCCGAACTGCAGCCTGAACGTCGAACTCGGCGTCGCCGTCGCCATCGGCATCGTGCCGGGCGCGACCGCCGCACTGACGATCACCGTGCCGACGTCGCCGCCGTTCGACGGCCTGCCGCTGTTCGCGCAGACGTTCGCGTTCACGCCGTCGACCGACCTCGAGGCGAGCAACGGGCTCGGCTTCCGCGTCTGGCTGTGAGCGCGGCGCTGCCGCGCTACTTCGCGTCCCAGTAGCGGAGCACGAACGCCGGCGGCACGTTCCGCACGACCGGACCGATGCGCTCGAAGCCGGTGAAGTGCTCCTGCATGCGAGCGCGGAAGCGCCGCGCGGCGCGCAGGCCATAGGCGTGCACGTACTGGAAGGTGCGGAAGTCGCCGTGGGTGCCGCGCAGCCCCCAGACGATGCCGTCGATCACGTCGTCCTGGACCGCGGGCGGCAGGCTCGCGAACGGCAGGCCGCAGACGATGCGCGTCGGGCGCGGCAGGCCGCGTTGCTCGAGGATCTGCTGCAGGTCGGCGGCCGAGCCGTGATGGAACGCCAGCGTCGGGAAGCGCTCGGTCAGCAGCCGGTGGAAGCGGGTGTCGAGCTCGATGCCGAGGTAGTGCGCGCCGTTCGGCAGCAGTTCGCGCAGCACCGCGGTGAGCGGACCGGTGCCCGGTCCGTACTCGACGATCAGTTCGCCCGGCTGCAGGTCGAGCCGCCCGACCATCGCCCGCGCCAGGTAGCGCGAACTCGGCAGCACCGCCCCGACCGTCAGCGGGTTGCGCAGGAACCGCCCGAAGAAGCCGAGACCGTCGCGAAAAGGCCGGCGTCGAACGTCGACCGGTTCGCTGGCGGAAGTGGTCAGATCCACGCCAGAACAGTGCCCGACCGGCGGGGCGATCTCAAGCGATCAGTTGGCCACGGCGTCGCCGTGGACTTCGACCCGGCCGCGCTGCACGCGCGCCGAACACAGCAGGCGGCAATGAGCAGCGACGCCCATGCGATCGAGCGTCGAACGTTCCGGTTCGGCAGCCGGCGCCAGCGCGTCGGCAACGTCGCCCCGCACGTGCGCGGCGTCGGTGCCGCACATGCCGCGCGTGC
>JBASWX010000132.1:0-11782 GCA_049276695.1 Planctomycetota bacterium
CCACGGGTCCCGGCAGCGGCCGGCTGGCCCTCGCCGACGCCGTGCTGTCGCCGACCAACCCGCTGCTCGCGCGCGTGTTCGTCAACCGGCTGTGGCACCACCTGTTCGGCCGCGGCCTGGTCAAGACCGTCGACAACCTCGGCGCGCTCGGCGAGGCCCCCTCGCATCCGGAACTGCTCGACTGGCTCGCCGCGCAGGCTCAGCGCACCGGCTGGTCGCGGAAGGCGATGATCGAACTGCTGGTGACCTCGGCGACCTACCGCCAGGCCAGTGCTTCGTGCCCGGACGCCGCGGCGATCGATCCGAACAACGCGCTGCTGCACCGCGCCCACGTGCGGCGGCTGCCGGCGGAAGCCGTGCGCGACGCGCTGCTCTGCATCAGCGGCCGGCTCGACCCGACCCTGTACGGCCCGTCGATCGAGCTGCCGAAGAGCGCGATCGTCAAGGCGCGCGGCGAACCCAACCGCAAGGGGCCGCTCGATGGCGGTGGCCGGCGCAGCATCTACCTGGCGATGCGGCGCAACTTCCTGCCGCCGATGCTGCTCGCCTTCGACCTGCCGACGCCGTTCGCGACCGTCGGCGCGCGCAGCAGCTCGAACGTGCCGGCGCAGGCGCTGGCGCTCGCCAACGATCCGTTCGTGCACCAGCAGTGCCGGCGCTGGGCCGAGTCGCTGCGGTCCGCACCCGACGACGACGCCCGCCTCGCCGCGGCCTTCCTGCAGTGTTTCGGCCGCGCGCCGGAGCCGACCGAAGCGACCGCGTGCCGCGACTTCCTCGCCGGCGGCGGTGACGAACCGGACGGGCCGTGGTTCGATCTGCTGCACACGCTGGTCAACACCGCCGAGTTCCTCTACCTGCGATGAGCTGCGAACACGAGCCACTGCCGACACGGCGCGCGTTCCTGCAGCGCGCCGCCAATGGCTTCGCGATGCTGCCGCTCGCACACCTGCTCGGCTCCGGTGGTCCTGGTGGTTCCCTGGTGCGCCACCACGCCGCGCGCGCCCGCTCGGTGATCTTCCTGTACATGGACGGCGCGCCGAGCTGCCAGGACCTGTTCGACTACAAGCCGCGGCTCGTCGCCGAGCACGGCAAGCCGTTCGGGCCGCCCAAGGAGCCCACGCAGTTCAACGACGCCGGCAACACGCTCGGGCCAGTCGCGAAGTTCGCGCAGCACGGCGAGTCCGGGCAGTGGATCAGCGACCTGCTGCCGCACCTCGCCGGCACCGCCGACCGGCTGTGCGTGATCCGCTCGATGGTCGGCGACTTCAGCGAACACACCAACGCCAACTACTTCCTGCACACCGGGCATGGCCTGCAGGGCAGGCCGAGCCTGGGGGCGTGGATCGGCTATGGGCTCGGCTGCGACGCCGAGGACCTGCCGGCGTACGTGGTGCTGAACGGCGGGCTCATTCCGCCGGGCGGCGTCGACTGCTTCCATTCCGGCTTCCTGCCCGCGCACAGCCAGGCGTCGGTGTTCCACATGCGCGGCGACGTGGTCGCCAACATCGCGCCGCGCGAATCGGCGGAACGGCAGCGCAGCAAGCTGGCGCTCGGCCGGACCCTCGACGAGCTCGGCCGCGAGCGGCTGGGCGCCGATCCCGCGATCGACGCCGCGATCCAGAACCACGAACTGGCGTTCCGGATGCAGGTCGCGGTGCCCGAACTGGTCGACCTCGGCAACGAGCCGCAGTCGCTGCAGGCGATGTATGGCCTGCACGACGAGTACGAACACACCCGCACCTTCGCGCGCCAGTGCCTGCTGGCCCGCCGGCTGGTCGAACGCGGCGTGCGCTTCGTGCAGCTCACCTGCCCCGACACCCGCCACGACCGCTGGGACCAGCACGGCAAGCTCGCCGAGGGGCTGCGCGACAACTGCCGCATGGTCGACCGCCCGGCCGCAGCACTGCTCGCCGACCTCGATGCGCGCGGCCTGCTCGACGAGACGATCGTGCTGTTCGGCGGCGAGTTCGGCCGCACGCCGTTCGCGCAGGGCAAGAACGGCCGCGACCACAACCCGTTCGGCTTCACGATGTGGGTCGCCGGCGGCGGCTTCCAGAAGGGACTCGCGCACGGGGCCACCGACGAATGGGGCTACAAGGCCGAGGTCGATGCGATGACGATCCACGACCTGCACGCGACGATCCTGTGGCAGCTCGGCATCGACCACGAGCGCTTCACCCACCGCTTCGGCGGCCGCGACCTGCGGCTGACCGACGTCTACGGCAAAGTCAGGAAGCAGATCCTGGCGTGAGGAGGACCAGCCAGTCCGGCGACGGGCTGCCGTGCGGTGGGATCGGATCTGCCGACTTCCGACTGACAACAGCGTTCTCACGCGGCTGAACCTGTTCTGGCTACCTGCTCACCAGCGGTCATGGGCACGCGGTTCGGCTACGGGTAACATCGGTTCAGGAACCGCATGATGTGGAAACGCCGGCGAGGATGGTCCGCCCTGGCGGGCCTTTGCGCGCTCGCTGGCATCGTCATGACATGCTGGTTGGCGCCTTGGGCAGCAGCACTGCCGGACGCTGCCGGCAGTTCCAGTGCGCCGAGACCAACGCAAGGTACAGAGGAAGGAGAGCCGCGGTCAGAGGAGCGACGGTTTGGGGCCGAACGGTTGCTAGAACCGCCTTATGTCCGAGACGGCGCACTCTTGTCCTCCGGGGCACCAGGGCCAGTGTCATGGGAACCAGATCGCCTGCCTGTAGACGACCAGGCGCTCCGGGATCTCATCAGGGAATTGGAGTCGAAACCGACGAAGGCCCCGGATCAGGTGGCGCCGGCGGGTCACGCGCCCGAGCCGGCGGTCGGGTCGCCGCCTGTGCGTCCGGCCGACCAACCGGGACCGGCGTTGGGAGGATCGCAGGCCGTGGTCGCGGTCGAGCGCTTCGCCTCGCTCGAGGCCCCGGAGCAGGTCCGCGTCGCAACGACTTTCGCGGTGTTGTTCTCGCTGACCAAGGACCCGGTCGCGCCACAGACAACCGTGACCTCGGGGCCGGTCGACGCCACCGGTCGGCTGCGGATGAACTTGCCGGCGGCGCCGGGGCGCACCGCGTGGGACCTCGACATCGTGCTGTCGTCGCCGGGCTGCGCACTCGCGAGCGGCAGCAACCTCGCCAGGATCTCGCTGCCCATCGACGGCGACTCGACGATGGCTCGCTTCGATCTGGTCGCCAGACCGATCACGCAGACGACCCAGGCCACGCGCCTGCATGCGACGGTCTGGCATGCCGGAGCCTTCCTCGGCCGCGTGTCCCGCGACCTCACCATCGCCGCAGCCGAAGCGCCGCGCACCGAACCCGCCAGCCTGCCCGAATCGCCGCAGACCATTCCGCCCCCGGCGCCACTGCGGGTCGCACTGGACCTGAGCATCGCGCCGCCCGATCTGACGATCTATCTGCGCAGCGACCCCAGCGCCCCGACCCGCCAGGAAGTGACCGTCGTCAGCCGCGTCTTCCAGACACCCACCACCGGCACCTGGGAGACAGGGGACACGTCCAAGTGGCTCGAGGAACGCGCGAGTGAGCTGGCGGCGACGAGAGCATTCCGCGGTCGGCCGGCCGAGATCCCGGACCAGAAGCCGCAGCCTGCCGCGGCTCGCCTGGTCGGTCTCGGACGGGAACTCTACGAGCGCTGTGCTCCCCCGCAGTTCCAGCAGGTCTTCTGGGCGCTTGCGGAGCGCCTGGGCAGCGGCTTCCAGAGCATCGCCGTCTACACCGACGATCCACGCGTGCCCTGGGAACTGATGCGGCCGTGCACCGCCGATGGCAAGACCGAGCGTGGCTTCCTCGGCACGGAGTTCCGGCTCGGCCGCTGGCACATCTCACCGACGACTGCGACGCGCGAACGACCGCCGCAGTCGTTCCACTTCCAGCAGCTCGCGGTCGTCGCGCCGCAATACTCCGGGGACCGGAACCTGCCCGGCCAACGCTCCGAACTCGCAGCGCTGCAGCAGATCGCGGGCTACCGTGCGGTGGCCGGTTCCCGCGAAGCACTCGGCGACATGCTGCGCACTGCGGCCACGGGCATCCTGCACTACGCAGGTCATGGCACGATGACCGTCGCCGCCAATGGAACCCCGACGTTCGCGATCCAGTTGGAGGACGGGACGCTCGACCTCACGACCTGGCGGGGCTTGTCGCCCAACCGGTACGAGGGCAATCCACTGTTCTTCCTGAATGCCTGCGAGGTCGGGCAGGCGCAACGCGTCGCTCGCTTCGTCGATGGCTGGGCACCGCTGGTCCTCGAACTGGGTGGGGTCGGGTGCATCGGCGCCCTGTGTCCGGTCGACGACGCCGGCGCCGCTGCGTTCGCCGTCGAGTTCTATCGGCGCGTGCGAACTGGGCTCGAGTCCGGGTCGGCGAGCATCGGCGACGCGTTGCGGGCGGCTCGGCGCGCACGCCTCGATGCCGGCGACTCCAGCGGCCTTGCCTACGTCTACTACGGTGACCCGGAACTGAAGCTGCTGCCGCGGAAGTAGCCCCGGGGGGCGTCGCGATCGGGTTCGCGGAGGATCACCATCCGCACGATCGCCGAGCGGCGCCCGCGGGCCGAGAGCGAACCCAACCGGGCGCCACCTTCGCCGGCGACCGGGCTCGCGGTATACCGCCACCAATGATGATCTCGCGCCGCGGCCTCCTCGCCTCCGGTAGCGCAGCCGCCATCGCCGGCCTGCCTCGTGCCCAGGATCCCGCGGCCCCGGCGAAGCCGGCGGCGACGCCGAAGACCAGGTTCGCCGCCAACGTCGAGATGTGGTGGGGCAAACTGCCGTTCCTCGATCGCATCCGCGCCGCCCACGCACTCGGCTTCCCGGCGATCGAGTTCTGGCCGTGGCGCGGCAAGGACCTGCCGGCGGTGGCGGCGCTGACGCAGGAACTCGGCATCGCCGTCGCGCAGTTCACCGCGTGGGGCTTCTCACCGGGGCTCAACGAGGCGAAGAACCACGAGAAGTTCGTCGCCGAGGTCACCGAAGGCTGCAAGGTCAGCAAGCAACTGCGCTGCCCGATGATGACGGTGGTCGGCGGCAACGACGTGAAGGGCATGACGCAGGCGGCGATGCACGAGCAGATCGTCGCCGGCCTGAAGCTCGCCGCGCCCATCGCCGAGCGCGAACAGGTGATGCTGATCCTCGAGCCGATGAACATCCGCGTCGACCACAAGGGCCATTGCCTCTACGGCAGCGAGGCCGCGGTGCGCATCTGCCGCGCGGTGAACTCGCCGATGGTCAAGATCAACTGGGACCTCTACCACTGCCACATCAGCGAAGGCGACCTGTGCGGGCACCTGCGGGAGGGCTTCGACCAGCTCGGCTACGTGCAGCTCGCCGACCACCCCGGCCGCACCGAGCCGGGCACCGGCGAGATCCACTACCCGCGCGTGCTGAAGGAACTGCACGCGCTCGGCTACCGCGGCTACGTCGGCGTCGAGTGCAATCCGAGCCGGCCCGAGCCCGAGGCGGCGCTCGGCTTGTGGCGCGCCGACCAGTGGTGAGCGCGCGGCGACGTTCCTGACCTTGACGCCCCCACGGGACTGGCGCGCGCCCGCGCGGCAGTGACAATGCCGCCGCGCGTCGCCGACGCGCTCCCACGGCCATGCTGACCCTGCTCGCCCTGTTCGCCAGCGCCTGCCAGGATCCGCCACCGACCGTTCCGGCCCGCGCCGCCGAGCGCACGACGACCGAGGAGCCGTGGTTCACGCCCGAACAGGGCCGCACCGCCGCCGCCGCCGCCGAGCGCGGCCTGCGCTGGCTCGCCGCGCGCCAGCTCGAGTCCGGCTGCTGGACCGGCCTCGTCGGGCACAAGATGAACGACGACTACATGCAGCTCGACCAGGGCCTGCTGCCGGACGAGCAGCGGCGCACCGGGCACGGCCACCTCGGCGTCACCGCGCTGTGCGGCATGGCGTTCCTCGCCGGCGGCAACCTGCCCGACCGCGGACCGCACGGGGCCCTGGTGCAACGCACGGTCGACTACGTGAACCGCACCGCGCGCGAGAACGGCCTGCTGACCGACGCCGGCACCCGGATGTACAGCCACGCGTTCGCGACGCTGTTCCTCGCCGAGGTCTACGGCATGGCGGCGAGCGATGCGACCAAGCGCACGCTCGAGCGCGCGGTCAACCTGATCGTCGACAGCCAGAACGAACACGGCGGCTGGCGCTACAACCCGTTCGACCGCGAGATCGACCTGTCGGTCACGGTCTGCCAGGTCCAGGCGCTGCGCGGCGCCCGCAACATCGGCATCCGGGTGCCGCCCGACACCATCGACAGGGCGCTCGACTACGTGCGCCGGAGCCGCGTGCAGAACGGCCGCTCCCGCGGCCTCTTCTACTACAAGATCGTCGGCCGCGGCGCCTACGACAAGCCGAACGAGTACGCGATCAACGCCGCGGCCCTCACTGCCCTGAGCTCCGCCGGCGTGCACGATGCGGACTTGGTCGATCCGGTGCTCGAGTTCCTCGGCCAGGAGTACGGCCCCGTCGCCGACTACCAGCGCTCCCACTTCTACTACTGGTACGGCAACTACTACGCGGCGCAGGCCTTCTACCAGGCCGGCGGCACGCGGCTGCGCGCGTTCTTCCAGCGGTTGTGCACCGACCTGATCGAATCCCAGCAGGGCGACGGCCGCTGGCGCAACGACCCCGGCCCCGGCGACGAGTTCGCGACCGCGGTTGCCTGCATCCTGCTGCAGATGCCCCGCCAGTACCTGCCGATCTTCCAGCGCTGACCGGCCCCGCGGGCGTGCCGGCTGCCTGCCGCGAGCCGCGAACTTGTCCTTGAATCCACCGCCCGGCTGGTGACGATCCGGGCCGGTCAACCACGGTCAGCTGGTCCACACGGTCAGGTCAGGGCGTATGCGCAACCACTCCGCACGTGTCGTTCTCGGCGCGTGCCTTTTCGCCGCGAGCGTCGCGGCGCAGGCACCCGCTACTTCCTTCCGCACTGCTTCCGGCAACGAGGGGCGCATCGCACCCGACGACTTCGGCCTGCGACCGATCGGCGAGCGGTTGCAGAACCCGCAGGATCCCGTCGACTACTCGCTGGTCGGCCAGTTCCGCACCGCGCACGGCGAGTTCATGGATCGGCGCGAGCGGTACGTGCCCGACATCGACCTGCGCACGCGCATCCTGCCGAACCAGCGCATCAACGGCGAGCCGGGCAGCTTCGACATGATCGGCTACGACCTCGACGCCCGGGCCCGCGCGGTGATCGCGACCGAGGCCTACTTGACGGTCGGCGCCTACTACCTCGGCCGCCGCTACAACACGTCGAACGGCTTCGGCACCGCCGGCAATGGCGCGGGCAACGGCATCGGCGACGAGACCCTGGTCGGTGCTGGCCTGCACCTGGGCTTTGGCGTGTTCCTCGACGACAACTGGCTGCTCGAGCTGGAGACCAGCCCCGGCGCCTGGTCCGACCTCGACGACGGGCTGCACCGCGAGGACTTCGACTTCCCGTCGCAGGGTCTGCTCACCATCCGCGCGCTCGACAACTTCTTCTTCAAGATCGGCGCCCGCTACAACCAGGTCTACGAGGACGCGCCGTGGCTGCCCGTGCTGGGCTTCGGCTGGGAAGTGGTCGACGGCTTTCGCCTCGACATCCTGGCGCCCGAGCGCCTCGAACTGTCGTTCTGGCCGAGCAACGGTTTCGGCATCCTGTTCGGCGCCGGGGTGACCGGCGCCGAGTACCACGTGCACACCGCGGAGTCGATCGGTCAACGCGCCAACCTGCGCGTCCAGGAGGTCGTCAGCTACCTCGGCTTCGTCAGCCAGCTCAACGACCACGCGTCGTTCGGCGGCCGGCTCGGCATCGTGGTCGCCGGCGACTACGACCTGACGTCCGGCCGCACGACGCCCGCGTTCAACCGCGCCGAGGGCGCGCTCGACCAGGGCTTCTTCGCCGAGTTCTCGTTCGGCATCAGCTTCTGACCAGCCGGACGTCTACCTGCCCGGCGCCGGCCGACGCGGACCGGCATGGGACTCGGGCGATGCGAGCGGTCGCAGCTCGAGGATCCTGCTGGCCAGCATCGGACTCAGGAGCCAGAGCAGCAGCCCTTCGCCCACGATCACGGCCTGCGACAACAGGGCGAAGAGACCGAACTCGGTGGCGACCTCGGTCAGGCGCAGCCCCTGCTGCACCGCACCGTCCATGGCGCGGCTGGCGCCGACGAACCCGACCAGCGACATCATCAGCAGGATCGTGCCGACGAGGATGGTGACGACGGCGATCAGCCGCAGGATGGTGCGAACGGTCAACTCGTACATCCGACTCTCCTGGTGTGGGAACGGGCAGCGAGGGTAACCGCCGCGCCGCACGCGCGCATCACAGGATGCGTTTGCCGAAGGCGCTGAGGATGACGTCGACGGCGACTTCGCCGGACTGGTTCCTGACGTCGAGGATGGGATTGAGCTCGGTGACTTCCAGGCTGGTCATCAGCCCGGTGTCGCTGACCATCTCCATCAGCAGGTTCGCCTCGCGCCAGCTGATGCCGCCCTTCACCGGCGTGCCGGTGCCCGGCACGTCGCGCGGGTCCATGCCGTCGAGATCGAACGAGACGTGGAAGCCGGCGGTGCCCCCGGACGCGAAGCCGATCGCCTCCTGCATGATCGCGCGCATGCCGCGTTCGTCGACGTCGCGCATCGTGTAGGCGTGGATGCCGGAGCCCTTGACGATGCGCCGTTCGGCCTCGTCGATGTCGCGGATGCCGATCAGGCAGACGTTGCCGCGTTCGACCTTCGGCCAGAAGCCGCCCATCTCGACCAGCCGCGGATGGCCCATGCCGCACAGGGTCGCGAGCGGCATGCCGTGGATGTTGCCCGACGGCGAGCTCTCGGGCGTGTTCATGTCGGCGTGCGCGTCGACCCAGATCAGCCCGACCTTCTGGTCGCGCGTCCGGAAGTGCTCGGCGACGCCGGCGACGGTGCCGATCGCGATGCTGTGGTCGCCGCCGAGCACGACCGGCACTTCGCCGGCCTCCAGCGAACGGCGCACGCGCAGCCGCAGCCGGTTGCAGACGTGGTAGATCGGTTCCAGGTAGCGCGCGTTCGGGCTGCCCGGGTCGCGCGTCTCGGGGGCCGGCACGCCGACGTCGCCGTCGTCCTCGACCTGGAAGCCGAGCTGCCGCAGGCCCTGGCTGACGCCGGCGAGCCGGATCGCCGACGGCCCCATGTCGACGCCGCGGCGGCCGGCCCCGAGGTCCATCGGCACCCCGACCAGCCGTACGACCCTGGGCTTGTTCGCGGGAATCGCGCTCATGACTCGGGCGCAGTCTACGGGCCGAGCAGTTCGACCGGAGCGCCGCGTCCGGAATCGAGCGTGCGTGCCGCACTGCCGCCGTTCTGCGCCACTTCGACGAGACCGAACGAACCGACGTAGGCGAGCAGGTCGCCGGCCCGCACGTCGCCGTAGGTTCGATGCCGCGGCACGGTGCGGCCACCGATCCGGACGCCGGTTGCGCGAGCGAACGCGTCGCCGGTCAACGAAGTGATCAGGTTGCCGTAGCGGTCGACGTGCAGGACGCGGGGAGGGCCGCCGCTCCAAGTGCGATCGACCACCGCTTCGGCCTGCGGCCCCAGCGCCGAGAAGCCGTAGCGCCCGCTGGCGAGCCACGCCGCCACCGGCGCCAGCAGGTCGCGGCCGTGGAACGTGTGCGACTCCGGAACGAGACCGAGATGCGCGTCGTCGATCGCGCGCACGTCCGGCGCCGGCGAGCCGGTGAGCAGCGGCGACAACAGGCCGTTGTCGGGCGCGAGCCAGTAGCACTCACGCGCGGCAACCGCGAGCAGCTTACGCGCAGTGCCGACGCCGGGATCGACGACGGCGACGTGAACGGTGCCGGGGGGAAAGCGGCCAATCGCCGCGGCGACGAAGAACATCGAAGCACCGACGTCCTGCGGCGGCAGCTCGTGCCCGAGATCGACGATCTGCAGCTTCGGCGCCGCACGCAGCAAGGCTCCCTTCATCACGCCGACGTAGGGGTCGTGCAGACCGAAGTCGGTCAGCAGGGTGATCAAGCCGTTGGGCCGAGGCAGCATGCGCGGGAGAATCGCACCCGGTTGTAGCCGCCTCGGCGCGTAGGAACGAACAGGCGAGAGAGACTTCCCTGCACGCTCGCACTGCACCCGCGGCGATCCACGACGCGGACGCGGTGCGCTGGTGCTCAGGGGGTAGTAGCCGCCGCCGGATTGGCCGCTACCAGCCGCCGACGACGCCCTCGGCGGCATCCGACACGACGGCGCCGAACGGATTGCCGGCCGCATCCAGCACCAATGCCTGGTTGTAGAAGTGTACGCCAACCAACGAAGGCACATCGGGGATCGGCAGGCGCCACTCGGCGCTGCCGTTCTGACCCGCCAGCAGGACCACGCCGTCGATGCTGATGTTCAGGTTGCAGTTCGGCATGCCGATGCCGGCCAGGGAAACGGGCCCCGGCAACTGCTGCCAGCCCATCGCCAGCAGCGCCAGGTTCTGCGGCAGGTCGAACACGGTGACGATGTGGTCCTTGCCGATGCGCGGGGTGTCGCGCGGCACCATGCGAGCCGGCTGCAGGGTACCGGCACAACCCGGCGCGATACGGATGTAGGTGCTGGTCGGGCCGACCCGGCCCACGACGCGGTAGAGGTCGCTGCTGATCCCGACGTAGGACTGGCCTGGCGGCAACTGTGTCTTCGGCAAACCCAACGGCAGCAGCGGCGTGGCTGAGTGCAGTTCGACGACCTGGCCGTCCGACCGACGCATCGCCGCATACGTCCGATCGGCGTCGACTTCGACGTAGTAGACGCCAGCGGGCAGCGGCAACGTCGGGTTCACCAGCGGCGGCCAGACCACGACCTGGCCATCCGAACGGAGGGCCCAGTGGCAGTTCTCGCTGGCCGCGAGGTCGGTGTAGCGGACACCGGGCGGCAGCGGCGGCACGTTGCCAAGGCCCTGGCTTTGATCCCCGATCACCGCGATCGTGCCGTCCGATCGCAGCAACAGCGTGTCCCGCTCGCCGGCATCGATGTCGATGTAGGTCTGGCCCACTGGCGGGGGCGGCAGTGTCGACATGCCGTAGGCGTTGTTTCCGAAAGCAACGGCGACCCCGTCCGAGCGCAGCGCCACGTTGTGCGTCGTCGACGACGCAATCCGTTCGTAGCGAGTGTTGGGCGGCAACGGCGGTGGGTTGGTCAAGCCACCGTAGCTCCAGCCCCATGCGGCGATCAGTCCATCGGAACGGAGCGCCATGGAATGCCACCACCCTACAGTGACATGCGTGTAGCGGACGCCGACGGGCAGCGGCGGGACGTTGAGCTGGCCATCGTTGTTGAAGCCGAAGCCAACGACACGGCCGTCCGTGTAGAGGGCCAGCAGATGGTTTGCGCCCACCGCGACGTCGGCGAACCCCACTCCGTTCGCGATCTGTTGCGCCGTCAACGTCGGAATGCCAGTGGCACTGTAGGCGGGCAGGCCCCAGCCCACAGTGCTGCCGTCGGACAGCACAGCGACAGAGTGTGCATAGCCGGTGGCCAGGGATACCACGCTGGTTCCGGCCGGGAAGGTCGGCACGTTGAGCTGGCCGTAGTTGTTTGCACCCCACATTACAATGGTCCCGTCCGATCGCACGGCCAAGCTGTGCCCGTCGCCAGCCAACACGCGGACATAGGTGAGGCCGGAAGGCAGCGGGGGATATGCGCAAGAGTTGTGGATGAGATCGGCGTGATCACGCGGCGTTGACCTTGGTTCCATCCTTGAACCGGACTCCGTTGATGATGTCTCGCAGCAGCAGCGAGCCATCGAGTTTGCGCCAGC
>JBASWX010000133.1:0-4242 GCA_049276695.1 Planctomycetota bacterium
TCACCCATGCCGCCGGCACCCGGCACGATGTACTGCACGTCGTCGAGACCGCGTTCCTCCTGCTTCCAGGTCCCCGGCACACTGGCCAGCGCGCGCGGCGTCGACAAACCGCGGTCGAGCCGGCCGGCGTAGATGCGCACGCCAGGGTGCGAAGCGGTGAGGCGCGCGATCGCCTCGGGCGTCACCATCAGGTGCACCGCGAGGATGCGCAGCGGCTCGCCGTCGCCGAGCGAACGGTAGACGTCGACCGCGCGGCTGATGGTGCCGCCGGTGGCGCCCATCGGGTCGGGGATCACGACCAGGGCCCCGTCGACCGGGCCGCCGACCTTGCTGCCGTCGAGTCGCACGCCGGTGACGTGGTGCTGATCGTCGACGACGCGCGACATGTTGAGGAAGTCGAGGCGGACGTTGGCTGGAGGGAGAACGTCGATCGCGCACTCGTAGCAGGCCTGCGCCGGCAGGATGCCGGCGCGGATCACCGCCGAGAGCACCAGCTTCGTTTCGCGGCACAGGAACGGACCGTCGACGAACGCGCGCGGCTCGGTCGCCGTCATGCGCGTCGGCGTGCGGCCGGAGCGGGTCGGGAACTCGCGCGCCAGCACTTCCTCGAACAGCCGGCGGTAGGCGGTGCGCACGAGGCCGGGCACCGCCTCGGTGCCGGTCTCGGGGCTGCCGATGCGCGCCAGCAGCGTCGCCAGGAACGGATCGTCGAACAGCACGACGTCGGGCCCGTAGTGGTGGGGGAGCAGCGCCATCGGCGCGCGCACGATACCAAGGGCGGCTCGACACTTCCCCTGCCGTCGGGCATGCACGGCGCGGCCGGTGGCGGTATGGTCCGTCGATGCTCGTCACCCTGCTCGCCGTCTGCGGGCTCGCCACCGTTGCGCTCGCGCAAGGCAGCCAGGCCGATGCGCCGGTCGGCGTCGCGGTCGTGATGGTCGCCGTTGGCCAGGGCGACGGCCTCTTGGTCAAGGCGCCGGATGGCACCGTGCACGTCGTCGACGCCGGCCCGAACGGGCAGGGCACCGCCGTGATGCTGCCGGCAATCGCGGCACTGCAGCCGAGCGGCTACGGCTTCACGTTCATGTCGCACTTCCACATCGACCACATGGGTGGGCTCGACGAAGTGCTGAACGCGCTGCCGTTCCAGTTCGCCTACGACCGCGGCGACGTCAACCGCCCGAGCAACGGTGACGTCACCAACTACCTGAACGCGGCGGGCGCGCGCCGGCAGCTGATCACGCTCGGCGCGGTGTACCAGCTCGGTGGTGGCGCGACGATCCGGTGCATCGCCTACAACGGCAATGTCGTCGGCGGCGCGTCGGTGAACCCGGTCGGCACCGCGCAGGAGGAGAACTCGCGCTCGGTGGTGTTGAAGCTCGAGTACGGCCAGTTCGCGATGTGGTTCGGCGGCGACCTGACCGGCGGTGCTTCCAGCACCGCCGACGTCGAGACCCCGGCGAGCCTCGCCTGCGGCGACGTCGACGTCTACAAGTGCAACCACCACGGTTCCAACACGTCGACCAGCCTGAACCTGATCGCCAACCTGCAGCCGGAACTGGCAGTGGTGAGCTGCGGCCAGGGCAACTCGTTCGGCCATCCGACCTCGCAGACCGTCAACCGCATCAACCAGGCGGTCGCCGCGCGCATCCTGCTGTCGACGACGACCGGCAGCGCCTCGACGATCGGCTTCGGCGTCACCGGCACGCTGCGCATCGACAGCGACGGCCGCCGCTACCGCGCGACGGCGGCGAACGGCGACTTCCTCGACTTCTTCTGCGACGAAGTGAGCACGCCGGTGCTGGCCGCCGGCGACGTGCGCGTCAGCGAGGTGCACCGCAATCCGGCGTTCGTGCCCGACACCAACGGCGAGTACGTCGAGGTGGTGAACATCGGCAGCAAGCCGGTCGGCCTGCGTGGGCTGCGGTTGTCCGACAACGCGGCGACGGTCACTCTGGCCAGCAACTTCATGGCGGTGCCGGGCCGGCCGCTGCTGTTCCAGGTCGACGCAGCACCGACGCGCAACGGCGGCCTGCCGCTCGGCGTGCCGCTGCCGTTCGGCTCGGTGGCACTCGCCGATACTGCCGACAACGCGACGCTGCAGGCGGGGGCGGCGACCACGGTCGACAGCGTGACCTGGGCGTCGGGCTGGCCGGGCGGCAGCGGCATCGCCTGTGAACGCGTCGACCTGTTCGGCAGCCAGATCAGCGGCAACTGGGCGCCGGCGCCGAACCCGTTCGGGGTCGGCGACCGCGGCTCGCCGGGGCGGGGCAACGACGGCGACAGCACCGTGCACCAGGTCCAGATCGGCGTCAGCACCGCGGCCGACCGCTTCACGCTGCACGGCACGGCGCTGGACCACGGCAACCTGCTCAGCGTGCTGCTGCTCGCCTACGCCAACACGCCGGGCACGCCGTTCGCGAACGCGGTGATCCCGCTCGCCTTCGACTCGTTGTTCGCCGCGTCGCTCGGTGCCCCTGGCTTCATCGCGCTGATGCCGCTGCCCGGCTACCGCAGCGTCGACGTCGTGCTGCCGCAGCCGAATCCGGTCGCCGGCATCCCGCTGTTCGCGGCGCACGTCGTGCTCGACTTCGCCCTCACCGTGCCCGGCCTGTCGGGCGCCATCTCGTTCGTGCTGCCATGACGCGGTTCCCGCCGTTCCGGGTGCTGATCGCGCACGACCAGGTCGTGCGCCGTTGCCACGAACTGGCGCGCTCGATCGCGCAGACGCTGGCGGGGCAGCCGCCGATCCTGATCGCGGTGATCGAAGGCGCGCGGCCGTTCGCCGGTCTGCTGCAGCGCTGCCTGCCCGGCGCCCTGCCGGTGCACGAGGTGCGGGCGTCGTCGTACGCGGGCACCCAGAGCACGGGCGAAGTGCGCGTCACGACCGGTGGCGATCTGCCGGTGCGCGGTCAGCACGTGCTGCTGCTCGAGGACATCGTCGACACCGGGCGTACGATCGCGGTGCTGCAGCGGCACTTCCTCGCCAGGGGCGCTGCGACCTGCCGGGTCGCGTCGCTGCTCAGCAAGCCGTCGCGCCGGGTGGTCGAGGTCGGCATCGACTTCCTCGGCTTCGAGATTCCGGACGAATTCGTGCTCGGCTTCGGCATGGACCTCGATGGCCGCTACCGGGAACTGCCCGATGTCGTCGTCTACGACCCGGCGGTCGAGCGCGCGTTCGGCGAATCACGGAGCAGTGCGGTCGGCTGAGCCGCGCGGTGCCCGGTCGCGCCGGGGCTCGCGCCGCCGATCGCGCTCCAGCCGCGATCAGGCGTCCGGCGCCGCCGGGTCAGGGCTTGCAGTGGGCTTCGACCAGGGCGAGCGAACAGACGGTGCAGGTCTGGGTCGTGCGACCGGACAGGGCGGCGTGGCCGATCGCCACGCGCACGCCGATCTCGGCGCCGTCGATGGGGCTGGTGAGGGGCGCGATCTGGACGGTCAGCTCGCCCTGCACCATCGCTGAAGCGCTGTAGCTGGCTTCGCGCAGCCGGCCGCGGCCGTCGTACTGCGGTGCGGTGGCGGGGGCCGTCAGCACGACCTGCACCGGCACCAGCAGGGCCGCCAGGTCGCTGCCAGCGAAGCGGTGCAGCGCGGTGTCGCCGGCGGCGAGGGCCCACACCACGGTGGTGCCGTCGGTCTGTGCGAACGTCCACTGCTGCGACCCGAGATCGATGGTGGCAGCGCCTTCGACATCGCGCCGCAACTGCTGCAGCGCCCGGGTCACGTCGACGCCGGTCTCGGTGCCCCCGATCGTGCGTTGGTCCGCTTCCGCGAACAGGCCGAGCGCCGCGACCGCCGACACGGCGACCAGGCTCGTCAGCGCGACCGCGAGCAACAGCTCGAGCAGCGTGAAGCCCGGCGCGCGTTCCGTGGTCACGGCGTCCTCGCCAGCCACAGCGTCTCGGTCGCCAGTTCGGCGCCCGCGTAGCCGACGCCGATGCGGATGCGCAGCAGCGACGTGGAACCATCGGTGGCCTTGCCGGTGGGGTCGTCCAGCGGCGCGGACGCGACCTCGAAGGTGCGGGTCCAGTCCTTGGCGAAGCTCGTGCCGCCGAGGTCGGTCGGCCCGGTCTCGATCAGACCCGCGAGGTCGTCGGCGTCGTCGGCGGTGGTCTCCCCGGGTTCGAGCCCGAACCCCGGGACCTCGGTGTCGATGCGGGGCAACCGGCGCACCACCACGATCGCGTCCTGCAGGAGCGCTTCGGCGGTGCGATACCGGTCGTCCTGGTCGTCGCCGTCGCG
>JBASWX010000134.1:0-6481 GCA_049276695.1 Planctomycetota bacterium
GAGCGGTGCCGTGGCGTGCGGCCATCCCTGCCAGACCACCGGGACGGCGGTCATGGGCGAACGGTCCGGGCGTAGAGCTGCTCGAACTCGTCGACGGCCACCGCCAGGGTCTTCGGCGGTGCGACGGCGGCGCGGTAGCGGGCGAGCCGCGCCGGTTCGTCGAGCAGCCGCTGCAGACGCCGCGCCAGATCACCGGTGTCGCCGGGAGTGAACAGCTCGCCGTCGACGCCATCGCGCACGACTTCGGCCAGCCCGCCGAAGTCGCTCGCGAGCACCGGCAGGCCGGCGGCGTGCGCTTCCAGCACCACGAACGGCGCGTTCTCGTGCCACAGGCTCGGCACCACCAGCACGTCGATCGCGGCGAGCACCGCGGGCAGTTCGTGCCGCTCGAACGGCGGCAGCACGGCGATGCGCGGATCGCCGCGGGCTGCGGCGGCCAACGGGCCCGCGTAGTCGGGGAAGTCGGTGCCGCGGCCGCGCAGCACGGCGCGGCATTCGCTGCGCACCCGGTGCAAGGCCTGCACCAGCAGGTGCGGTGCCTTGTGCGGCGCGAACGAGCCGATGAAGCCGAACGTCAGTGGCCTACCGGCGGGTGGTGCCGCGGTCCGGCCGGTGGCGATCGGCGCGCCGTCGATGCCGTAACCGAGGCACGTGATGCGTTCGGCTGGCACCCCGTTCTGCGCGAACACGCCGGCGAGGAAGCGGGTCGGGGCCACCAGCGCGTCTGCCGCCAGCAGGCGTGCCTGTAGCCACGCCGGGCGATCGCGCAGCGTCGCGACGCGGCTTGCGACGTCCCAGCCCGGTCGCGAGGTTCCGGGGGCGACCGCGTGCAGCGCCGCGAGTTCCGGGTTGGCGAGGTGTTCGCGCAGTTGGGCGGCGAGGTCCGGTGCATGGCAGGCGACGCAACCGGCGCCGGCGTCGGGCGGACCGGCGCAGGCCTGGCCGTCGCTGCGCATCAGCGTGACGCGTGGACAGAGGAACCAGAAGTCCATCAGCGACACCACGACCCGCGCCGCGAGCGCCTTCGCCTCGTCGATCAGGTCGGCGCCGACGTGGCGCAGGTGGAAGGCGTGCACGACCTCGGTGCCGCGTTCGCGCAGGTGTTGGCCGAACTTCGCCGCCATCAGCGGATGCCGGTATTCCATCCGGCGCCGGTCCCGCCCGAGGTTCTGCCAGAAGTTGATCCGGCGCACCGGCAGGCCGCCGACGGTCTCGCGCGTCTCGCGCCACGGGCCGGTCGCCTCGCCGAACGCCGGATCGAGTGTGAACACGTCGACGTCGTGTCCGCGTCGCTGCAACTCGGTACCGACCGCGAGGGCGTACGACTCGGTGCCGGTGAAGTAGCGCGGCGGAAACTGGTGGACGACGAACGTGATGCGCACGCCGGCCCCAGCCTACCCGGAGGCACCGGCGCGTCGCCACGGACGGGCGGCCCGGTGAAGTTCTCGACGCTGCCGCGATGCCCGCGATGCCACGGGGCACTGCGCGCCGCCCTCATCCGGAAGCGTGCAGGCAGCCGATGCGCCAGCTGTCGGATTCCGCCACCAAGCACCGCATCCAACAGAGACGACTTCCATGGTTCATCGCCGCTCCCTTCGCACGCCCTTGCTGGCCGCCGGGTTCCTGGCAGCCGCCTGCGGCGGCAGCAACGTCAACAACGCGTCGCCGCGCGTCAGCACGGTGCCGCCGCAGTCCACGACCGGCGCCGCCGCGTTCAGCCTCGACCTGGCGAACTACGTGAGCGACCGCGAGGGCGCGACGCTGACCTACACGGTGACCGCTGGCGGCGGCGCGTTCGCCGGCAGCGTGTACTCGAACACGTTCCCGACGATGGGCGAGTACACGGTCGAGTTCACGGTCGCCGATGGCCTGAAGACCTCGACCGGGTCGTTCACCGTCGCGGTGACGGCGGCCAACCTGGCCGTGGTCAGGGAGGACCAGAGCGGCATCCTGCTGCTCGACACGCGCAGCAACCAGTTCGTCCGCGTCAGCGGTGCTTCCGCAGCGCCGGTGTTCGTCGCCGGGCTCGGCGACGGCCGCCTGGTGCACGGCCGGCAGGGCGGGGCCGGCGACCAACTGCACGTGTTCGATCCACTCACCCGCACCGACACGCAGTTGTCGGCGGCGGCCACCGGCGACGTGCAGTTCGAGGCGAAGACCAGCGACAACCGAATCGTCTACGCCGTCGTCGGCGCCACCGACAGCACGCTGCACCTGTTCAATCCGCGCACCGGCGTCGATCGCACGATCGCGGCGGGTGCGTCGATCGATGCCATCGTCAACGCGCAGGACCTGGTGTTCTACGAGGTCGGCGTCGGCGGCCAGACCGACGTGTACCTGTACGACAGCGACGACGATGCCGCGCAGGCGGTCGGCACGGCGGCCACCAGCGAGCAGTTGGTCGGACTGCTGCCGAACGGCGGCATCGTGATGAGCCGGATCGGTGCGGGCGGCGAGACCGATCTGTTCTACTTCAAGCGCGACGTCGGCCTGGTCGAGATCGGTTCGGACCTGCCGGCGATCGCCAGCGCCAACAAGACCTTCCACGCCGCGGGCACCACCAGCCAGGTGGTGTTCACGGCTGCCAGCGGTCTCACCAGCGAGATCCACGTCTGGCGGCCGACCAACGGCCAGACCACCAATCTCAGCGCGATCGTGGGGGCGGGCGCCTTCGACCTGTTCCAGGCGATCGGCGCTGGCAACGAAGTGGTGTGGAACCGCGTCGTGTCGGGCGCCGAAGCTGACGCCTACTTCCACGACCTCGACAGCGCGACGACCGCGACGATCCGCAACGCCGCCGACATCAGCCAGGTCCTCGGCCTGACCGGCGACGGCACGACCAACTGGGCGATCGTGCGGCCGAGCGGTGCTACCAGCAACCTGCTGGCGGTGTCGCTGGTGCCCGCTCCGGCGACGCAGACGCTTGCCGGCGGTGGTGCAATGAACGCTGCGATCGGCACGCTGGCCAACGGCGACGCCGTCGGGGCGCGCACTGACGGCACCGCGCTGAGCCTGTTCGACGTCTCGGCCGGTACGTGGAGCACGCCGGTTGCGGGCGCGGGCCTCGCGTTCGCGGGCGACGGCCTCGACGCCGGCGACTTCGTGTTCGCGGCGACCGTCGGCGGCCAGACCGACCTGTCGATGTGGGATGCCTCGGCGAACACCGCGGTGGTGGTCAGCAACACGGCGGGCAACGACCAGTTCCAGGCCCGTACCGCGAGCGGCACGCTGCTGTTCACGCGCGTCACCGCCGTCGGCGCCGCCGACCTGTTCGCGTGGAACGGCACCAGCGCCACCCGGCTCACCGACGTCGACGAGGCTGGCCTGCGGCACGCCTACCAGGTGCTCGGCAGCTACGCCGGTTCGCGCTGAACGCGGGCCGCGGCCGGCGCGCCGGTCACCTCGGGACCGGCCGCTCGAGTTGCAGCGGCCGCACCCACAGGTTGCGGTAGCGCACTGGATCGCCGTGGTCCTGCAGCCGGATCGGCCCACCAGGTGCGTGCGGCGCGTACTTGGGCAACGAGCGGTGGGCAGTCGGCCCGAGCAGCGGCTCGTCCAGGTGCACCACGACGCCGTTGTGCACGACCGTGACGCGCGCTGGCTGCTGCAGGGTGCCGTCGGGCAGGAAACGCGGGGCCCGGAAGAAGATGTCGTAGGTCTGCCACTGGCCCGGGCCGCGGCTGGCGTTCACCAGTGGCGGCTTCTGGCCGTACAGCGCCGCTGCCTGGCCATCGGCGTAGGTCAGGTTGTCGAACGAGTCGAGCACCTGCACTTCGTAACGGCCGCACAGGAACACGCCGCTGTTGCCGCGCGCCTGTGAGTCGCCCTTCGCGGGCGACGGCGTTGCCCACTCCACGTGCAGCTGGCAATCACCGAACTCGGCCCGCGTCTGGATGTCGCCGCTGCCGTTCACCTGCATCGCGCCATCGGCCAGCGTCCACTTCGGTTCGCCGTCGCGGCCTTGGAACGCGGCCAGGTTGGTGCCGTCGAACAGCACCACGGCGTCCGCCGGGGGCGGCACCGGATCGCGTGCCGGTCCGGGATCGACCGTCGGCGGGCGCGGCCGGTCAGCGTCGTGCACGCGCCAACCATCGGGCAGTCGCGGCGTGTCGCGGTAGCCTGGTTGTGGGTCCTGTGGCAGGAGGAACGCGGTCACGGCGGTCAGCAGCACCGCCGCGATTCCGGCGTGAGTGGGGGCGATCATCGGAGGACTGAGGATCCCCTGGGTCGCTTGCCAGCGCCAGCACCGCGTGTGCGCGGGCGTCGTCGGTGCCCCGGTGGCGTAGCGTTCCGTCAGCCGTCCAACAGCGACTGCACCTCCGGGTTGTCGGCGAGCGCATCGACCGGTCGCCGCGTGGCCAGCAGGTCCCTGGCCTTGCGGGTGATGGTGTTCAGCGATCGGCGGAAGTCGCGCGGCTGCATGCCGCAGGCGCGAGCGGCGTCGCGCGTGCTGTTGCAGGTCACGGCCGCCGCCAGCGCCTGACGTTGCCGTTGCGACAGCTTGCGCGGCAGCGCTTCACGCACGAAGTCCCAACCGGCACCCCGCCGGATCGCGTACGGCATCGGGCACGTGTCGGGTTCGAGGTCGTCCAGGTTCCGCTGTCTTGCCCAGTGCGACCGCAGCAGGGCCAGCGCCGAGCGCTTCGCGACACATCGCAGCCAGGACCATGGGTGCGCGGGCGGGTCCCCTTGCAACACGGCGATGGTGAACTGATGGACCGCGCGTTCGCCAGCCTCCTCGGCCAGCAACGGGCTTTGGACCACCCGAGCGGCTGCGCGGTAGGCGAACGGCAGGTAGCTGTGGGGGTTCTCGATCATGGTCAGGCTCCTCTGGTGTGTTCCTTTTGGTCACAGCAAGTGACGTAACGGAAAGATGACCTCGGGTCAAGTATGTCAGCTATCCTGGCAAGCCTGACCGCATCCCCACGTCGGCGCTCCCGCCGCCGCTCGCCTCCTTCCGTTCACCGCAAGCTCCTGGGAGAATGGGCTGCGTAGGGTTGGCAGTCTCCCTGACCGGCGGTTTCGAAGTGACGGAGCAACCTGAAGAGACGGCCCCTCGGGCCCTGGCGATGCATCTCGCCGCCCGGCTGCGCGAACTGCGTGCGCGGCGCGGCTTCACCCAGGACCACGTCGCCAAGCGCCTCGGCTGCCACGAGTCGGCCGTGTCGCGGTGGGAGAGCGGGAGCCGGTTCCCGACCGGCGAGGACCTGGTCGCGCTCGCCGACCTGTTCGAGTGCTCGACCGACGACCTGCTCGGGCGGCCCAAGCAGTACACCAGCCCCGGCTCCGCCCTGGTCGACATCCGACTGCTCGAGCGGTTGGCCGCCGCCGCCACCACCGAGGAGTTCGATCAGTTGATCCTGGCGAACGAGGAACAGGCCGTGTGGCTGCCGGTGCCCGATGGCGCGGTGCTGGTGCCGGTGGCCGAGGCGATGAAGTGGACCCGCAAGGTCGCCGAGAAGCACAAGGCCAGCAAGTTCGTCGACCGGCTGTTCCGGCCGCGCAGCTGAGCGCAGTTGCTGGGTGGGCCGGCGGCGCGCGCTTGCGCCGCGCGTCCGGCGCGCCACGATGCGGCGGTGACGACCGGGGCAGTTCCACGCTGGCGGACGTTGCTCACGGGCGCAGCGTGGCCGTTGCCGAAGTGGCTGCTGCTGTGCCTCCTGTTGCGGCTGCCGGCGGTCGGCTTCGCCGACGGCTTCGACTACCCCGACCAGCAGTTTCAATACGTCGAGCCGGCCTGGCACGCCGCGACCGGCCAGGCCTTGCACCACACCTGGGAACTGCGCGCGGGCCTGCGCGGCCAGGTGTATCCATGGCTGCTGGCGAACGTGTTCCAGGGCCTGCGTGCGGTCGGCTGCGACGAACCGCTGGCGACGATGCGTGCTGTCCGGTTCGTGCACGCCGTGTTCTCGTTGTTGCCGATGGCGCTGTTCTGGCTCGTCGTCGTGCGCTGGCGGCCAATCGCCGCACCACGACCGTCGCTGCTGTTGTTCGCCCTGTCCGGGCTCATGGTGGCAGGCGTGCAGCCGTCCGGCCCGGGCTTCGCGGCGTTGCTCGCCCTCAGTGCTGCACTGGCGTTGCCCGGTCCACGGTGGTGGCCAGCCTTCGGTGGCCTGTGCCTCGGCCTCGCTTTCTGCGCGCGCTTCCAGGACGCCCTGTTCGGGCCGGGATTCCTCGCGGCGTTGCTGTGGCAGCGGCGCTACGCGGCCGCGGGTTGGTTTGCGCTCGGCTGCGTGCCGGGCATCTGCCTGCAGGGGTTCGCCGACCTCGCGGTGCGCGGCGAGTTCCTCGGTACGCCGTGGCACTACGCGCAGGCGAACCTCGCGGCGGGTGCTGCGGCGCAGTGGCGCACGCAGCCGTTCTGGTTCTACCTGCTCGCCGGCGTCGTGCCGGTGCTGGCGCTGGTGCCGCCGTTCCTGCGCGTTGGCTGGTCGCGCCTGCGGGCGGGCGCGGCGGTGCTGCCGGGTGCGCTGGTTGGCGC
>JBASWX010000135.1:0-3888 GCA_049276695.1 Planctomycetota bacterium
GCCCGCCCCGGCGTCGCTGCTGGCCCGCGCCCAGGAGGTGCACGCCGCGGCGCTGCGCGGCCACCAGCTGCAGCTGCGGCTGGCCGCCACCGAACTGCGGCTCGCGGTGACCGACAGCGTACTGACCAACCTGCAGGACGGCATCGTCGTCGTCGACCAGGGCGAGCAGGTGCTGTTCGCCAACACCGTCGCCCGGACCGTGCTGCAGTTCGGCGAAACCCGCGACGCGACGCTCGCGAACGCTGCCGCCGGCGGCGAGATCGTCGCCGGCATGCGCAGCGTGCTCGCCGCCGACCTCGCGCGCAGCGTGAAGACCTGCCGCGTCGAACTCGGCAACGGCGACGAGCGCGTCGTCTACGTGGTGCGCGCGATCGGCGAGGCCGCGATCCCCGGCGGGCAGCAGGCCCAGGTCATCGCCCTGGAGGACCACACCGCCGAGGAGCGCACCGCCCGCGCCAAGTCGGAGTTCATCTACGGCATCTCGCACGAGCTGAAGACGCCGCTGACCGCGATCCAGGCGTCCCTCGAACTCGCCAACGAACCGGCCGGCCTGTCGACCGCGGACCGCGACCAGCTGATCCGCGTCGCGCACGAGGAGTCGGTCCGCCTGTCGCAGATGGTCGCCGAGCTGCTCGACCTCGCGCGCATCGAGGCCGGCCTGACCGAGTTCAAGCGCGAGACCGTGAACATGCGCGAGCTGCTGAACGGCCTGCAGGCGATGCACCAGCCGCTCGCCGACCGCAAGCAAGTCGCGCTGAAGTGGACGATCAGCGACTACCTCGGCGACCTGGTCGGCGACGCGCGCCTGTTGCGGCAGGCGCTGGTCAACATCGTCGGCAACGCGCTCAAGTACACCAAGGCCGGCGGCGAGGTCGCGTTGAGCGCCCGGCTGGAAGGCCAGGAGCTGGTGCTGCGCGTGCGCGACACCGGCATCGGCATCGCCGCCGAGGACCAGGGCCGCGTGTTCGAGAAGTTCTTCCGCGCCAAGAGTGCCGAGCAGTCGACGATCCCCGGCACCGGACTCGGCCTGCCGATGGCGCGCTACATCGTCGAACGGCACCGCGGCCGCATCGAGCTGACGTCGGAACTGGGCGTCGGCACCGAGTTCCGCGTCTACCTGCCGGCCGCCACCACCGACGCCGATGGCGAAGGCGCGCCGACCCTGCTCGCCGTCGACGGTGCTGCGGAGTGAAACCGATGACCAAACACATCCTGCTCGTCGACGACGACTCCGGCATCCGCTTCGCGTTGGCGCTGAAGTTGAAGACCGTCGGCTACGCCGTCAGCGAGGCGACCGATGGTCAGGAGGCGATCGACTTCTTCCGCGACCGCAGCGCCGACCTGATCATCATGGACGTCGGCATGCCGCGCATGGACGGCTACACCGCGGCGGCGGCGCTGCACGGCGCGCCGGCGACCGCCGAGGTGCCGATCCTGTTCCTGACCGCGCAGAACTTCGAACTGCCGGCGGCGGTGCGGCCGCTGGTGCGCCGCTTCGCGTTCCTGACCAAGCCGCTGAGTCCGCGCGACGTGATCGCCAGCGTCGCGCAGCTGCTGGGAGGCTGAGGCCGTGCCGCTCGCGACCACCGAAGACGGCAACCTGCTGACGCTGCTGGTCGACGGCGCGATCGACTCGCTGCTCGGCAAGGACCTGCACAAGGCGGCGACCGGCGCCCTGGCGACCGGCAAGCGCCGCTTCCTGGTCAACCTGCAGAAAGCCAAGCAGGCGAACTCGGCCGGCCTGCAGGCGCTGGTCGACACCGCGCTGCAGGTGACCGGCGGCGGTGGCCGGCTGGCGCTGGTCGGGCCGGGCCCGGTGCTGGCCGACATCCTGCGGGCGACGCGCCTCGACCAGCGCTTCGCGGTGTTCGAGTCGACCGAGCAGGCGGTCAGTGGCCTGCGGCGGGAGCGCGCATGACCGCCACGCTGGCACTGACCGGCAAGCTCGGCGACATCCTGCTCGCCAACGGCTGGGTGACGCGCGGCGACATCCGCCGCGCCTGCAGTCCCGAGGAGAAGCTGCCGGGCGAACGGCTCGGCGACACGCTGGTGCGGCTCAACCTGGTCACCGACTCGAACCTGCGCCAGGCGCTGGCGATCCAGCACCGGCTGCCGTGGCTGCGGGTGACCCGCAAGCTGGTCGACCACGAGGTGCTGTCGGTGCTGCCGCGCGAGTTCGTGCTGCAGCACCGGGTGCTGCCGATGTTCCACATCGACGGCACGCTGACGGTCGCGGTCGACGACCCGACCAACGCCTGGGCGATCGACGAGGCGGCGCGGCTGGCCGGCGGCGAGGTGCAACTGGTCGTCACCGACGCCGCGTGCCTGCACACGCTGCTCGCCGACCTGACCGAGGACAACGGCACCTCGTTCGAGATCGACGACTTCGTCGGCGAGGTCAGCGACGGCGAGGTCCAGGTGATCGAGGAGAAGGGCGACGAGAAGCTCGACCTGCAGGAGCTCGCCGACCTGTCGCCGGTGGTGCGGCTGGTCAACTTCATCCTGTTCCGCGCGATCGGCGACCGCGCCAGCGACCTGCACATCGAACCCGACGACCACGTGCTGCGCGTGCGGCAGCGCATCGACGGCGAACTGCGCGAGCTGATGCGGCCGCCGACCGGCATGCACGCGGCGATCGTGTCGCGGTTGAAGGTGATGGCCGACCTCGACATCAGCGAACGGCGCAAGCCGCAGGACGGCCGCTTCCGCGTGCGCCTCGACACCCGCGCCGTCGACGTGCGCATGTCGACG
Source organism: Planctomycetota bacterium (assembly GCA_049276695.1). Classification (GTDB taxonomy): domain Bacteria; phylum Planctomycetota; class UBA1135; order UBA1135; family UBA2386; genus UBA2386. Next base: position 2,752 of record JBASWX010000135.1, read on the forward strand.
CTGCCGACGGTGCAGGGCGAGAAGGTCGTGCTGCGCATCCTCGACCGCGGCGGCATGCGCATCACCGTCGGCAACCTCGGCATCGGCCACCAGCGCATGCAGCAGCTGCAGGAACTGATCGCGCGCCCCGACGGCATCATCCTGGTCGCCGGCCCGACCGGCAGCGGCAAGACCACGACGCTGTACGCAGCGCTCGAGGAGATCAACGAGCCCGGCAAGAACATCTGCACCGTCGAGAACCCGGTCGAATACAACCTGCGCGGCATCAACCAGGTCCAGGCCAACCAGAAGGGCGGCTTGGGCTTCGCCGACGCGCTGCGTTCGCTGCTGCGCCAGGACCCGGACGTGCTGATGGTCGGCGAGATCCGCGACGCCGAGACCGCGACGATCGCGGTGCAGGCCTCGCTGACCGGCCACCTGGTGCTGGCGACGCTGCACACCAACGACGCGGTCAGCGCGGTGACGCGGCTGATCAACATGGGCATCGAGCCGTACCTGATCGGGGCGGCGCTGCGCGGCGTCATCTCGCAGCGGCTGGTGCGCTGCCTGTGTCCGACCTGCCGGCAGCCGGCCGAGGTGCCCGCGGCGACGCGCCGCCGGCTGGGCGCGCTGCCCGACGGCCAGTACTACACCGCGCGCGGCTGCGATGCCTGCAAGGGTGCCGGCTACAGCGGCCGCATCGGCATCTACGAACTGCTGGTCGTCACCGACGCGTTCGCCGACCTGACCAGCCGCAACCCGACGCTGGGCGATCTGCGCAAGCTCGCGGTGCAGGAGGGCCTGATGCCGCTGCTGCAGGACGGGCTGCGCAAGGCCGCCGAGGGCATCACTTCGCTCGACGAGGTGCTGCGGGTGGTGGCGGTGTGAACAACCTGGGCACCCTGACCGTGCCGGTCGCGCGCAAGGCGCCGGCGAAGCCCACCGAGCGCACCGCGACGCCCGCGAGCCCGCTGCCGGCGTCCGGGCTGCGGCTGTCGGCCAAGGAACGTTTCGCGCTGCTCGAACAGTTCGCGACGCTGGTCGACAGCGGCATCCAGGTCGCGCAGGCACTCGCGGGCATGCGCGCCCAGTGCCCCGACCCGCGGCAGCGCGCCGTGCTGCAGGCGCTCGAACACGGCATCGGCGGCGGCCTGCCGC
>JBASWX010000136.1:0-7393 GCA_049276695.1 Planctomycetota bacterium
GGTCGGCGCCGCGGCCGCGCGTCTCGTCGGCGGCGCAGCGCCGCACGCCATCGAGGTCGACCATCGCGACGTCGCCGGTGCGCGGATCGCGCACGAGGTTGTCGAGCTTGAGGTCGCGGTTGCGCAGGCCGTGCGCGTGCAGCCGGCCGACGCTGTCGCCGATCCGGCGCGCGACCGCCGGCAACGTCGCTGCCGTGAGCGCACCGGCGGCCAGTTCCTGCGCGAGGCTCGGGTGACCGAGGTTCTGCACGAACACGTAGCCGCGTCCCTGGTGCAACCGCAGCGCGATCGGAGTTGGCGCCGGCACGCGCGCGAACAGCAGCCAGTAGCTGGCCCGCCACAGCTTCCTCGCCTTGCCGGCTTCGCGGTCCTTGACCGCGAACGCGGGCAGCAGCCACACCGCGCCGCGCCGGCCGGACTTGTCGGGCGGTGGTGGGGCGGCGGCGAACTGCTCGCAACGCGCCCGGCGCCCGGCGTCGTCGCCAGGCAGGTGCCAGTGCCAACGCGGCTGTGCACGGGCTCGCTTCGGCACCTCGGTGTGCTTGCAGGTGCGGCTCGCCCGGCGCCCGAACGCCGGCAGCGCATCGGCCCGCCACCGCCGCGTCGCCAGCACCAGTTCGTCCGCGAACGAGGCCGGCAACGCGCCGGCCTGCTGGTAGCCCGCGAGCAGCGGTGCGGCCAGCGGATCGCGGGCGCCGCCGTCGAGTTCGTGGCAGAAGAACGCGAGCGCGCGGGCGCGCGTCCGCAGGTCGACTTCGCCGACCGCCGCCATCGCGGTCAGGTCGAGCAGGTGCAGGTCGCCATCGGTTCCAACCAGCAGGTTGCCCGGGTGCAGGTCGCCGAGCCGCACACCGAGGTCGTCGATGCGTCGCAGCAGCGCCCCGACGGCGCGCCGCGTGCCGGCCGCCAGTTGCCAGGTGAACGGCGCGCCGGCGGCGGTGCGCGTGACGACGAAGCTGCGCTTGCGCCCGCCATCGCTCGCGAAGCCGTGCGCCAACGGCTCGACGACCGGCAGGCCGAGCGCTCGGGCCCGCTGCAGGTTCGTCGCCTCGACGCCGCCGCGCGCTCGCCGCAGCAGGTCGCGCACCTGATCGCCGAAAGTGTCGGGGCGGAACACCTTGACGTGCACCGGCACGCCGCCGAGTGCGCCGGCGAACACGCCGCGCACGGTGCGCTGCTTGACCAGCGCGAGGCCGTGCGCCGGCCACGCCGCGACGTCGTGCGCCAACAGGGCCCGCAACGCGCCGGCCACCAGCGCATCCGCCTGCGCCGCCGCCCCGGAGCCGCCAGCGGCGACGGCTTCGAAATGGAGCAACGGGTCGTTGCCCTGGCTCGGGCGGGGCGGAACCATGAGGCAGCGCGATGTGGAGGCTGCACCGATACTACCTGAAGGAACTGGCGATCAACGCCGGGATCACCTTCCTGGTGCTGTTCGCGGTGGTGCTGACCTCGCTGGTCTACCGCGGCATCAGCCGTTCGCAGGGCGGCGATCTGCTCGACGCGGCGCTGATCGTCGTGTTCTTCGCGCTCGACTCGTTCCAGCACCTGCTGACGATCGCGTTCCTGATCGGTACCGTGGTGACGTTCACGCGCGCCGCGCAGGACCGCGAACTGATCGCGATCCGCGCCGCCGGGATCCCGCCGACCGTGCCGCTGACCGCGACGATGCTGGTGGGCCTGGTGCTGACCGTGGTCGGTTCGTTCGCGCTGCACTACGTGATCCCGGAAGTCCACTACCGCAAGTACCGGGTCATCGCGCAGGTGATGCGCGATGCGTTCATGAGCCTGCGGCTCGGCAGCGACCGCATCCCGCTGCTCGACACCGGCTACGTGATGACGTTCCGGTCGCAGGCCGCCGGCGAGTTCCGCGATTGCACGGTGTATTGCCCGAAGCCCATGATGGAGGGCAGTTCGCCGATCGTGTTCGTCGACCGGGTGTCGATCCCGCCGCTGCATCCAGCGTCGACCGAGGTGGCGATCCACCTCGACGGCATCCGCGACCCGATCGGCACCGGCACGCCGGGCCAGTTCACCTTCCGCATGGGCATGCACGAGCTCGGCGGCAAGGAACGCCGCGACGACCGCGACGACGACCTGCCGAGCGACCAGTTGCTGGCCGAGGTGATGCGCGGCGTGCACCGGCGCCCGCACGAGGCGGTCTACACGCTGTTGCGGCGCTGTTGCTTCTCGCTGATGCCGCTGGTGCTGGCGCCGATCGGTTTCTGCCTCGCCGAGATGGCGCGGGAACGCGGCCGCGTCGTGGCGCTGCTGCTGGCGTTGGTGCCGCTCTCGTTGTTCTACCTCGGCGAGGTGCTCGGGGCGCGCTTCCTGATGTCGACGGACAACCCGGCCTTCGCGTGGCTGCCGCTCGGCATGCTGCTGGCGTTCGGCTTGCCGCTGTGTTGGAGGCAGCTGCGCCGGTGACCAGGCTCGATCGTTATGTCGGCCGCATCGCCGCGGGCGCGTTCGGGGTCGCGCTGCTGTTCTTCGTGTTCCTGACGATCCTCGTCGACCTGCTGCAGAACGCGTCGCGCTACGCCGACCGCGCCGCCGAGCAGGATCTCGGCGGCACCGAACTCGCGATCTACCTGGGCATCTACTACGTGAACTGGGTGCCCGTCGTGGTCACGACCGTGACGCCGTTCGCGACGGTGATCGCCTGCATGTTCGCGGTCGCGCGGTTGCAGCACGCCAACGAGATGGTGCCGATGCTGTTCGTCGGGCGCAGCATGCAGCGGGTGCTGCGGCCGATGCTGCTGGTGGGCGCCGTCGCCGCCGCCGGCATGGCGACCTGCTGGCAGTGGGTGATGCCGATCGTCGGCCCCACCGTCGCGAGCGCCGAGGCGTTCCTGCGCCACGGCAGCGACAAGCAGAAGCACATCGTGCACGAACGGCGGGAGCACGGGGAACACTTCTGGGTGCGCGAGTTCTATCCGGTCGAGAAGCGGCTGGTCGACGTGCGGCTGTTGGTGCAGACCGAGCTGGCGGCGGAAACCAGCCTGATCACCGCGCCGGCGGCGCGCTGGGACGACGACCGGGGCGACTGGCGGCTCGAACAAGGCCGGCTCGAGCAGACGCGCAGCGGGCGCCCGGTCGAATGGCTCGGTCGTCCGGACCTGACGCCCGCGGTGCTGCTGCAGCAGAGCCGCGAGAGCATCGACCACGAGATCCTGTCCTACACCGACCTGCTGCAGATGGTCGCGGCGCGACCCAACCGCCCCGACATCCGGTTCGCGCTGCACCGGCACATCACCTGGCCGCTGGCCAATCTGCTGCTGCTGTTGCTGGTGCTGCCGCTGGCGGTGCACTACGAACGCGGCAGCCGGATCGATCGAGTGCTGATCGCGATCGGCTTGTGCGGCGGCTACCTGCTGATGGACCTCACCTGCCAGAGTCTGTGCCAGAAGCACCTGCTGCACCCGGTCGTCGCGGCGTGGTCGCCGGCGATCGTGTTCGGCTCGCTCGGCATCGTGCTGTTCGGGAGCACGCGCACATGACCGCGTCCGGCCCCGCCCGGGATCGCGTGGAACGCCGGCGGCCTGGCTGGCAGGTCCTGCTGGTGCTCGTCGCGTTCGTCGGCGCGATCGGCGGCGTGATCTGGTTCGGCGTGTCGTGAGTTGCTGCCGGCATGTTCGCCGCCGCCCTCCGGCAATACTGTGCCCGGACCGCGTAGCGGCGCCGCCGCCACCCGCAACCATGAAGCACCTGCTCCTCGCGTCGTTCCTGGTCGTGCCGACCCTGCTGGCCCAGACCGCGCCGCCGTTGACCGCGCGTTCGTTCCTGCCCGACGACCACCGCTACGTCGCCCACGCCGACCTCGCCGCGATGCGCACGCGCGGCATCTGGGACGAACTCGAGGTGTCGGTGCTGAAGATGGTGTTCAAGCAGATGGAGAAGGAGATTGGCTTCCCGCTCGCGGCGCTCGACCGCGCCACGATGGTCGCGGAGCTGGCGACGGAAGGTGAAGGCATGGGACCGCGAACGCCGCAGGTGGTGGTGTTCGAGGGCAACGCGCCGGTGAAGGCGCACCATCGCTTCCTCACCAGCTGGTCGGCCGAGACGATCGGCAGCCACGAAGTGCGCCGCCGACCCGGCGGCGACGACCTGCTGGTCCAGCCGCGGCCGGAACTGCAGGTGCAGGGGCCCGAGCAGTGGCTGCGGCCGGTGCTCGAGGGCAAGCCGAACCACGGCATGCCGTGCGCCGACGTGATGTCGCTGCTGTCGGGGCGCGCCGGTCAGCTCGCGTACTTCGTGATGGACGTGCAGAACGCGCTGCTGAAGAAGAGCATGATCGACAAACTCCTGCCGGGCGTCGATTGGCCGGAGGGAGAGGCGCCGACGTTCGTGTGCCTGCGCCTGCTGGTGCTCGGCGACGCCGACGATCCGCACCTCGGCATCGAGGCGGTGCTGCGGCACGGCAAGGAAGGCGAGGGCATCGCGCGCTCCCAGCCGGCGATCGATGCGTGGCTGGCGAAGCTGCGCGAGGAGCCGACGCTGCGCGCGGCATTGCCGATCCTGAAGAAGGTGCAGCAGAAGCGTGATCGCGCCGACCTGGTCGTCAGCGTCGACCTCGGCCGCGCCCGCGACGCGGTCGGGCACCTGGCCGCGCTGGCGCTGCCGCTGTTCACCCCGCGCGTGATGGAGCAGGAGGTGCGTGCCGAGGCGGTGCCGCCGCCCGCGCCCGAGAAACCGAAAAAGTAGGCTCGGCGCAGGAGCCGGCGAGCGCCCCGAGCGGCGCTCGCGGTTCAGCGACGAGGAATGGGCGGCGCAGTGCAGAACCCGCCTGCGCGACGCACGCCCGTCAGCCGCGCGGCGGCACCTTCACCTGCTCGCCGACCTGCCAGCTCGCCGTCGCCTTCTGGTTGCGCGGCACGAAGCGGTAGCTCGTGTCCTTCTTGTGGTCCTGCGCGTCGCTCTTGCCGAATGGCACCACGACCAGCGCGTGGTCGCCCTGCCACCAGAAGGAACCCGCGTCGAAGCCGACGCCGAGCGTCGGCACGTCCTTGCCGACCAGCAGCACGCGCAGGTCGGCGGCGGCGAGCAGCCGCATCGTGTCGTCGAAGCTCTTCGGGCCCTCGATGCGCGCGATCAGGCCGAATACGCCGCGTTCGGCGAACCACTGGCGGATGAAGTCGGGGGCCTGCTGGCTGTCGCCCCAGGCCACGCTGGTCACCTTGCCCGCCAGCGGTGGCGGCACCTCGTTCGTCAGCTGGCAGTGCGGCCCGAACTCGTCGCGCAGCGCGATCGCCGAGTACGGATTGCGGCCGCCGAACACGTCGTCGGTGACGCGCAGCGTCTGGCGCTTGCCGATCGTCGCCGGCATGCGCGCGTCGGCCCAGTCGGCGAACGTCGCGACGTGGGTCATCAGCCCGAACAGGCCGTCGTCGAGGATGTCCTGGCCGAGCCGGTCGTAGTTGAGGCGGCGCCAGCGGCCGCCGACGAACACTTCGTTGAACGAGTGCGACGCCCACGACCCGGCGAGCTTGCGCAGCGGCGGCACGATGCGGGCGCGCAACGAATGGTGGGTGATTCCGCGTTCGAGCATCACCAGCTCACGCTCGTCGCTGGCGTCGACCAGCGGCACGCACAGCACGATGCGGGTCGGGATGCCGAGCGCGCGCAGGCAGCCGTTCAGGTAGATCGACGACGACGAGCAGCTGCCGCGCTGGCCGTGCTCGAACATGCCGCGGGCGAACACGTCGCGCGGCCACTGCTGGTCGAACGCGCTGCGGTCGCCAGGGATCGCCTTCGCCAGCTCGGGCGGTACGAACGGCTGACCCTTCTGGTCGAACGCGGTCACGAAGGTCGTGAACGAGTCCTGGTACTTGGCGTGTTCGCACAGCCAGCGCGACGCCTGTTCGACCAGCGCCTTGTCGTCGAGCCGCTTGCTGTCGATGCCGGCCTTGGCCAGTGCCGCAACCAGTGCGGACTGCATCGCCGCGTTCCAGTTGGCGGTGACGCCGGGTGCAGTCCACGCCGTCATCTTCACGGTGTTGCGCCGCCAATCCGGATCGGCGGTGATCGCCGATGCCACCGTCGTCAGTGGATAGTGGATGACCTCGAGCTCGACGTACTCGGCGGTCTCGTCGAGCACGCGCACGTCCTGGTGGTCGTCGCACAGGAACTCGGCGGTCACCGGCCGCATCACCTGCAGCACGGTGCGGATCGTGTACTGGTACTCACGCCGCTCGCGCCAGTCGCCGTCCGGGACGCCGTCACCGTCGCTGTCGGCCTTCGCGGGGTCGGTCTTGTACTTGTGGATCTCGGCGAAGTCCGACAGCCCGTCCTGGTCGCGGTCGGCATCGGCCTGGGCCGGCAAGCAGGCGAGGCAGGCGAACGGCAACACGAGGGCGCGCGCGAGCATCGCGGCATCGTCGCGCCGCCGGCGACGCCTGCAAGGCCGTCCGGGACGCAACCAGCGCTACCAGAAGCCGACTACGCTCGCGATGCGCCCATCGGGCGCGAAACGCACGACGTTGACACCCTTGCCGCGCGGGGCACCGCCGGCATCGACCGCGGTCCACTCCACCAGGGCAGTGCCCTGGCAATGGCGGACGCTGCCGCGCGTCATCACGACGCCGGGCATGAACTTCTGGCTCATCGCGATGTGATCGAATAGGTCGTCGCGGCCGCGCAGGCACGAGTAATGGTCCTGCAGCATGACGTCGTCGGTGGTGCAGGCCGTCAGCAGCGTGGTACGCCGCGCGCCGTCGGTTTCGGCCCACGCCGCGTTCCACTGGTCGGCCATCGCCGCCGCAGCGGCGTGGTGTTCGTTCGCGGCGACGTTGGCGAACAACGCCAACTGGAAGCGCCAGCCGGGCGCGTGGTGGTCGCGTTCGACCTCGCTCGGCAGGTCGTGACGCAGCGTCAGCAGCGTGCCGTCCGCGTGGTCGCGCAATTCGATGGTGACCAGCGAACCGCCGATCCGGATCGGCTTCTGCGGGTCCTCGTAGCCGTAGCTGAACGCGACGAGCCGCTCCGGTTCGAAGCGCGTCACCGCGCCGCCGGCGACGACCTGGTTGGGATAGACGATGCGCACGGCGCCGCCGACGCGGCCCTCGATCGACGAGCCAGCGCCCCACCAGCGGGCGAAGCGTGCGGCGTCGGCGAAGTAGCGGAACACCAGCGCGCGCGGCGCGTGGATCACCAGGGTGCGTTCGAGCGAGTGCGGCAGGGTGGTCATGGCTTGGATCTCCGGCGGGAAGGCGTGGGGGCGGGGCCGCGGCGCGCGGCCTCGAGCTCGGCAGCGAGCTTGAGTTGGTAGAGCGCGTCGTCCCAGGTGCTCTCGAGCCAGCGGCGGAACGGGCCGAGCGCCTGTGGGCGGGCGCGGTAGCGGCGCTCGCGGCCGTGCTTGGCGACCGCGACCAGGCCGGCGTCGCGCAGCACCTTCAGG
>JBASWX010000137.1:0-4261 GCA_049276695.1 Planctomycetota bacterium
CTGCTGGCACCGGTCGGCTGGCTCGAACGCGCTTGCGGTGCAGCCCGCCGCGTCCGCCGCGACGACCCCGCCGCGATCCTGTTCAGCAGCGGCAGCACCGGCGAACCGAAGGGCGTCGTGCTGACGCACGCGAACCTGCGCGCCAACTGCGACGCGGTCGCCCAGTTGATCCCGCTCGATCACCACGACCGTCTGGTCGGCGTGCTGCCGTTGTTCCACTCGTTCGGCAACATGGCGCTCTGGTACGCCCTGCAGCAGGGCGCGGGCATCGTGTTCCACCCCAACCCGCTCGACGCCGCGGCGGTTGGCGACCTCGTGGCGACGTACCGCGCGACGACCCTGCTCGCGACGCCTACGTTCCTGCAGCTCTACGCCCGCCGCTGCGAACCCGGCCAGCTCGGCTCGCTGCGCATCGTGTTGACTGGCGCCGAGAAACTGACCGACGAACTCGCCGACACGTTCGCCGACCGCTTCGGCATCCGACCCGTCCAGGGCTACGGCTGCACCGAGTGCGCCCCGGTCGTCGCCGCCAGTGCGCCTGGTTACCGGGCCGCGGGCTTCTACCAGGCGGGTACACGCCGCGGTTCGGTCGGCCGCCCCGTGCCCGGCGTCTACGTGACGATCGTCGATCCGGAAACGCGCGCGCCACAGCCCGTCGGCAAGTCCGGACTCGTGCTGGTCCGCGGCGCCAACGTGATGCGCGGCTACCTCGGCCGCGACGACCTGACCACCGCGGCCATGCACGGCGGCAGCTACATCACCGGCGACATCGGCCACCTCGACGACGACGGCTTCCTGTTCCTGACCGACCGCCTGTCGCGCTTCTCGAAGATCGGCGGCGAGATGGTGCCGCACGGCACCGTCGAGGAGCACCTGCAGGCGTGCAGCGGCAAGGTCGAACGCGCGTTCGCGGTCTGCGGAGTGCCCGACGAGCGCAAGGGTGAGCGGCTGATGGTGCTGACCACGCTGGCGCCCGCCGATGTCGTCGAAGTCGTCAAGAAGATGGCGACGCGCGGTTTGCCGCCGCTGTTCGTGCCGCGCGCCGACCAGTTCGTCACCGTCGCCTCGCTGCCGGTGCTCGGCACCGGCAAGCTCGACTTGCGCCAGGTGAAGGAGCAATGCCTCGCCGCCGTCGGCACGGTGACGACGTGACGCAAACCCGCCGCGGGCTCATCGCCCGGGTCTTGCATCGGGCCGCAGTGGTTGCAGGACTGCGCTCGGGTCGGTCTCGCTCGCCAGCGGCTGCAGCACGATGCGCAGGAACGTCCCGGTGACCCAGGTGCCGCGTGCCGCGAGTTCGCCGCTGCTGGCCGTCCAGGCGTGCTCGCCACTGGCGAGCCCGAACGCCCGGAACTGGCCCCGCTCGTCACTGCGCAGGTTCAGTCGTGCATCGCCGGGCTCCCCGGCGCCGATCTGGATCCATGCGTCGGTCACCGGCTCGCCGTCCGGTGTCTCCACGTTCCCGCACACGACCGTGCCACCCGGTTGCAGCCGCAGCTCGACGTTGCGCAGGTCGCGCACACGCCCGATCGCGACCGCGGCCGCGCGCCGGCCCTCGGCCCGCGCGACCACGTGGCAATCGACGTGGACGTCGTGCAGCACGAACAGGCCAGCCCCATCGGTGTCGGTGGCATGTTCCAGCGAGCCGAAGGTGCCGCCGGTGAGCAGTTCGATGCAGGCCCCGGCGATCGGCGTTCCCTGGGTGTCGGTGACCCTTCCCTGGACGCGCACGCCGGGCTGCACCCGATAGGAGAGGTGCAGGGTCGCGCCGGCGACCACCGTGACCACGCGTTCTGGGTCGATCCGATCATTGCGCAGCACCCAATCTCCGGCCGGCACTGCGTCGAAGCGGGCCGTGCCGTTGCGATCCGCGCGCGCACGCCCGCCGCTGATCGGCGGCAAGTCAGCGCCCGATCCACGCCTGGACCAGCCACTGCGTGGCGGGGCGGGCTTCGGCGCGCCGGGCCCCTCGAGCCGCAGGTTCATGCCGGCGGCAGGAGCGTCGGTGCGCTCGTGCACCGCGTGCACCACCAGCGTGCCGGTGCCGGTGCGGACGCCGATCGGATCTGGTTCCACTTCACCGTCGCGCTGCGGTGCTGGCTTGCGTTCCGGCGGCGCCTGCAGCGGCTCGGCTGCGATGGGTGCCGTCTCAGGGTCGGCCGTGCCCGTCGGCGTCGACGTCGGCTCCGGCGCCGGGGCCTCCTCGCCGCATCGGGTCGCCATGGCGCCGACTCCCAGAACCAGCAGCACCATCAGGGCCATCGACGTGCGCACCATTGACACGCAGCGTACACGACGCGCTGGCCATGCGGGCAGGTCGCGCGGCTCGACGGCGGCCTTGTTCTCCGGTTGGCGAACGCTAAGCACTGAGTTGCATGGCCAAGCTGCTGGTGATCGCAGGTTCGACCCGTACGGGCGCATTCTCCAAGCAGCTCGCACGTGCTGCGTGCCGGATCGCCGAAGCCGCGGGCCATCAGGCGACGTTCGTCGACCTGCGCGACCATCCGATGCCGCTGTACGACGGCGACCTCGAAGAGGCGAAGGGCCTGCCCGAGCACGCGGTGCGGTTGCGCGGCATCGTGACGCAGCACGACGCCGTGCTGGTCGTCACTCCAGAGTACAACTCCTCGATCTCGGCCGTGCTCAAGAACACGCTCGACTGGCTGTCCCGCCCGTACAAGGCCGAGCCGGGCGTGTCACCGTGGAAGCAGAAGGTGACCGCGATCATGGCGAGTTCCCCGGGCGCACTGGGTGGGCTGCGCGGCCTCGTGCACTTGCGCCAGATCCTGATGAACCTCGGCGCCATGGTGATCACCGAACAGTTCGCGCTCGGCGGGGCGGCGACTGCGTTCACGCCCGATGGTGCGCTCGCCGACGGCAAGCAGGCGGCGGCGGTGAAGAACGTGCTCGAGCGGCTCGCGCACGTCGCCAGTCGCCTCGCGTGAGCGCTTGTGCCGGTGCCGCCGGCGGTTGCGGTCAGAGCCGCAGCCCGGCTCGACCCCCATGCTTGACAAGACCGATACTTGGACGTAGTCTAACTTGCAACCCGTGGCCGAGCCCCACCAAGCCCTGATCGATCGCCTCGAACGCGCGGGCCTGCGGCCGTCGGCCCAGCGCGTCGCCATCGCGTCCTACGTTCTGGCCACCGCTGACCACCCGACCGCCGACGAGGTGTGGACGCGCGTGAAGGCCGAGTTCCCGATGGTGAGCCGGGCCACCGTCTACAACACGCTGCAGGCGTTCCGCGAGGCTGGCCTGCTGCAGCAGCTCGTGCTGGCCGAGGGCAGCGTCGTCTTCGACCCCAAGGTCGAGCCGCACCATCACTTCATCGACGACGACACCGGCGCGATCCACGACATCCCGTGGTCGGCGCTGCGCGTGGGCAAGGTCGACGAGCTCGAAGGGGTCGACGTGCGCGACTACATGGTGGTCGTGCGCGGGCGCCGCAAGGAAGGCAAGCGCCGCTGAGCAACCGGTTCCAGCAGCCCCGGCCTTGCCGAGAACTTAGACAAGATCCAACTACAGACTTACCCAAACTGTGAGCAACCGACCCATGATGACCGTAGGCCAGCAGTTCCCCACGTTCCGTCTCCCCGCCGCCGTCTCGCTGATGGCGGGCAAGCAGTTCCAGGACGTCGCCAACGACACGTTCGCCGGCAAGTGGCTGGTGGTGTTCGCCTGGCCGCTGGACTTCACCTTCGTGTGCCCGACCGAGATCGCCGAGTTCGGGCGCCGCCACGCCGACTTCGCCGACCGCGACGCGCAGGTCCTCGGCCTCTCGTGCGACAGCGAGTTCGTGCACCTGGCCTGGCGGCAGAACCACGCCGACCTGAAGGATCTGCCGTTCCCGATGCTCGCCGACAAGAAGCGCGAGCTGTGCTCGGCACTCGGCATCCTGCACCCGCAGGAGGGCATCCCGCTGCGCGCGACCTGGATCGTCGACCCACAGGGTGTGATCCGCTTCGTGTCGGTGCACGACCTCGATGTCGGCCGCAACGTCGACGAAGTGCTGCGCACGCTGGACGCGTTGCAGACTGGCGAACTGTGCCCGTGCAACTGGCAGAAGGGCGAGCAGACCCTGGTGGTGAAGTGATGGACACCCACTCCATGGAGGCGCTGCAGCGGTTCGCAGCGACACTGCCCGACACCGCGAAGGACATCCGCCTCAACCTGACCGCGGTGCTGCAGCAGGGCGTGCTGACGCCGGCGCAGCGCTTCGGCACGGCTCTCGCGGTGGCACTGGCCGCCCGCAGTCCCGCGC
>JBASWX010000138.1:0-12333 GCA_049276695.1 Planctomycetota bacterium
CACTCGAAACGCCCCTCCCAGGGCATCGTGGTTTGTTGTGGCAAACGCCATCTTCGCAGTGGGAGGAGGCGTTTCGAGCAGTTTCTTCAGCCGGCGCGGAGTCGCGTCACGCTGGTTCCAGGCCTAGTCTGTCGGCCGCGATCGAAGACGGCTGCAACCGGCGACTGGTCAGAGGTCCTCCGTGAACTTCCCCCCCGCGTCATTGCGTGGATGCAACGTCTCCAGTCTGAGGGCGTCCGCGGCGCGGACCTCGTATTCGCGTGCATCGGCCCCGCGCTGGAGATCTTCAGCCGCTACGCCAAGGTCGAGAAGGCTGACGGCCGCGAAGTGACTCTCGCCGAGTACCTGCCAAAGGTCTGGGAAGTTGTTGGCCGAGCCGCGCTGACCGGGATCCTTGGCGGTACCGATGGCGGCGTCGGTCTTGAGGAGGATGCGCGACTGACGGCCCTGTTCCTCTGGACGCTCCAAAGCACGAGTGACGCCGTGGACGATGGCGAGGCCGACGACGACGAGGCAGAAGCCGACCCCGACGACGAGGACGATGAGGACGGCGGCAAGAAGCCGAAGAAGAAGGGCTTTAACCTCCCTTACGATGTCGTCCGCCGCTTCGCCCAACCGCTCGGCATTCACCTCGAAGGCTGGGACGATCGCATCATCGAGAACGACAAGGGCGTCGTCCGCCTGCTCCCGGTCGCCGAACGCGCGAAGCAACTGTTCGGTGAGAGCGGCACGGCCGTCGCCGCCGCGCGACTCGAAGCCGAGGCCACGGCAAAGGCCTCGCCCCAGCTCATGCTCTTCCCCGACATGGAGCCGGTAGCTCGACCGAAGCCGAAGAAGGGCGGCAAGAAGATCGCCATCACTCTCGCCGACGACGCCCTCGCCAGCCGCCGCGAAGCCACGACCCTCGACCGCATCCACGCCGCGATGCTCTTGCAGCAGACCGGCCGCACCCAAGCCCTGCGCAACCTCCTCGCCGCCGAACAAGACCGCGGCCCCGCCTTCCTCCGCCTCGCCAACTCCCTCTCCGCCCTGTACCCCACCGGAAGCGAAGAAGAACGCCTGCTCGACGCCATGCTCCTCGCCGTCCCGAAGTAGCGATGCCCATGCATCCCGCGGTTTACGATCGGCTGGTGAAGGAGACCGAGGCGCTCCGAACCCAAGTCGCAACGCTGTCGACCCGCGACGTGGTCCGCACGTGCGCCTTCTACCTGCTTCAGAGGCACTCATCCGACGAAGCGGGACGGCTGATCAGCCCGTCACGGCAGGTGATGTTCCTTCTCGGCCTGTTGTTCGCCACGCCAGACCCTTCCACGCCGGCGCAGTTCACTGATTGGCCACAAGTCAGGGAGCGCCTGAACCGGATCTTCAACGCGTACCTCGACATGTTCTACGTCGGCGTAGACGTGAAGTCGGAGGCTTGGGAGGCGGCGAAGCGGGTCTCGGCGCCGGCGTTCCTGCACTACTTCAACCAAGGGCGGTTGGTCAGCCCGCAACAGCACGACCTGCTCTTCGAGAAGCTCCTCGTCCCGTTCGATCACCGCATCAAGCAGGCCATGGGAATCAGCGCCTCGGAGACGCTCCGAGTGCGGAAGGCGATCGAAGTGCAACTCGAGGAGCAGTCCGCGCGCGTCCTTGCAGAGGTTGAACGACGAGGACTGTCCATCGAGAAGATCCGCAGCAGCGATCGCGAGTACGGCAACGGCATGTCGATGCAGGATCTGTTCGGTCGCGTCGACGACCTCCTGTGCGTTCGCCTCGCCGATCTGCGCAGCGCCGTCGGCCTCGACCTCGCCAATGTGTTCTGGAAGCAGTTCACGATCTGTCGGGGCGCGACCTCTCCGCTCACGTACTTGACCGACGAGAACGAAGCTGACTACCGCCCCATCTTCTTGCTGACGCCGGAAGTCGGGATCTGCCTCAACCTCAACGAGCTGTACTCAGCGCCCTACCTCGCGATTGAACGCGCTCTCGCGCAAGGCGGGGACAGGCGGGCCTTCTTCGATCTCCGAAGCGACGTCCTCGAACGCCGTGTCGTGGACGCGGCTACAGCCTTCTTCGGCTCGTCGGCGAGGCTGTTGCCATCCGCCTACGAGGTGGCAGCGACCAACGAGCACGACTTGATCGTCCTGTGGCAACGCCGGGTCTTCGTCTTCGAAGCGAAGTCGAAGCCGCCGACGGAACCTCTTCGAGACCCGGAGAAGGCGTTTGTTCGCGTCCGAGACGACTTCCGTTCCGACAAGGGCATCCAAGGCGCCTTCGACCAAGCCACCCGCATTCGCGCGCGTTGGCGCGCCGGGGAGACCATTCAACTGCACGACAAGACCGGGGCGGTCGTCGCCCGCATCGTCCCTGACGACGTCGATGAGATGTACTCGGTCTGCGTGACGGGCGACGACTTCGAACCGCTCGCCGTCGACCTCTCGCTCCTCCTTGAGAAGGATGCCGGGACCCCTTTTCCGTGGGCGGTGAACATCCACGACCTCGAGACCCTTCTGCGGGGCTGGAACCATCGCGGGTGGGGCCCAGCCGAGTTGTGCACCTACCTGGACGAACGCTCACAGCTACACGGCAAGATCCGCTCGGACGATGAACTCGATCTCTCTGGTTACTTCCTTCGTCACGGGTCCTTCCGGCATGTGCTCGACGCGAAGGCCGAACAAGTCGTTCTTGACTTGGACTACTCATCGATCTTCGACGAGATCGATGCCGCGGAGAGGGACGGGCCGCCGGTCGACTTCACGATCACCGAGCCCGTGGTGACGGACCTGCGGGACAGCGTCTGGGCTGCGGGCACTCGTCCGACCGACCAGCATCGGGTCGTACCTGTCAAGGTCGGCCGGAACGCTCAGTGCCCGTGCGGGTCTGGCCTCAAGTACAAGAAGTGCTGCGGGCGGCCCCACAGCACGGACGCTGCAACCGAGGCAGGGCTCGCATGACCGACGACACCGCCGGGGCATCCCACCCGCAACCGGCAGCTTCGCGGCACACGGTTGCCTTCCTGCCATGGTTCGCGATCGACGGCGACTCCCAGGTCGGCAATTGCTGGCTGCTGCGCTACGAGCGAGGACACCTTCCGGCCGGCAAGGGAACCGCAGACCAGGAGCGCATCGACTTCGCGACCAAGGCATTCCTCGAAAGCGAGGAGCCGATCGGCGCCGCCACGATCCTTCGTGTCGACGACGGATCCCCGACTCGCGAGCTGAACGAGGAGGAACGGAACAAGGTGTTCCAGATCACGGAGATGCTCACGACCGCCGCCCTCGCGGGGCGCGAGTACTTCCAGGGCGCGTCGTCCTACTGCAACCGCGATGCGTTTCGCCTCGTCATGTTGAGCGTCCCGGAGAAGCCGACCTCCGGATGGACCGTCACCTCGAGGCGGCGAGATGGGCGGAGCCGGAACATGTACTCGGCGGCGATTCCCGAACACAGGCCGCCGCACGTTGTGCACTGCAGAACGGCATCGATCGACGGCGAACTGTTCGAAGCTCTCACCAAGCTCCGTTCCGAGAAGCCGGATCTCTGGGACCGGGTCCGGGATGCGATCACGAGCTTCAACGATGCGAATACCGACTCCGACCGAATCACCAAGGGACAGGAGGTCGTGCTGACCTTCGGCGCACTCCAGCGCCTGCTCGACGTCGACCACAAGACCGACGAACTCGCTGCCGAAATCGCGACCTTCGCCAAGCCCAACGCCGACGAGCAACTGCCGGCAGATCTGGCGAAGAGTTGGCCTCGCTCAACCGTGCGTGAAGCATGGATCCGTGACTTGTCGATCACCCGCGACGCGTTCGCGCATGGCAAGACTTCGCCGGGGTCCAAACGCTCTTGGGATGTCAACGAGCACTTGCTGTTCGGCGCCGCGATCTTCCCCCTGCTTCTGAAGCGAGTCCTCGCCCGCGAGGGCCTCTACGCGATGAAGCACTGGGACGAGCGCGACATCGACCTGTTCGAACGACGCGTGCTCGCGCGTCCCTTCAAGGTGCCAGCTCATGACGATGAGACCGAGCCCGACTGGCCATGGCTGCGGGTTCGACGAGAGGCGCTGTGGTCCGAAGTCCGTCGCAACGCAGCGCGCGCACTCGACCAGGCGAGTGACCTTGGCAAGTCAGCCGACGCCAACTCATGACGCCGAGAGACTCCGTCGTCTGGCAGGTCACCGCGGGCTCCGCCGGCCGCTCCTATGCCGACGACTTCTTCCGCTACGGCGTCGCGCTGCTCGGCCCCGGCGATCCGGGCCCATGGGCATCGACCCGCGATGATGACGAGTACAGCGGCTCTTTCGTGCGCCGGTTCGCGAGCGAAGCGGCGCCAGGCGAGATCATCGTTCTGCGAGCTGGTCGTTCTCGCCTGCTCGCCGTCGGGCTGCTCGCTGATGACTACCTTCACGCCGAGTCGTTCGGCGACGTGCTCGGGTGGGATCTCCAGCACGTCCGCCGAGTGCGCTGGTTTCCGCTCCCGACGCCGCACGACTTCGACGAACCGGTCTTCGGTGCGAACCCCGCTCGGTTCGGTCAGGTCCAGAACCCTGTGGTGAGGGACTACGCGGCCCAGATCCTCGATGCCCCGCTCGACGCGTGGCAACGCGCACCCTTGCCGCCACTCCCGCCGGACGAACCTGACCTGCGATCGCCACCAGCCTGCCTGCAGCACCACCTCGCACTGGTGCACGACCTCCTGCCCATCTGGGGTGACCCGAACGCGTTCGGCCTTCCGCCGAGCGAGCACGAGATCGTGGCGCACCTGGTCATTCCGTTCTTCCAGGCCATGGGGTGGCGCACGGAGCACCTCGGCGTCGAGTGGCAGAGAGTCGACGTGGCGGTGTTCGACGGCCTCCCTCGCGGCGCATCCACGTGTCGCTTCGTTGTCGAGGCGAAGCCGCGCGGCAGGCCGATCGAGGACGCACTCGATCAGGCTCGCGACTACGTGACGGACCTCGGCCTGGCCGCGGACATCGTCGTCACCGACGGATTCCGCTACCGGCTCTACGCCCGCGACCGCGACTACCAGCCGACCGCCTACGCCAACCTTGGGCGGCTGAAGGAACCAGCAGCCGCCCTCTTCCACCGCCTCTTTCGCGAGTAGTGCGTGCCTGGACATCTTTCCGACCACGACCCGCAGCTACCGATGCCAAGAACCGCTCGTGCCCCCAGTTCCCCGCTTGAAGCGATGCCGGCTGTTCAAACCTGGCTTGCCACGGGCTCGACGCCGCGTCGGGCGATCGCCCGTTTGAACGTGTGGGATGACGGCTTCGTCGCCATAGGCGAATGGGACCGCGTACTCGACAAGTTCAGGGAATGGGAGACGGATCCGTCGCTCATCGCCGACGACGATCTTGTTCCACCTGGCACGACGACCATCCGACTGGCGACTGCCGTCGCCGAGCAGGGCCGCGTGGCCGGCAGGCCTGCGCCGACGCGTGTGATGCCGAACGGAGAGGCCGGCATCGTGTTCGAGTGGTCCGCGGGCGACTTCACGACGACCTGGGCAATCGGCGAGCACCACGAGCTCGAGATCGCCCACCATGACGACGGCAGGTGCATCCACCGATCCTGCATCGACCTCGCAGGACTCTCGTCGTTGACCTGATGCTCGTCTGGCCAACTCGATGGCCTCGGCCCACCCCAGCGACCCGAAAGCCGTTGCTCAAGTCGATTCGCCACCATGCTCCGCCGTGACTCTGCGACGCAGCATCGCCTAGACTCTCCACCTCTCGAGGCCGTCCCGTGTACCTCCACGAACTACGCATTCGTCACCTGAGACTGATCCGCGACCTGCGGCTCAGCTTCCTCGACGACAAGAAGAAGCCGCGCAAGTGGACCGTGGTGATCGGTGAGAACGGCACTGCCAAGACCAGCATCCTACAGGCCATCGCCTTGTGCGCCGCCGGATCGCGGCAGGTCAATCGGCTCGTAGGAAAACTGGCAGCGCTGCTGCGGGACCGACGCGCGACCGACCGCGGCCTCGAAGTCGAGGCTGAGTTCCGAATCGCCTCAACCGACCAGGCACTCTCGCTCTTCGCGGAGCCGACGAACCTCCTGTCGCAGGTCACCATGAACCTCGGAGAGAGCGATCTCGGCGGAGTGGCGTGGACCGGCCCCAACAAGCCCGGTGGCAACGCCCTGGCGGACGATCCCCTGGTCCGCGCCCGCTCCGAGAATCAACGTGGCTGGTTCGTCGCCGCCTACGGAGTTGCGCGTGCGCTGCCCGAACCCGTCGGCGAGAAGCCGCCGCTCAACCAGCCGTCGCTCGAGCGCCTCGAGACCCTGTTCCGCCCCGGGGTCGGCCTGACCGCACTGGGGTTCGCCAACTACTTCGACTCGGATCAGCGACACGGCTTCGTCAAGCTGCTGAAGACCGCGCTCAAAGCACACGCTTCCCTGGTGCCAAGCGTCAAGGATGTCGAACTCCGTGGCCGCGGTGGCGTGCGGACTGCAGGTGACTTGATGGAGCGGGATCGCTTCGAGCAGGCGATCGGTCGATTCCGTCAGAAGGTGCCCGCCATCGCGCTGTCCCATGGCTATCAGTCGACGATCGCCTGGATTGCCGATCTCATCGGTCACGCGCTGCTCGACAACCCCGAGATCAGGTCGCTCGATGAGGTACGCGGCCTCGTCTTGATCGACGAGATCGATCTCTACCTCCATCCGTCGTGGCAGCAAGGGCTCGTGGACGCCTTACGACAGACGTTCCCGAACGTGCAGTTCGTCGTCACAACGCACTCGCCAGTGCTGTTGGCGAGCGTCCGGCCGGAGGAGATTGTGCGACTTGGCCACGACCAGACCACAGGTGACATCGTGCGAATGGTCCACGATCCTGAGACCGGCCAGCTCCGTCCCTACGCCAACGGCGCCGTTCCCGACCTTCGCGGTGAGCCCGATCCGCGGCGCCTCACTGGAACCGAGATCTTCCGCGACTGGTTTGGGTTGTTGCACCTGACACTCAACCCACTGGGCGAGAAGCTCAAGCAGTATCGCTGGCTCGCGGCGGACCCGACGCGGAGCGACAAGCTCGATCAGGAGATGCGCAGGTTGAAGCAGGACTTGGAGGCCGCTGGCATCCGCAGTCTCGACAAGCCGGTGGAGCGACGGAGCGGATGATCCGGCTGGAACTCGGAGAAGAGCCCGTTGCCTTGACCCGTGCCCGATCGCGACGGCTGGCAAAGGCGATCGAGTTGTTCGGCAAGCACGGGGTCAGCGACACCCTGCGCGCCAGCCTCGACGGATATCGGGAGGCTGTGGCCGAGCCATTGTTCCTCCGGCAACACAAGCGCTGCGCGTACTGCGAACGCCCGATCGGTCTCGACGGCAACCCAGTGGAGCATTTCCGCCCCAAGCGCGAGGCCCATCGCGATGCGGTCGTCGATCAAGACCGCTACTGGTGGCTGACCTGGACTTGGGAGAACCTGGTCCTCGCCTGCGAGTCGTGCAACGCGCGCAAGGGGAATCACTTTCCGCTGGAGCCTGGTTCGCAGCCACTGCCACTGCCGACGCGTCCAACGGGCGGCACGCTGAATGACGATGTGTTCGATCTGCCTCGGGAACACCCGATGTTGCTCGACCCGCGGCACGACGATCCACATCAGCTCTGCTGGTGGACCGTCGACGACCCCGAGCTTCCCATGATTGCGTGGAAGTGGCGGCTCAACACCCGGTCCGAGCGTGCTCGGCGAACGGTGGAACTGCTCGCACTGGACGCGATCGCCGACTTCGTCGATCAGCTCTACCTGAGTACCGTGCTACCGCAGTGGAGGACAATCGAGACCATCGCCGCGACGGATGCGCAGAAGGCTGCAAGCGAATGGCGCAACCTCGAGCAGCGACTCTTGCGGGAGCCGTGCATGTTTCCGCTGGCGCTCTGGTCCATGCTCGACCGCCTTCGCAGTCAGGGCGGTCTGGTTGCCCTGAACCTTCCTGCCACGACGCCACCCATCGTCCGGCAGGCAAGGGCGTAGCTGACCTCGCAACCAACGCATCGCGGCCGTAGCCTACGCTCCTTCGGCGGTCAGCCGCCGCCGACTCTCCGCCGCCTCCCGGTCCTCAGGGGAATCCATGGAGCCCTGGTACAAGGTCGTCACCCCGCGCAAGGAAGTCAGCAAGGGTCGCTCGTTCAACCCGGACGAGTTCGCGATCCACCTCGAACAGGTCGCCGCTGGCAAGGCTCCCGACGACTACCAGAAGCCCGACCAGTTCTTCGCGCGCACCGTGTTCACGCGCGCCCTGCGCGAGCACACCGGCCTCGTGCTGAAGCGCCTCGCCGGCGAGACGGCTGGCACCTCGCCGGTGCTGACCCTCATCACCCAGTTCGGCGGCGGCAAGACCCACACCCTCACGACGCTGTTCCACCTCGCCAACGAGGGCAAGAAGGCAAACGCGTTGCCGGGCCTCCGCGAACTGCTCGACAGTGCCGGCTTGAAGGAGGTGCCGCAGGCCAAGGTCGGTGTGTTCGTCGGCAATGCCTGGGATCCCCAGCCGGGGCGCGACACGCCATGGATCGATCTCGCGTGGCAGCTTGCCGGTGCCCCAGGCGTCGCCGCGCTTGGAGAGTCGGCGAAGACGGCGCCTCCGGGCACTGATGCTCTCGGCAGATTGTTCGCCGCGGCAGGCGGTCGCGTGCTGGTGCTGTTCGACGAGGTGCTCAACTTCCTCAACCGACACCGCAAGTTCGCGGAGCCGTTCCACGCGTTCCTGCAGAACCTGACCGTGGCGATGACCGCGACGCAGCACAGTGCGGCGGTGATCAGCCTGCCGCGCAGCCAGGTCGAGATGACGGAGTCGGATCAGCAGTGGCAGGACAAGATCGCCAAGGTCGTGCGACGCGTCGCCAAGGACCTGATCGTCAACGACGAAGGCGAGGTGAGCGAAGTGCTGCGCCGGCGCTTGTTCGACGATCTCGGCGATGCGAAGGCGCGCCGGGACGTCGCCAGGGAGTACGCGGACTGGTGCTTCGAGCGCCGCGCGCAGCTGCCGCCCGAATGGACGGCAGTGGACACCGGGTTCACCGACAAGAAGGCCCAGGAGTTCCTGCGCGAACGGTTCGAACGCTGCTACCCGTTCCATCCGGCGACCATCTCGGTGTTCCAGCGGAAGTGGCAATCGCTGCCGCAGTACCAGCAAACCCGGGGCACCCTGGCCATGTTGGCCCAGTGGGTCTGCCACGCCTACCGCGAGGACCACGTCGACCAACGCCGGTCACCGCTGTTGAGCCTTGGCTCGGCCCCGCTCGAAGTGTCCGGGTTCCGGTCGATCGTTCTCGGCCAGCTCGGTGAGAGCCGGCTCAACACGGCGATCGAGGCCGATCTCGTCGCCGACCATGCGCACGCCAAGGCCCTCGACGCGGATGCCAAGGGCAAGCTACGGAGCATCCATCGCAAGGTCGGGGTCGCGATCCTCTTCGAGTGCTCGGGCGGCCAGAGCGACAAGGCTGCTCACCTGCCCGAACTTCGCTTCGCGCTGGGCGAACCCGGAATCGACACGACTTCCATCGACAGCGCTGCCGCGGCGCTCGAATCGCGCGCCTTCTACCTGCGCAAGGTCGGCGGCGATGGATTCCGCATCGGCTTCAAGCCCAAGCTGAATCGCGTCGCTGCGGATCGTCGATCGGCCCAGGACTACGAAACCGACGTGCGGCCAGAGATCCGCAAGATCGTCGAGAAGGAGTTTCGGCAAGGCAGCACGATCGCGATCGAACCCTTCCCCGCCGACTCGACGGCGATGGTCGACGCCTCGCGACTCTCCCTCGTCATCGCCGATCCCGAGTGGGAATGGACCGGCAATGGCGGGACCAGGGCGCGCATCGCCGAATGGACCCGACAGCGAGGCAAGGAGAATCGCTTGCGTCCCGGCGCCCTCGTGTGGTGCGTGCGAAGCGAGGGCCGCAACCTGCGCGATCGCGTCGAGCAACTGATGGCGTGGCGACAGGTCGAACGCGACGTCCAGCAGGGCGTGCTCGGCGCCGAGTTCGAGAAGGGTGAGAAGGACCAGGTCCGATTCGAAGTGAAGGCTGCGGAGGATGCCGCCCGCGAAGAGGTCTGGGCCAGCTACCGCTACGTCGTGGTCGCCGACCGCGACCAGCCAGACGGGATCAAGGCGCTGGACATCGGCGCCGGCCACGCCAGCGGATCGGAAACACTCTGCGGACGAGTGCTCGCGCAGCTAAAGTCCGAGGGACTGCTCGAAGAGGGCACGAGTGCCAGTTGGCTCGAGCGGCGAT
This sequence comes from Planctomycetota bacterium, assembly GCA_049276695.1. GTDB lineage: Bacteria > Planctomycetota > UBA1135 > UBA1135 > UBA2386 > UBA2386. The sequence continues at coordinate 10,213 of JBASWX010000138.1, forward strand.
GGCCGAAGAGCGGGCCGGCTGCCGAGGCTTGGTCGCTGCAGAGTCTGCGCAAGGCGTTCCTGGACGGGTCGCTGACCCGGCTGGTGGACCCGGACCGGGTGTTGAAGGCCAAGATCCCGGAGATGGTCGAACGCGGCGAGCTTGGGCTCGCGTCCGGTCAGCAAGTCGACGGCAGCTTCGAACGCGTGTGGTTTGCGGAGCCCGTGTCCGCGGATGACGTGACCTTCGAGGCCAACGTCTTCCTGCTGCGGAAGGCCAGGGCACGGCAGATCAAGGCGGCGCCCGTTCCCCCTAGTCCGTTGGCACCGTCGCCGCCCACTCCAGCTGACCCTCGTGGCGGCTTCCCGCAACCACAGCCTACGCTCGAGCCTCAGAAGCAACCGCGCACTCTGGCCCTCGGCGGGAGTCTCACGCCGGAGGTCTGGAATCGCGTGGGCACCAAGCTGCTGCCCAAGCTGCGCACCGGCGTCAATCTGCAGATCTCCGTCCGCTTCAGCGTCGACCTGACTGCCGAGATCGATGTGATGCTCCGATCCGATCTCGAACAGATCCTGCGCGATTTGGGAATCGAGAAGTCGCTGCTCATCGAGCCGTAGTTCCTGTCCGGACCCGCGCTGACTCCGCGCACGGGACCCGGTTCGAGCACGACTGTTCAGCGTCGAGCTCGGGTGCCGCTACCGCCGCCGCATTACACACTGCACCGAGTCAGGCTGCACGACGAACTCGGGCGGAGGATTCCCGTTCTTCGCCAGCGCGACGCACGCCATGGCGATGCCTACTCCGGCGCCCCGCACGTAGCCCAGCACCTTCAGCACCTCGGCGAGCACCGGATTGCGGTAGTCGACCAAGCCCGGCGCACCGAACGTCGCCGCGGTGACCACCCCGAACGGGCCGCCCGGATTGCCGATCTCGATGCGGTCGTCGAACCAGACCACCCGCACGGGCGCGTTCGTGCGTTCGTAGGTTCGATGCATCACCGCGTTGCGCACGAGCTGCTGCAGCGCCGTCAGCGGATAGTCGGACGTGCACTGCTCCAGTGCCCCGCTGGTGAGATCGACTGCGGTGCGGTTGTGCGACGCGAGCTTGCCGTCGAGCCCGCGCATCACCTCGACGATCGGTCCATCCAACAGCGTTTCGTCGAGGATCGGGTCCGACAACTGCGTGCCCTGGAGGCGCAGGAACTGCACGTAGGCCCCCGGCACGAAGTCGCGCGGTCGGGCGCCGAGGGTCAGCAGGCCAGCCACCGTCGGCACCGGAACATCGACGGACACGATCATCTTGGTCGCGGCCAGCCGCTGCTCGAACGTGCGCTCGTTGGCTGCAAGCACCTCCGGGGCGAACGCCGCCAGCAGGTAGGTCCGTTCGAACAGGGTCCGATCGAGATCGGCCAGGGCGGCGCCCGCCACGCCTTGTGCGTCGAAGCTCGCGGCCCGATGGCGGCAGCGCTCGTCGACGAGGTCCGACTCGGTGTCGGCCAGCTTCGCCTCGAGTTCGCTCGTCGTGTACGGCTGCATGATCGGGCTGGCATCGTCGCGGCCCCGGCGGGACGGCGCAACCAATGGTCCGCCCGAGGCCCGCGCTCCGGCGCCGGCGCGTCCGCCCATCATCCCGCCCTCGCACCGCCGCGCTCCGCCTGCTATGACGACCGGGCCGCCGCATGGACCTCGTCGAAGTCGAACTCGCCCGCGTGGTGATCCACCAGAAGGGGGATCAGCAGTTCATCCACCTGCGCGAACGGCAGGGCAAGCGCGGCTTCCCGATCGTGATCGGCTTCAACGAAGTCGAGGAGATCAACCGCAAGCTGTGCGGCGTGCAGCCGCCGCGCCCGCTGACCCACGACCTGGTCGGCCGCATCCTGACGACGCTCGGCTTCCGGCTGCACCGCGTGATCATCAGCGAACTGCGCGAGGCGACCTTCTACGCGACGCTGGTGCTGCTGCCGCGCGACGCCACCGCAGCCGTCGACGGCAACGAGAAGACCGTCGACTGCCGACCCTCCGACGCGATCGCGCTGGCCGTGCAGACCGGGGCACCGATCCTGGTCGCGCGCGAAGTGTTCGAGTCGCAGGCGACCGAGGGCGTCGCCACGCAGCCGTGCGCCGTTGAGCCGCGCCCGCGGCA
>JBASWX010000139.1:0-19399 GCA_049276695.1 Planctomycetota bacterium
TGGCGCCGAGCGGCAGGAACTCGCGGTCCTGCAGGAAACGTTCGATCTTCGCCTGCGCCGGCAGCCGCATGTCGGCGATCTCGTCGAGGAACACCGTGCCGCCGTGCGCGCGCTGCAGCAGCCCCGCCTTCCTGGCGCGCGCGCCGGTGAAGGCGCCGGGCTCGTGGCCGAACAGTTCGCTCTCGACCAGCGCATCGGGCACCGCGGCGCAGTTCATCGCGATGAACGGCAGCGCGGCGCGGGCGGAACGCAGGTGCAGCGCCTTGGCGACCAGGCCCTTGCCGGTGCCCGACTCGCCGGTCAGCAGCACGGTCGCGTCGCTCGCGCCGAGCAGGTCGATCTGCCGGCGGACTTCGGCCATCGCCGGACTGTGGGTCACGAGCCCGACCCCGGCGTCGGGTGCGCCGAGCAACCCGCGCCAGTGCCGGTTCTCCCGCGTCGCGCTCGACAGCAGCAGCGCGCGCTGCAGCCGCAACTGCAGTTCCTCGAGCGTGAACGGCTTGGTCACGAAGTCGGCAGCCCCGGCGTGCATCGCCTCGACCGCGGCGTCGATCGTGCCGTGCGCGGTCATCAGCACGACGACGGCGTCGGGCGCCACCGTGCGCAGGCGGGCCAGCGTCTGCAGCCCGTCGAGCCCGGGCATGCGCAGGTCGACCACCGCCAGGTCGAACGGCCCGACCTGCCAGCGCGCGACCGCTGTCTCGCCATCGGCGACCGCGACGACGTCGTAGCCGAGCCGGCGCAGGCCGCGGTCCAGGAAGTGGCGCATGCTCTCCTCGTCGTCGGCGACGAGCACGCGCAGCGGGGTCGGATCCATGCCGGCGGCCATGCAAACATCGTGCGCGCTCGCCGCCCTGCCCGGCAAGACGGAGCCGCGCGATCAGCCGTTCGCCGGCGCCCGCGCCGGCAACCAGACCGTGAACGTGGTGCCGGCCCCCGGCGTCGACGCGACCGCGATGCGCCCGCCGTGCGCCTGCACGATGCCCCACGACACCGACAGGCCGAGCCCCGACCCGGTGCGACCCGCGGCGTCCGGCGCCTGCCTGGTGGTGAAGAACGGTTCGAACACGTGCGGCAGGTGCTCGGGCGCGATGCCGGTCCCGGTGTCGGCAACGGTGATCCGCACGCCATCGCCGTCGGCGGCGGTGGCGAGCTGCAACGTGCCGCCCTTCGGCATCGCCTGCAGCGCGTTGAGCACCAGGTTGACGACGACCTGGTAGAGACCATCGGCATCGCCCCACACCGACAGACCGGGCGCGAACGCGCGACGCACCGCGACCCCTTGCCGGCGCGCCGCCGGTTCGCACAACCGCAGCGCGTCCTCGGCGACCGCACCCGGATCGACCGCCGCGGTGCGTTCGAGCGAACGCCGCGCGAAGCGCTGCAATTGCTGCACGATGCCGGCGCCGCGATCGGCCGCGCGGGTGATCACCGCCAGCGTCTCGGCGCGCGCCGGTTCCCGTTCGTCGGCCGCCAGTTCGGCGGCGCAGCCGCGGATGCCGCCGATCACGTTGTGGAACTCGTGGGCGACGCCGCCGGCGAGCGTGCCGAGCGCCGCCAGCCGTTCCGCCTGCGCCAGTTGCTGGTGCGAACTGCGCAGCTCGGCCAGCGCCTGCTCGAGGTGCGCGGTCTTCTCGGCGACCTGCGCCGCCAGGCCCGCCGACAGCCGCTGCTGCTCGGCCCGCGCACACCGCAGCTGCTCCCGCATCGCCGCGAAGTCGCGCGCGAGATCACCGATCTCGTCGCTGGCGACCGGCAACCGGCCGGGGTCGAGGTCGCCAGCCGCGATGCGCCGCGCCGCCGCGCGCAACCGCCGCACCGGTACGATCACGCTCTGGTGCAGGCCGAGGCCCAGCAGACCGAGCACGGTGGCGAGCGTCAGCCCGATCAGCGCCAGGTGGCCGTCGCGCACCTGGGCCAGGACTTCGTCGGTGCGCACGGTCTGGGCGACCGCCAACGCCTGCAGTCGCTTGTCGATCGCCGCCTCGGCGCGCTTCTGGCCAGCCGCCGCCAGCGCGACGACGTTCTGCTGTTCGTGGGCGCTGCGGCGCGCGTCGTCCGCCGCGATCGCGGCGCGGATCGCCGCCGCATCGCCGCCATGGTCCTGCAGCCGCAGTTCCGCCAGCGCCCGGTCGCGGTCGATCACCGCCGAGCGCAGCAGATCGACGAGCAGGTCGCTGGCGTGCGCCGACTGTTCGTAGGCGAGTTCGTGCATAGCCGAGCCACCCTCGCGCAGGAAGTCGGCGCCGAGCCGTTCGAACGCCTGCGCCGCGCGCGGCTGCAACCACGCGAACAGCACGGCCCCGAGCAACGCGGCGAGCAGCAGCACGGCCAGCACCAGGCGCCACGCCAGCGACACGTGGTACCTGCGGGCAACGCCGTCGGGTCCAGGAACCGACGCGATCGCGGGATCTCGCATGCGCATAGCTTGCCAGATCGCACCCGCGGGGACTGCCGCCCTCGTGCCCGGTCAGCCGAAGCCGCCCGCGAACGCCCGCGCCGCCAGCACCGCCCGTTGCTCGGCTGGCGACAGCCGCGCCGCCAGGAACGGATACAGCGCGTTCCGTTCGCGCAGATCGTGGTGCAGCATCAGGTTCTTGTAGGTCGCCTCGCGGTCGAGCAGCTCGAGCAGGGCGCCGTCGTCGGGTCGCTCGCACAGCGCGGCGACGCGCGCGACGAAGTCGGCGAGGAACGCGCGCAGCTTGTCGTGTTCGCCGAGGAACAGCCGCACCGGCGCGTCGGTCGCGTCGCCGCCGAGTTCGCGGTAGCGCGGCAGGATCAGCGCCTCCTCGTCGGCGGCGTGGGCCAGCAGATGGTCGCGGTAGGTCGTCAGTGCGGCGAGAGCCCGCGCGTGGTCGCGATCGAGCAGGGCCACCTGGTGCGTGAAGAAGCCGCGCGCCAGTTCGTCGTGCAGGGCCATCATCTCGCGTGCGAGGTCGGCAGGGTTCACGGCGTTCACTCTACCGACTCGCCCCGTTGCTTCGCCGGCACCGCCACCCCGGGCAGTGCGTAGCCGGGCGGGCGCGACAGCAGCACGACGTCGCCGTCGAAGCCGGCGGCGACCAGTTCGTCGGTGCCGTTGCGGCCATCGAGTTCGCCGGCGGCGAGCCAGTGGCCGCGCTGCGCCGACGTGAACACGGTCGCCACCTCCCAGCTCGCGTCGCCGGCCCGCGCGATCAGGTACACGGTCCGGTCGTAGCCGTAGACGGCGACCGCTTCGCGGTCCTCGGCGAAGAAGCGGCCGGCAGCGACGCCGCGCAGCCCGGTGCCGCCGGCGAAGATCGGCTGCCGCTCGACCACGCCATCGCTGCCGAGCCGGGCGCGCACGACCACGCCGTCGTCGCGGGTCAGGTAGAAGACGCCCGCACGGTCCCTGGCCCGCGCGATGCGACCAAGGCCGCAGTCCTCGTGCAGCAGGACCTCGTGCTGCAGTTCGCCGCCGCACAGGCGCAGCCGCAGCCAGTCGCCGGAACGCGCGACGCCGTACAGCCACGCCGGCCCACCGCCAGCGTCCGCTTCGACCACGACTTCGCGCACGCGGCCCGGCAACGTCGCGACGCGCCGCATCGTGAACGCATCGCCAGCCGGCCCGGCGACCAGCTGGTAGACCGCACCGGTGAGCCCAAACGCCAGCAGCTCGGCGCTGCCGCCGGGCACGAGGTCGGCTGCCACCACGGCGTGGAACTCCTCCCCCGCGGCGTGGCCGATCTCGACGCTGTCGAGCTGGAACTGCCCGAACGGCTGCGGCCGCAGCGCCACGCGGTGCAGGCTGCCGGCGCGCCCGCCGGCGTACAGTTCGCGGCCGGGCACGCGCGGATCGACGTCGGCGCTGCGTGTCGGCGACAGCCACAGGCCGTCGCACACGACCGAGTGCGCAGTCCACTGGCCGCTGTAGACCGTCAGCAGCAGCAGCCGCCCCTTGTCGTCGCCGGCGATCACCTCGTTGGCGCCGTAGGCGTCGACGACCTTGTCGACGTGCGCGTACCAGACACCGCCGTCGGCGTGGTGGATGCGCTCGGCTCGCCAGCCGGGCCCGGCCGGCAGCGGCGTCGCGACGGTGGTCGGCGCCTGGGCGAGGACGAGACCGGTCAGCAGCAGGAATGCGGCGCGCGCGCTGGGACGGAACGGTTCCATGGTGCAGGTCAGGGCGCGACACGCGCGCCGCGCCGCGTTTGCGCAAGGGCCGTGCCCGCCGTGGTACGCACCATGGCCCGGTCGGCGATCGCGTTCCGGAACCGTGACGCGGTGTCGCAGCCCGATCCCGCGCCGCCGCGCCGGGATCACGCGCCATGCGATCGCTGCGCGCGCGACTCCGCCACAACCCGGGCCGCCGCGCGTGCGGCGACGCATCCGTACGACACGGCGTGAGCGCCACGTAGCAACGCCGCGAACGGCGCCCGCCCGAACGGCGTCGGGCACGGTGCTTGCGCCTGCGACGCCCGTCGCGCCGCGCGCGGCAACTCCTCCGCCTTCTCCTCCGTCCACCGACCCATGACCACCTACCGACTTCGCAGGGCACCGTTCGCGGTCGCGCTCACTGCTTCGCTGACTCTGGCCCAGATCCCCGACGGCCACTTCGTCTGGGGTTCGCAGCAGGGCACCGCCGGCCAGAACGGCATCTACTACTCGCACCCGCGCGATCCGCTGGTCCCCGTCGGGGTGGTCGGCAACCTGCCGCCGTCGCTCGCCTACAGCCCCGCCGGCGCGCGCGGTTGTGCGTCGGTGCTCTACCGCCGCAGCGACGGTGCGCTGATCGCCGGCGAACGCGCACCGAACGGCACCAGCGTCGACCTGCACGTGCTGCACCTGCTCGGCGACCAGGTCGTCTGGGCGCAGTCGTTCTCGGTCGGCACCGGCATCGCGTTCGGCGAGATCTGTCAGGCAGGCCTGCTGCCCGACGGCCGCATCGCGGTCGCGGCGTCGGGGTTGTCGGCGACCAGCGTGCTGGCGCAGGCGTTGACCACCAACTACCAGTGGCAGGGCATCGGCATCGTCGACACGGTCGGTGGCGGCGTCACGCCGGTCGCGATCACCAACCTCGCGCAGGTGCCCGGCGTGCTGAACGGCCTCGCCGTCCCGAGCGACGGCCTCACGATCTTCTTCTGCAACTGGATCACCAACGCCAGCGGCGGTCTGTGGTCCGTGCCTCTCGCCGGTGGCACCGCATCGCAGCTGGCGACGCTGCCGGGCGGGCCGGCGAGCCTGGCGTTCGACAACGACGGCTCGTTGGTGATGCCGCTGCTGGTGCCCGGCGCCGCCGCGAACGTCTACCGCTACGATCCGGCCAGCGCGCTGCTGACCGCGATCCCGACCACGGCGGGGCCGCTCAACTGCCTCGCCGTCGAGACCGTGACCGGCAACTACGTCGTCGCGACGCGCGAGACCGGCACGCCGCCGCGTTCGCTGTACTGGATGACGCCCGGCGGCACGCAGACGCTGCTGGTCAGTCCGAACCTGGCGACGATCAACGGCATCGACGTCAACCCGGATCCCGAAGTGGTCGCCACCGGCACGCCGGGCATCACCAGCTACGACTGGGTGCTGGCGCCGAACCCCGGCGGCCTGCCGCTGCTCGGCAGCGGCTTCAGCCTGACCGTGCGCTCGACCGCGGCGTCGATCGGCCCGGCGGCGCTGCTGTTCGGCACCAACCGCTACAGCTCGCCGCTGTCGCTGCTCGGGGCGCAGGTGCACGTCGATCTCGTGAGCGCGGTCGGCACCATCTTCTGGTTCGCCGACGAGCAGACGTTCCCGATCCCGATCCCGAGCACGATGACGCTGCGCGGCGCCCTGCTCTACGCCCAGACGCTGCACGACGAGGGCGTAGCCAACCTCGCGGCGTCGTCACTGCTGGCGATGACGGTGCTGTGAACGGAGCACCTGCGATGCGAAGTCACACCGCCCTGCTGCCGTTCGTGCTGCTGTCGCTGCCGGTGGCGTTGCCAGCGCAACAGCCGACACCGGCGACCGCGACCAACGCGAACACATCCGCGCCGCCGATCCGCCTCGGCGTCGTGCAGTGGCTGCGCAGCAACCGCGAGGAGGAAGAGCAGATCGTGCCGCCGGTCTACAGCAACCATCTGCCCAAGTCGCTGAGCTACGAGACGCTGGTCGTCGTCGACCACACCGGAACCGTGCGCCCGGGCCTGGCCGGGTCCTGGCAGCGCTCCACCGACGGCCGCCGTTACGTGTTCCAGCTGCGGCCCGGTGCGACCTTCCACGACGGCAGTCCGTGCGATGCACCCGCCGCGAAGCGCTACTTCGAGTCCTGGCTGGTGCGCGACGTCGACCGCTTCGTCGGCACCTGCGAACGCATCCAGGCGATCGAGGCCCTCGACGCGCACACGCTGGCGATCTCGCTCCGCGAGCCGTGGGCGATCCTGTGCGACCTGGCGCTGATGAACCCGATGGGCATCGTCGGCGGTGCCATCGTGCCGCCGCACGGCTACCCGCAGATCGGCACCGGTCCGTGGCGCGTCACCGCGTTCGAACCGATGCGGCGCATGCGCTTCGAGCGACACCCGCAGTTCGACGGTGAGCGGCCGCTGCTGGACGCGTTCGAGTGGATCACGCTGATCGCCGGCGCCGATCGCGATCCGATCTCGACCTGGGCGCTCGAACGCGGTCACGTCGACGCGCTGATCGAGAGCTGGCGGCCGTCGATCCCGCGCGACCTCGCCCGCGAACTGGTCGACCGCGGCAAGGCGCGGCTGGTGCAGCACCCCGGTGCAATGGTGCAGATCCTGTGCTTCAACCACGAACGGGGGCCGTTCGCCGCACGCTCGTGGCGGCGCGTCGTGCGCGATGCGGTCGATCGCGACGGCTTCGTGCGCACGGTCGAGCACGGCTTCGCGCAGCCGTGCACCGCGCTGTTCGCGCCGGCGATCGCCGACTGGCCCGACGCCGCGGCCGCTGTCGACCCACCCACCTCCGCTGCCGCTGCGAACGGTGCTTCGCCGACGCCGATCGCGGCGGAGATCCTGGTCGTGTCGACCGACCCGGCGCAGATGGCGCTCGCGGTCGAACTGGCGCGGAAGCTGCGCCCGCACGGCATCGACCTGCACCCGTGCAGCGTCACGCCGACCGGACACGGCCGCCGCGTTGCTGCCGGCGACTTCGATCTCTACATCGCGCGGACCTGGGGCGCGCCATACGACCCGCAGGCGACGCTGTACTCCCGCTTCCGCGCGGCGACCGCACAGCGCCGGTCGGTGTTCTTCGCCGACCCGGCGCTGTCGGCGCTCATCGACGAGGCGGGCGTGCTCGATCCGGGACCCGAACGCGCAGCGATCTACGGGCGGGTGCAGCGGCGGCTCGACGAGTGCATCGCCATCGTTCCGCTCTACGTGCCGGACCGCATCGCGCTGCTCGGCCCCGACGTCGACGGCATCGAATTGGGCAACAACGTCTACGCGATCGACCTGAGCCGGCTGCGGCGGCGACCCGGAGGATGACCTGGCGACGCCCGTCTTCGCGCGACGGTCCCTCGTTCCTCGACAGCGCGCAGCTGGAACCGCACCGGCGCCGTTGTCGGCATCGCCGAGGACGGCATACTGCAGGTCGGCGATCGTCGACGCCGTGGCCACACCGGGTCCGCATGTACTCCCAAACTTCGCCCCTGTCCAATCCGCGCGTCCGCAACCTGTTCGAGAAGGCGCTGCACCTGCCAGCGGCCGCGCGGCCGACGTTCATCACCAAGGAGGCGCGCGGCGACACCGAAGTCGAGAGCCAGGTGCTGAGCCTGTTGCAGTCCGCCGAGGAGCGGTTGCGTCAGAGCTTCGGCGTGAACCCGAACGAGGGCAGCAGCCTGCACGGCACCGCGACGTTCGAACTGCTGCAGAAGCTGGCGGTCGCGCCCCCGCTGGACTCGGTGCGCTACAAGACCGAAGGGCAGCTCGGGCGCGGCGGCATGGGCGCGGTGATGAGCGTGCGCGACGAGTACCTCAATCGCCAGCTGGCGATGAAGGTGATGCTCGACCTCGGTCGGCCCGACGACCCGATCGCCAGGCAGATGGCGCACCAGATGCTGGGGCGCTTCCTCGAGGAGGCCCAGGTGACGAGTCAGCTCGACCACCCGGGCGTGGTGCCGGTGCACGAACTGGGCATCGATGCCGCGGGCAAGGTGTACTTCACGATGCGCCTGGTGAAGGGCCAGACGCTGAAGGACGTGTTCGAGAAGGTCGCGTCCGGCGCCGAGGGTTGGGACCGGGCGCGCGCGCTCGAGGCGATGCTCAAGGTGTGCGACACGATGGCGTACTCGCACGACAAGGACGTGCTGCACCGCGACCTGAAGCCGGCCAACGTGATGGTCGGACGCTTCGGCGAGGTCTACGTGATGGACTGGGGACTCGCCAAGGTGCTCGGGCACGAGGACCGCCACGACCTGCGCATCAAGGAGGAGGCCAAGACCGGCGACGAGGAAGTGACGGTGTCGTCGCGCACGCTGCTGCACACCGCGCGCAAGGAGGACATCGACACCGTCGCCGGCGGTTCGATCGTGTCGATGGACGGGCAGCAGCTCGGCACCCCGACCTACATGGCGCCCGAGCAGGCGCGCAGCGAGCCGCTGGATGCGCGCGCCGACATCTACTCGCTCGGCGCGATGTTGTACACGCTGCTCGCCGGGCGGCCGCCGTACGTGACGCCCGGCGTGCCGCTGGCCGGGTACCGGGTGCTCGAGAAGCTGGTCGCCGGGCCGCCCGAACCGCTGACGTCGATCGCCAAGGACGTGCCGGCGGCGCTGGTCGCGATCGTCGAGCGCGCGATGGCGCGCAACAAGGTGAGCCGCTACCAGAAGGTCCAGGATCTGGCGGCCGACCTGCGCGCGTATCTCGACGGGCGGGTCGTGCAGGCCTACCAGACCGGCGCTTTCGCCGAGATGAAGCTGTGGGTGCGACGCAACAAGCCGCTCGCGCTCAGCATGGCCTCGGCGGCGGTGTTCCTGGTCGTGGGCCTGGTGGTGTCGATCTGGTCGTGGAAAACGGCGGCCGCGGCGTTCGGCAGTGAGAGGGTCGCGAAGGAGGATGCGGTACGAGCCACGCGCGTGGCGGAGGCGGCGCAGGCAGACGCCGTGAAGCAAACGAAGGCGGCGGAGTTGGCTACGATCGAGGCGAAAGAGCAACGGGGCAAGGCAGACGACAACGCCAAGCAGCTCGCCGAGAAGGTCCAGGAGCAGAAGCAGACACTCGAAAAGTTCGAGCAGACGAAGAGCGTGGTGGACTTCACCCGCGTCATGGCCGATGCCGACGGGCTGTTCGTTCCTCGCTCCGAGCGCGAAGGCAAGATCGAGGACTGGCTGGCACGGGCCGGGCAGGTGCTGGGCAAGGGCGCTGACTTCGAGAGGGAGGTCCAGCAGCTGGAGCAACGGGCCAAGCGCGAGGACGAACTCTCCGAGGATGGGCGGCGTGCACGTCAACGCACCGCCGAAGCAATCGTGCAGCAACTCGGCGTCTGCACGCGGCTCGAAGCCGAGTTGGCTGAGTTACGCCGCGTCGATGCTGTCCGACGCGGCCAGGCCACGTTCCGCGAGCCGAACCTGCCGCCGGATCTCGAGCGACCAGGCGACGAGCAGGAGATGCAGGCGTGGTCCATCAACCTGGTGCGGACCGTCCGCTCGTTCGCAACCCAGCTCGAGGGCCGATACGTTCTCGACGGCGAAGTGATGACCGACTCCGGCGCAGCGTTCGCCGCCAGCAAACAGCTGCTGGGAATCACCAAGCAGTACAAGGATCCGAAGTTGGTCGAACCGAGGTTCCTTGCATGGCATGCCTGGGCCCTGGCCGCCAACGGCCTCGACACCACAGCGCTGCGCGAACTCGATCGGGCGCGGCTGCAGGCGAATCAGTGGAACGATTCCCAGCGCGCCGACGCACTTGCCAAGCAGGCGCGCGAGGCCATCGAAGCCGCCGTGCGGACCCTGCCCACCTGGATCGAGCTGGCTCCCAGGCGCCTCGCCGATGTCGAGTCCGCCCTGAGGTCGGCGAGGGCTCGCATGCGCGACCTCGAACGCCAACAGTTGGTCTTCGGCGACGACGCGGATGGCAAGCTGACGGCTTTTCTGTGCGGCGAGATGCGGCGCTTCCTCGCACGCCTGCCTGACCTCGAGACCAGGGTCGAGGAAGTCCGTCAGGACCTCGATTGGGCGCGCCAGATCGCGCGTGCAAACGAGCGTCGACCCACGGGTTGGCGACCTTGGGAGAACGTGCGCGAGGATCTGCGGGCCAACCCCCGGTACCGCGGGCAGTCGATCGAGTTCGGTTCCGCGGTGCGGGCGGAGCTCGTACCGATCGACAAGAACCCGCACACCGGGCTGTGGGAGTTCTACGACTTGCGTAGCGCCTGGGACGGACGATGCCCGATCGACCAGATCGTTATCCCGAACCACGACAAGGCGACCGGGAACATCGCGGTTGCCGGAGCGACGGGCATCGTGTTCGTCCTGCTACCCGCCGGCGAGATCCAGCTGAGCGGCACCGCCGACGAATCCGCGAACCGCGAATCCGTCAAGGTCCCGCCCTTCCTGATCGCCCGGCACGAACTGACGCAGGGTCAATGGGCGCGCCTGTGGCGACGCGGCCATGATGGCCGCTACCCGAGCGCGCACCCGGCCGGCAAGTGGGTGGGCAGCGAGGTGACCACCTGCGCGAATCCCGTCGAGAACGTCGACCTTGCGCAGGCGACGGCGTTGCTCGACGACAACGGCATGAAGCTGCCGAACGAGGCGGAGTGGGTGTACGCCTGCACGGCCGGGACGCTGGCCAGGTTCGCCTTCACGGAGGAGCAACTCGCCCAGGCGTGCAACGACAACGGTGGCGGCAAGGATCGCGAGCGCGCGCACCGTCCGGCCGGCAGCCTGATCGGCAACAGGTTCGGCATGCATGCCATGCACGGCAACGTCGCAGAGATGATCGCCGGCGACCCGCCCCAGCACGCCGGCGGCAGCTTCTCCCAGCCTCTGGACGACTGCACCTCGTCGAGCATCTTCCTGTTCGAGGCCGGTTCCCGGCGCAGCGACGTCGGTCTGCGAGCGATGCGCCGAGTCGAAGACTGAAGGCGCGGCGGCCGCGCCGATCAGGAACCGCCGAACCAGTTCGACAGGCGATAGCCGAGGCGGCCCAGCATGCCGGGCTTCTGCCGCACGGCCAGGACGGCTTCAACCCACTCCTCCGGCTCGACCTCGGTCTCGTGCATCAGCACGGCGGCGTGGTAGTTGCCGTGGCCGCCCATCGTGCGGTTCGCGATCAGGTCGAGTTCTGCCGGTGACAGTCGGCGACGGGCGACCAGTTGTCGTAGTGCCTGGTGCTCATCGCGGACGTCCTCGCTCGCAGTTTGCCGATCGTGGCAGACGAACACCGCCGGCACGCTGCCGAAGTGCACGAGACAGTTCCGCCGCAGCGGCACCGGTGCGAGTCCCACACGCTGGCCATCGACCCGGGTGCCCTCCTTGCCGCCGAGGTCGGCGACGTACCACCGCACGCCGTCGAAACGCAAGCTGGCGTGCCGCTCGGCGACCGTCTCGTGCACGAGTATGACGCCGCTGTCAGGCGCGCTGCCGACGATGGCCTCCGCCGCGAGCAACTGGTTGCTGCGCCGACGGCGGTTGGACGTGCCCTTCAGCAGCAGCCAGGCGTTGCTGTTCCTGGCTGCCGTCTCGATGTCGCTGTTGGGCACGTGCACCGTGCTCGGCCGCTCCTTTGGCAGTCGCGGCCGAGCCTGCTTGTGCGTGGTATCGAGGTGAACCGCCTCGATCACCAGCACGGTTCGGCCGATCCGGATCCGGGCTCCGTGCGGCACCACGATGCGCCGGCCGGGCCCGACTTCCTCGTCGTTCAACGTCGTCGCGTTCGTGGTTCCGAGGACCTCGAGGTCGACGTGTTCATTGACGACACGCAACCGGAGGTGGCGACGGCTGATCAAGTCGTCTCCCATGACCTGCACGTCGGCCGTCGATTCGCGCCCAACCACCACCGGGTCCACGAGGTCGACTCGGCGCGTCGGTTGCCCAAGCTGCTGGATCTGCAGGACGAAGCGAGGCATGCCGAGCCAGCCGGAACGGGTCAGTCGCCCCGAGGTGCGAGGGCCAACCGGAAGCTGACGCCCGGAGCGATGTTGGTCGGGTTCTTCCAGTAGCTGCGCTGCCCGGCGGCGGTCCGGTAGGGCAGCACCTTGCCGTCGGTCAAGCACCAATCCATGCCGGTGTCCGGCGTGCCTGGTACTGCACGCATCGCAAGTTCGTGCTCCGCCTCCGTAGGCAGCGAATAGCGGTAACCCGGAGGAATCAGCCCAGCAGCCTGATCCCTGCTGGTGAGGATCTCACAGAAAGTCACGGCGCGCCGATAGGTGACGTTGTCGTCCACCGGCATGTCCGACGACTCGGTTTGCGCAGCGGCGACGTCCCACAGGGGCTCCTTGCCCATCAGTTCCAGGTACTCCTTGCGGGTGACGCGACGCTCCGCGATCCAGAAGTGCTTCTCGACGGAAACGGGTCGCCCCCCGGCGGTCCACTGCTGGGCGGCGACGTAGCGCATCGGCGTCCCGTTGCTCGTCGTCCAGCGCTTGCCCGCCTCCGCCCGCACGACTGGCACGGGTCCAGGGCCGACCAGCCGCTCGAGGCGCTCCACCACAGCGGTCAACTGCTTGAGGGCGTCCACCGAGCGCCCCTCTTGCAACAGTCTCCCCGCGTCACGGAAGTCCGGGTCGGCGATCGGCGGCTCGTACTTCGCCAGCAGGTCGAAGAGTCGCTGGCCGTCCCCCGCGCGGGCCGCCGCGGTGATCTGCGGCAGGTTGGGTTCGACGCGCCTCGCGTCACTGCGGTAGATCTCCTCGAGTTGCTGCTCGGCCTCGGCGCTGTCGGGGACGTTCAAGTCACGGATCCGCAGCAAGATCGGAGCCATCCGGTCCGGTGCAGTGCGCGCGACCTGCTTGGCGAGGCGAAGGACCACGGGCGCGTAGAAGCGGTTGTTGGCAAGAGGACGGAGGTTCTCGACCACCAGATCCAACTTGCCAGCCGCGAACGCCTCCTCTGCGTTCCGACTTTGAACGTCGGGATCGTTGCTGACTATGCTGTCGAGTTCCGCCCTCAGGCTGTCGGCTGCTCCCTCGAGGTCGCCGCTCTCCAGCGAATTGCGTGTGGCATCGAGACCCGGGCTCCTCGTACCGAGATCGAGCGCGTTCATCAGAGCTGCGAGCTCCTGGCGGTCCTTGTTGGCGCGAGCCGCCTGCAGGCGCTTGTCGTACTCAGCCTTGTCGTTGACGACACGGCCCCGATTGGCCACGTAGCCGCGCGTGCCGCCCTTGCTGGCAGCCGCGTCCGTAACGTCCATGACCAGCTTCCGGTCGGACGGGGGAAGCTGTTGGATGATCTCAGCGAGGCCTTCAACCTCCGGAGCGAGGTGCCGTGCCTGAGTGACCTTCTCGCGCGCCCGCGCTGTGTCGTTCTCCGCCAGCGCAGCCTTGGCTTCGTCACGCAGGCGCTCGGCCTGCTCCCGCCTACGACTGTCGAAGGTGTCGAGCTTGGTCATGTGCGACCTCAACCGGTCCCGCGCATCTTTTCCGCTTTGCCGCGCCTCAGCGGCCACACCCATTTCGAGCAGGATCTGCGCCAGCAGGTGATGGCCTTCCCAGCGATCGTCGTCGAGCTTCGACGCGCGCTCGGCAAGCTGGCGGGCCGTGGCGAGGTCCTTGGCCTCCCACCTCTGTTTCGCTTCGCGCAGCAAACCGTCGAACGTCTCACCCTGGGCACGCAGCGCCGGGGCGGGCAGCGACACCGCAGCCAGGGTGAGCAGGGGGAGCAACCGGAGGGGCGTCGGTGAGAGCATGGCGTGGCTGGAGGGCGGGCTGGCAGAGTTCCTTTCGCGACTCGATCCCTGACCCTGACTGGGACCATAGGGACCGGTTCGCGAACCGTCAACCGGGCGGACCGTTTGCCCCGTTTGCCCCGCCTGCCGGCTCCCGGTCTCGATCTCGTCGCACCTCGTCCGCGGCTCCCCGTGACGCACGAGTTACCAAGGAGCCCCCCATCCCATCGCCGCCCTGACCCGGCAAGCTATCCAACCGGCAGGTCGCGGGTGTCGAGCGCGCCCGCGGCGTGCAGTTCGCGGAAGCGCGCGATCGTCGCGCGCACCCCATCGCGCAGGTTGGTGCGCGGCAGCGTCGGGTGGACCCGGCGGATCGCGCCGTCGTCGAGGTGCGACGGAATGGGAATGCGGCCGCCCTTCACCGCGATCTTGCCGCGCGCGGCGGGGCACTCGGCTTCGATCGCGCGCACCACGTCGGCGACGTCGTGGGTGTCGCCGTGCAGGTTGTAGACGTGCGACCCGGGCGGCCCGCCATCGGCGCAGGCGACGAACGCCGCGGCGGTGTCGCCGACGAACAGGAAGTCGGTCGGGCCCGAGAACGCGATCGTGTACGGCCGCCCCAGCACCGCCGCCTTCATCGCCGTCGTGGGCGCTGCGGTCATGCCCTGGTCGCGGCCGACGCCGTAGACGGTCAGCGGGCGCAGCCCGACGCTGATCTGCTGGCGTTCGCTCCAGTAGATGCGCGCCGTGCCCTCGTTCGCCAGCTTGTAGACACCGTAGTGCGTCGTCGGCGCCGTCGCGACCGCTTCGTCGACTGCAGCACCATCGTCCTCGGCAGGCCCGAACACCGCCGCCGAGCTGGCGTAGACGACGCGCGGTACGCCAGCCGCCAGCGCCGCCTCGAACACGTGGATCGTGCCGAGCACGTTGACGCGTGCACCGAGTGCCGGGTCCTGGCGGCAGAACGGCACCTGCAACCCGGCGAGATGGATGATCGCGCGCGGCTTGCACGCGGCCACCGCCGCCTTGGTCGCCGCCAGGTCGGTGATGTCGCCGTGGACGAACTGCACGCGCGCGAGTCCGACCTCGCCGAGCACGTCGCGGATGCGGCGCGGATCGCCGCCGAGGTCGAACACGACCGGCCGGTCGCCGCGTTCGACCAACTGCTTGACCACCCAGGCGCCGATGCAGCCGAGCGCGCCGGTGACGAAGTACGTGTCGTTCATGCGAGGCGGTAGATGCGCGCGGCGTTGCCACCGAACAGCTTCGCGCGCGCCGCCGGCGTCAGCTTCGCGGCCCAGTCGCCGACCAGCTCGAACACCTGTTCGTAGTCGCGCGCGGCGACGAGGCACACCGGCCAGTCGGAGCCGAACAGCAGCCGGTCTTCGCCGAAGCAGTCGAAGGCGGTGTCGAGGTAGCAGCGGAAGTCGTCCCGCCGCCAAGCGCCCCACTTCGCCTCGGTGACCATGCCGCTGACCTTGCAGGCGACGTGGCCCAGCTGCGCGAGCGCGCGGAACGGCTGCGCCCAGGCGTCGCGTTGCGCGTTCGCGATGTCCGGTTTGGCGAGGTGGTCGAGCACCAGCGGCTGGCCGGGCAGCGCCTGCGCGAACGCGAGTGCGGCCGGCAGCTGGCGCGGGTAGATCAGCACGTCGTAGACGAGGCCGTGCGGCGCCAGCGCGCGCACGCCGCGTTGGAAGTCGGCGCGCCGCAGGAAGTCGTCCGGCTCGGCCTGCACGATGTGGCGCAGCCCACACAGCTTGCTGCCGTGTTCGCGCACGAGACGCGCAACCGTCGCCGCCGCATCGGCCGCCAGCAGATCGGCCCAGCCGACGACGCCCTTCACGAACGCGTGCTGCCGCGCGAGGTCGAGCAGGAACGTGGTCTCGGCGAGCGAACTGCGCGCTTGCACCGCGATGCAGCCATCCAGCGAGCCCGTCGCCAGCGATGGCGCGAGGTCGCCCGGCAGGAAGTCGCGGGCGATGCGGCGCATGCGGTCGTCGATCCACGGATACTCGGCGGCCGAGTACCGCCAGAAGTGTTGGTGGGCGTCGATCCGCACGGGGGAGGCGATTCTTCGGCTGGTTGCGGCGGACTGCAAGGCGGCGGTGACCGGGGAGCAGGGGTCGCGCAGGCCTACGCACGGAATCCCGGATGAAAGGCAGCCTGCCCAGGCACCGGAACGGAACACCCGGGCGGAACCGGGCCGTCCAAGGCAACGCTGCGCCGGAAACGTCCCCCGGCGTGGCCGCTCCCAACCCCAAGTCAGGAGACCCAATGTTCCGTTCCCTTGCCCTGCTCGCCGCGGTCCCCGCGCTCGCCACCCTCGCCAGCGCCCAGTGCTTCATCTCCAGCTACGGCACCCTGCTCGGCCTCGGTGACGACGTCGTGTTCGGCACCGTGCCGATGAACATCACGTTCCCGATGGGCACCAACGCCTTCACGCACGCCACCGTCTCCACCAACGGCGTGGTCTGGTTGTCCACCGGCACCGCGACCGGCACCACGGCCAGCGGCTATCCGACCCAAGCGACGTTCGCCGGCGCCGCCGGCACGTCCGCGCGCGTGTCGCCGATGTGGACCGACCTCGAGATCGTCGCCGCCAACGGTGCGGGCGTGTACTACAATGACACGATCCCGGGCAAGTTCGTCGTCACCTGGTCGAACGCGTGGGAATGGGCGACCACATCGCCGATCTTCAACGTGCAGATGCAGCTGTTCGCCAACGGCGACGTGGTGTTCACCTACGGTGCTTTGGCGCAGACGACCGGGGCCGACAGCTCGACCGGCGTCTCCGAGGGCAACGGCATCGCGCCCCAGCCCGACGTCAACCTGTCGGCAGGCGGCAACGTCAGCGCGACGCTCTACATGCGTGAACTGATGGTCGCCGGCACGTTCGACCTCGGCGGCCAGACGGTGACCTTCCTACCGGCCGGTGGCGGTTACGCGCAGACGGTCGGCAGCTGCGTGGGCGCCTACCACCAGCCCTACGGCGCCGGCTGCTACGACCTCAGCGACTCGTTCTACCAGTTCCTGACCGACAGCTCGACCGCGCCGGCGACGCTGAACGGCCAGTCGATGACGTTGACGCCGGCCGGCCTCGTCTACGTCGTGCAGTGGGGCGGCGGCACCTACATCCCACCGGGTGCGGGCGCCATCACGCTGACCATCAGCGACGACAGCGAATTCGCGCAGACGCCGTCGATCCCGTTCTACTCGCCATCAGGTCCGGTCTCGCCGCTGTTCATCCACGGCAACGGCATGGTGTCGCACGCGTCGAACAACGGCATCCAGCCGATCAACTACGTGCCCGACGTCAACGGCTTCCTGAACGCGCCCGCGACCGGCTTCTTCTCGTGGCACGACTACAACACCAGTGAGCCGGGCAGCGGCCAGATCAAGTACGAGGAGATCACGGTCGGCAGCGACACCGTGGCGCTGATCACCTGGGACGGCGTCGAGAGCTACTCCAACCCCACGGTCGCCAATCCGAGTACGCTGCAGTTCCAGCTCAATCTGAGCCAGGGCATCGTCAAGATCGTCTGGGTCAACGTCGACGGCAACCCGAGCAGCGTCTACGGCAGCGCCCACCTGATCGGGTGGGGCCCGATCGGCGCGTCCGCCAACGGCGGCAACCTCAACCTCGCGACCGCGCTGCCACTCGTCACCAACGCGGTGAACGTCAACGCGATCGCGATGACCGCGGCGCCGGCCCCGGTGTCGACCGCGGTCTCCGGCACCACCGTCACCTACTCGACGACCAACATGCCGCAGTACGCACCGGCGGTCCCGGTCTACATCGGCGCCAACATCCTGAGTGTCTCCGGCATCCCGGTCCCGGGTCTGGACCTCGCGATCCTCGGCGCTCCTGGCTGCCGCGCCTACGTCGGCACGCTCGACTACGTGCAGACGATGGTCGGCGGCCCGAGCAACTCGGTCACCTTCGCGATCCCGGCGGGCATCCCGGCGGGCACGATCGTCTACTCGCAGTCGATCGGCCTGGTCCAGCCGGGCAGCCTGCCGAACGGCCAGAACGCGTTCGGGCTGGTGACCAGCAACGGCGTGCTGACGAACATCGCGCCGTTCTGATCGCAGCGGTTCACGCTCGTCGCGCGCGGGCGGTCGGGACAACCCGACCGCCCGCGTCGTTTCCGGCCACGACAACAGCGTTCCGCGGCGGCGACCCGGCGCCTACCATCGCGCCGCCTGCCCGTGATGCCCATGCTGCGGACCCTCCTGCCCGCGTTGTCGCTGCTCGCCGCGTGCGGCGGCAGCAGTTCCTCCCCCACGCCGGCGAACAGCGCGCCCCGCGTCGCGGTGATCCCGAAGGGCACGACGCACGTGTTCTGGCAGGCGGTGCACGCCGGCGCTTCGGCCGGCGCTGCGGCGACCGGGCTCGACCTCGTGTGGAAGGGACCGCTGCAGGAGAACGACCGCGCGGAGCAGATCCGGATGGTGCAGCAGTTCGTCGGCGAAGGCGTGCAGGGCATCGCCCTCGCCCCGCTCGACCACCGGGCCTTGGTGCCGACGGTCGCAGCCGCGACGGCGAAGGGCATCCCGGTGGTGATCTTCGACAGCGACCTCGACGGCAAGGCAGGCACCGACTTCACCAGCTTCGTCGCGACCGACAACCGCGCCGGCGGCGAGATGGCTGGCAAGCACCTCGCGTCGCTGCTCGGCGGCAAAGGCAAGGTCGTGCTGCTGCGCTACCAGGCCGGCAGCGCGTCGACCGCAGCGCGCGAAGACGGCTTCCTCGCCGCCGCGAAGGCGGGCGGACTCGAGGTGGTCGTCGACAACCGGGACGCCGGCCCCACCGTCGGCGAAGCGAAGACCCAGGCACTCAACCTCGCCGACGCGTTGCGCGCGGCCCAGGGCGTGTTCTGTCCCAACGAGTCGGTCACCGTCGGCATGCTGCAGGCGCTGACCCAGCTCGGACTCGCCGGCAAGGTGAAGTTCGTCGGCTTCGACAGTTCGCCCCCGCTGGTGCAGGGCCTGCAGGACGGCGCGATCGACGCGCTCGTCGTCCAGGACCCGGTGCGCATGGGCGAACTCGCCGTGCGCCACCTCGCCGACGCGATCAAGAAGGTCCCGGTGCCGCCGTTCGTCGACACCGGCGCCGTGCTCGTCACCGCGGCGAACATGGGCGAGCCGGCGATCAAGAAGCTCCTGCAGTGAGCCTGGCCGCCGCATGAAGTTGCCCGCGGAGCGCGTGCTGCGCGGCGGCGGACCGTTCCTCGGACTGCTCGTCACGTGGCTGCTGTTCGCCGCTACGGCAGGCCCGCTGTTCACCAGCTGGTCGAACACCGAGCTGATGCTGCTGCAGACCGCGGTCGTCGGCACCGCCGCGATCGGCGCACTGTGGATCATCGTCAGCGGCGGCATCGACCTGTCGGTCGGCTCGTCGATCGCGCTGTCGACGATGGTCGGGGCGCTGGTGCTGCGCGCGGACGGGCACTGGACGCTGGCGGCGGCGGCAACGATCGCGGCCGGCATCGGCATCGGCTTCCTGATCGGGGCGCTGGTCACCGGCGACCTGGCGCGCGTTGCGATCGCACTCGCCGCCGGCGGTGTCGCGGCCGGCCTGCTCGCCTGCAGCGACGGCGACGGCA
>JBASWX010000140.1:0-2335 GCA_049276695.1 Planctomycetota bacterium
ACGGTGCCCGGTGCGAAGCTGCAACGCGGCGACGCTGCGCCCGCGTTCGCGATCACCGACGAGACCGGCACGACCCGCAAGCTCGCCGACTACCGCGGCAAGCACGTGCTGGTCTGGTTCTACCCGAAGGCCGACACGCCCGGCTGCACGGCCGAGGGCTGCGGGCTGCGCGACCACTTCGCCGACTTCATGGACCGCGGCGTGATCGTGCTCGGCGCGTCGTTCGACAATGCCGCCGACAACGCGGCGTGGAAGCAGAAGCACGGCTTCGTGTTCCCGCTCTTGTGCGACACCGACCGCGCGCTGGCGATCGCCTACGGCGCTGCGGACGACAAGGACGCGCGCTACGCGCGGCGCATCGCGGTGCTGATCGATGCCGACGGCAAGGTCGCGCAGGTGTGGACCAAGGTCGAGCCCGCGACGTTCGCGGCGACTGCACTGGCGGCCCTGCCGCTGTGATCGGACCCGCCCCCGTTCCGATCGGGGTCGTCGTCACCTGCGAACACGCAGCGGCGGCGATCCCGGCGGAACTCGGCGACCTCGGGCTGGGCCCCGAGGTGCTCGCATCGCATCGGGCGTGGGATCCCGGTGCCGCCGGGATCGCCAAGGTGCTGGCGAAGGCGATGGGGGCGCCGCTGCACCTCGGGCAGTGGTCGCGGCTGGTCGTCGACCTGAACCGCAGCCAGGATCGGGCGGGAGCGATCCCGCGGCGGCTCGACCGCCGCGACGTGCCCGGCAACCAGATCGACGCTGGCGCCCGCACCTGGCGGCTGGCCAAGTACTGGTAGCCGTGGCGGAGCGCCGCCGAAGCCGACATCGCGCGGGCCGCGGCCAACGGCGTGGCGCTGCACCTGAGCGTGCACTCGTTCACGCCGCAACTGAACGGCGTGGTACGTGAGAACGACATCGGCCTGCTGCACGATCCCGACCGGTCGTGGGAGGTCACGTTCTGCGACGCGATGAAGCCGCTGCTGGCCTCGCACGGGCTGTCCGCGCGGCGCAACTTCCCGTACTTCGGCAACACCGATGGATTGACCAGCCACCTGCGGCGCGTGCTGCCGCCGAACCACTACGTCGGCATCGAGATCGAGTGCAACCAGCGGCTGGTCGCCGGCAAGGCCGGCGAACGCCGCGTCGCCAGGGCCCTGGTCGCGGCGCTCACGACGATCGTGCCGCGCTGACGGCCCTGGGGCGGGGTGTGCAGAAACGAGTTGCAAACTCGTTTCTGCAATGCAAAAAACGAGTTGAGGTCGGGAAGGCGGTGTGGGAAACGATCGGAGCCCGATGCCGCGCCGCGCGATCTTCTGGAGTCTCACTGCGTTGGCCGTGCTGGCGGCGGGCTGGCAAGCGTGGGTGCTGCGCTGGACCTGCGACGACGCGTTCATCTCGTTCCGCTACGCGCAGCACTTCGTCGACGGGCACGGGCTGGTGTTCAACCTCGACCCGAAGGAACCGCCGGTCGAGGGCTACACGAACTTCAGCTGGACGATGTGGCTGGCGCTCGGTCGCTGGTTGTGCGGCAGCGACCGCGCGCTGGAGACGTGGAGCATCGTGTGGGGCGTGTCGTGCCATGCCGGCACCGTGTTGCTGCTCGCCGCGGTTGCGTGGCGTGCGAGCGCCAGGCGGGCGGTGGTGCCGATCGCGGCGTGTGGCTACGCGGCGATCCACCATGGCGCGTCGCTGGCGCCGGCCGGCCTCGAGACCGCGCTGTTCGTGCTGCTGGTCACCGCGATGTGGCGCGGTTGCCTCGCGATCCGCTGCGTGCGAGACGTGTGGCTGCTCGGCTTCCTCGGCGTGCTCACCGCGATGACGCGGCCCGACGGCGCGATCCCGGTCGCTGCCGCCGGTGTGTTCGTCGCCCATGCCGCGTGGCAACGGCGGGTGCTTCGGCTGCTGGTTGCGTACGCGGTGCCGTTCCTCGTCGTGTTCGTTCCGTACCTGCTGTGGCGGCACGCCTACTACGGCTACTGGGTCCCGAACACGTTCTACGCCAAGTCGGGCGGCGACCCGCAACCCGGCCAGGGGCTCGCGTACCTCGGCGGGTTCTTCGCATGCTACTGGGCGCTGCTGATTCCGGCCGCGCTGCTGGCGGTGTTCCTGATCCGCCGCGACGACCTGCTCGCCGGGGTGAACGCGGCGTACGGCCGGCGACCGTTCGTCGCGATCGCGGCGTTCGTGCTGCCGTACCTGGCGTTCGTCGCGTGGGTCGGCGGCGACTTCATGTTCGCGCGGTTCGCGCTGCCGGTGTTGCCGGTGCTGCTGCTCGCCGCCGACTTCGCGTGCCTGCGCTGGCGCGCCGGCTGGCTGCCGTGGGCGCTCGCCGCTGTGTTGGCGG
>JBASWX010000141.1:0-10876 GCA_049276695.1 Planctomycetota bacterium
GGCGAGCAGGCGCCGCTCGCCGCGCAGCGGCCTGACCGTCGCGGGATCGGTGTCAGTGACTTGCACTCCGGGCATGTCGCCCCGGGCGGCCGCGCTTGCGACGCCAGGGACCACGAGCACCGTCACACGCCAGCCGCCAGCGGCCCAGGCCGCGGCGTGACGCGCGATCCTGGCATCGATGCGTGCCGCGCCGACCAGCACGACCGCGTGCAGGACGTTCGACGGGCCTGCGCCTCGCTGCACGGCGCGCCGAACCGCCTGCACCGAACGGGCGACGAAGCCGGCCGCCAGCGCGTTGCGGATCTCGTGCAGCTCCGTCCCGAGTGCAGCCGCGCGCTGCTGCAGTTTCGCGGCAGCATCCAGCAGCGCAAGGTGTGCGGCCCGCATGCCGCGATCGCGCGCCGCCTGCTCGAGCAGCGCGTCACACTGCGCGCGCACCCGATCGCAATCGGCCCGCGCCGATTCGTACTCTGCGCGCAACTGAACGACTTGCGCACGAAGCTGATCGACTTGCGCGTCGAGGGCCGTACAGCGCGCGCGTTCGCCGGCCAGGTTTGCGGCATTGTCCTCGTTGCGGCGTGCCGCGTTCGCCAGTTCCGAGCGGCGATCAGCCAGGGCGTGCAACAGCCCAGCGACGACGGGCTCGCCGAGGCTCGGGCTACCGCCGAGTGCTTCGGTGGCCAGGCCGAGGCGATCGCGACGCCACTGCAAGGCCGCCAACAACGCCACCGGGTCCGGCATGCGATCGTGGTACCACCCGGTGGATACCGCGATACGCGTTCCACTGTCGGCAATCGTGATGAACTGAGTCCGGTGCACGGCTGACACGAGCACCTGTTGCCGTGGCAGGCCTGCGTCGACCCGACACCGGGTAAGCCACACCCTCCCGGCGGCGCAGCGAACCGACGTCAACCTGCCGTAGGGCCCGAACACCGGAGGATCCGGCAACTCGATCTCGAAGTCGCCGTGCACCTCCGCGGCACCGGCGAACGTGTAGCCCAGCGTGTCGAGATTCGCGAAGTGCAACCGGCACGGCTCCGGAGCATGACCAACCAACCGCCACCGGGCAGCAGCCTGGACGAACATGCCAACGCCTGCCTCCTCGCCGGGCCGCAGCGGCAGACCGTCGGGCGTCGGCTGCGTCATGCAAACGAAGTAGCCGCGCGGTGCCTGATTCGGCAGGAACGGCTGCCTGAACCAGGCCGCCGCGGGCTCTCGCAATTCGATGCTGGCTGGGTCGAGTTCGCCCGGCGACCAGTCGCCGGGCGCGCTGCCGGCGGTCCTGGTCCACGCATCCGGCTCGCCCGTGCGGTGGAAACACGCGATGGCTTCGGTCCTGCAATCGGCATGGATGCCGCGTTCGATGGCGGCCGCAGCCAGTCGAGCCGACAAGCCGAGCAACTCCTGGTCGCTGCTGATCGGGGACGGATCGACTTTCTTGCCGCAAGATGGACACGGCGACACCACGACGTCACGCCGGCCGAGCTGTATCGCGGTCGCCGAAACCAACGGATCCGGCGTCTGCCACTCGGCGCCCGACAGCACGACCTGCGCGAGACGCCAGCCCGGCGGCGCCAGCTTCGCCAGATCGGCGATGTCGAACGACCGCAGATGGCGGTTCACGTGCGTCGTGCGGCGGCAGTGCGGACACAGCATCAGCCCGACCGCGAGGTCCTCGAGGAACGGCACCGTGATCAGCACCGCGCGCCGCGCCACCCGGAACAGTTCGTCCCGCGCCCGCGGCAGGTCGGGATCCTCGACGTGCTCGAGCACGTCGTTGGCCATCGCCATGTCGACGGTGCGGTCGCCGAACGGCAGCGCCAACAGGTCGCCCTGGCAGGCGCGGAGCCGGGCCTTGCCGAGCGCCGCTCGGCTGCGATCGACGCCGAAGACGGCGACGTGTTCGGGCAACGCCAACGCGATCCGGCCATCGCCACAACCGGCGTCGAGCACCGAGGCGACGTTCGCAGGGATCAACCGCGCGATGTCGCGCTGCACCTGGACCTGGTACGGCTCGGACTCCTTGCCCCAGAGATCCGGCGTCTCGTAGTAGTCGGTCGATGCGGGCTCGCCCATCGCGTGGAACCGGTCCTTCTAGCTGGCTGCCTTGGGTGGACCAAGGCCAAACCAAACCGCGGGGCAGCGGGCGATCGACGCAGCTCGAGCGCCGTTGTTGACAGCCCGACGAGGGCTGTCGAGCATTTCCCATCGTACGGACTCGCGTGTGCGAGGTAGCGTGAGGCCGGTCGTGTCGGGATCCACCATGTTGCCGAGTCTCTCCCATGTTCGCTGCGGCTGCGACCGGGCAGCGCCGGCAGGGGTCGGAGGGAAGCGCGCGGCGAGGCCACAGTCGTGAACTGCCGCCGAATCGCCGTCCTGAACCTCAACGACACGCGGCGCGATCCGCGCGTGCGCCGCATCTCGTCGACGTTGGTGGCGCAGGGTCACACCGTGACCGTGTGCGAGATGCGGCAACCCGGCACATCCGACACGGAGCGACTGGACGGCTACGAACTGGCACGGGTCGACGCACCGGTCTCCTTCACGGTCCAGGACATGGCTGCGCTCGGCGGACACAGCACGGCCATCGGCCGGATCGTGCACGCGTGCGATCCACGAATCGACCGTGGTGAGAGCGTCGGTCGCCTGCGGGTGAAGTGGCGCAACGGCAAGACGCTGCTGCGGTCGCTGCTGCGCCGACTGCGCGGCCGATCCAAGCCGGCGCCATGCCGGTTCGACGACCTGCAGGAGATCCTGGCGATCCGCTCGATCATGCTGCTGAACGTCAGCCTGTTCGAACGAGCGCGATCGTCGGGAGCAGAGGTCGTCTACTGCAACGACCTCGACACGCTGGTCGCGGGCGCGATGCTCAAGTCCGAGTGCGGCTGCAAGCTCGTCTACGACGCGCACGAGATCTACGCTGAACAGTTCGCCGACGATCTGCGGTCCGATCTCTGGCATGCCTTCTACACCCGGCTCGAGCAGCGGCTGCTGCCGTTCACCGACGCGCGACTCACGGTCTGCGATTCGCTGGGGCGCTTCTTCGAACGCGAGTACGGCGCGAAACCGTTCGTGACCGTGCGCAACACGCCGTCGATCCGGCTGCTCGCCGATCGCATGGTGCTGGCGCGGGTGAACGACCCGGTGCGATTCGTCTACCAGGGCGCCTACTATCCGCACCGCGGGCTCGAGGAGATCGTCGCGGTTGCCAGACGGGTGCCGCGCGCGCGGTTCGTGTTCCGCGGCATCGGTTCGCATGTCAGCGAGCTGCGCACACTGGTCGAGCGGCTCGGCATGGGCGACCGGGTCACGTTCGAGGAACCGGTGTCGATCGACCAGTTGGTGGCAACCGCCAGCGCCAACGACGTCGGGCTCAATCCCTTCATCGCCACCAGCAAGAACACCGAGTGCGCGCTGCCCAACAAGTTCTTCGAGTACATGATGGCGGGCCTCGCCATCGGCAGTTCGAACCTGGTGGAGATGCGGTCGTTGACCGACGAGTTGGGGGTCGGTGTGCTGTTCGACGCTGGTGATCCCGACGACCTGAGCCGCGAACTGACCCGCTTCGTCGACGATCCCGCGTTCCTGCAAACCTGTCGCCAGCGTGCTTGGGACGCCGCAGCGACGCGCTTCCACTGGGAACGCGAACAACGCCACCTGCTCGACCACCTCGCACCCGTGCTCGCCGCCTCGTGACGGTCATCGCGATCTGCCTTGGGAGCAGGTGGAACCGCCGGTAAGACTCGGAGCCCGAGCCGATGCAAGACACCCGTGGATCGTCGCCCGCCCGACCGGAGCATCGCGGCCTGCTGAGCACCCTGGCCGGGGCGCTGGGCCGCCGGGCCGCCAGGATCTTCCCGTTCCTGCGCCAACGTCGCGCGGCGGTGACGCCCGCGCTGCCGCCGCCGCGCAGCTGGCAGCCGCGCAGCGCCGTGATGCTGGTCCCCGACGACCGCATCGATCGGCGTGTATTGCTCGAAGCCCGCAGTCTCGTGCGCGCTGGTTGGCGCGTCACCGTCGTCGGCGCTCCGCCGCCCTTCCCCGGTTACACGCACGACGAAGAGAGTTTCCCCGAAGTCGAGATCCTGCGCGTCGACGCCAGCCGCGCACAGGCCGTGCCTGACGAACTGCGCAGCCCCGTGCATCCCCCGGGCGAAACCGACTGGGTCGACTTCTACTGGCTGACCAACCACTACTACCTGCTCGGCGCATCGCGTCCATCGCAGGTGGTCGTCGCGCACGATCTGCCGGTGCTGCCGGCGGCGATCATGGCCGCGGCGCGGCACGGCGCGTTGCTGGTCTACGACGCCCACGAGCTGTATCCCGAGCAGCACCACTTCGGTCCGGCGTGGATCGAGCGCTACCGCAAGGCCGAGACCAGCATCGCGAAGCTCGCCGACCGGGTGATCACCGTGAACCAGTCGATCGCCCGCGAGATGGTGACGCGTTACGGAGTTGCCGCGCCCGAAGTGATCCTGAACTGTCCCGACGTGACGCCCTCGGCTCTGCCGACAGCCTCGGGCAACGAACTGCGCCAGGAACTGCAGATCCCGGCCCGGCAGCGCATCCTGCTGTTCCAAGGCGGGATGTCCCTGAACCGTAACCTGGAGGCGCTGGTCGCCGCGATGGGCCACGTGCAACGCGACGACGTGGTGCTGGTGCTGATGGGACCGGGCAACGAGAAGCGCCGGGAACTGGAAGGCATCGCCCGCGACGCCCGCACCCTGGGACGCCGCGTGTTCTTCCGCGACGCCGTCGCCCAGAAGGACCTGCTGCGCTACTGCCGCTCGGCCGACGCCGGCATGATCCCGTATCCGCACATCGACCTCAACTCGTACTACTGCACCCCGAACAAGCTGTTCGACTTCCTGGTCGTCGGCCTGCCGATCCTCGCCAACGACAGCCCCGAGCTGCGGCGCTTCGTCGCCGAGCAGGGCGTCGGCATGGTGCATCCGATGACCGATGCGCGCGCGATCGCCGCGGGCATCGACATGTTTTTTTCCGGCGATCTGGCGGCCTACAGGATACGGCTGCGGGACGTCGGGAGCCGGTTCACGTGGGAGCACGAGGGCGACCTGGTCGTGCGCATCTACGAGGACCTGATCACGCGGGGAGCGCGGGACTGGGCACGAGTTGAAGATCCGGACAACCGCTGACGGATCAGTACAAGATCGCGTTGAGCAGAAACATCTGCGGCGCATCGATGACTTGCGCGCCGATCAACTCCCGCCGGTACGCGTCCAGGCGTTCGCGGGCTTCCGCACTGCCATGCATCGTCGCCTCGACGAGTTCCCGCGTCGGCCGGTCCTCGAATACCTTGTCCAGATTGGCCGAAAGGGCGGCCGCCGGGCTTTCGGGAAAGAGGCAATCGGCAATTGCCTTGTCGCGCGGCACCGCGGCGCGAACGGCGTCCTGGAATCGCTCGAACCGCCGCGCCGCCAGGCTCGCGATCAGACTCAGCGGGACGGTGACCTCGCCATTGCACAGCGCTGAGCCTCGGAGCCAAAGGCCAAACGCGATCTGGATGCTGGTAACGAGACCATCCCATGACACGAGGACATGGTTGTTCTGCGGTGAACCGACGAACACCATCTCCCAGTCCCGATGGCGCAGCTGATCAGCCTGCATGAAGTAGTAGTAGCCTGAACTCAGGAGTGGCACCCAACGGAACGCCAGTGTCCGGTCATCGGTGACGAACCCGGCGTAGGCAGGATGCCAAGCCACACTCGGACCAGACGGAACCAGCCGCAACTCCAAAACCCTCGAATGGTCGGTGCGAAGACGCCACAAGCCGCGTGCGCGTATCTCTGCATCGGGAACCGTGCATGCACCACCGGTGACGGCAAACTCACTCGTTCCCAGTTCCATGGAGAGTCGTTTGGCAACTGGCTCGGGAACGCGATTCATGCCTCCGAGAATCCAACTCTGACGCACGACGCACGTGGAAATCTGCACGAGGACAAGCCGCGACCGAAACGTGTCCGCGACCCACAACAGGTCGTCGTCGAGCCAGGCGCAGCCGTACGGCATGTTGAACCTGCCGGTGTCGGGACCGTTGCCGCCGAGCGACGTCGTCTCTCGCAGGCCTGTTGCTTCGTGCAGCGAGATCTCTCCCGTGTGCGCATCCGATACAGCCACGACATGTTGCGGAGAAATCGAGATGGAGGTGGGCCATAGAAACTCGCTCGCACCCCAGCCGATCGTCCCGAACTGAGTGATCGTCTCGCCATTGCTTCCGATCTCGAAGACTCCTGGCGGCGCAAGTCCGGTCACCAGGAACGTTCGGCTGGACTCATGGAATGCGACGCCGTGTGCCCCTCCAATCGACTGTGCGCCCACCAGCCGACCCTCTGCGTCAAAGACGAATCCTGTTCCGGCGTCGTAGTCGGCCACTCCAATCCGCGTTCCGTCGTCAGCGATGGCCACGCCCTCGGGTCCCTTCATTCCGGGCGCACGCAACTCAGACAGGTACTGCAGGGAGTTGTCCTGGCCAAGTCGCAGAACTACCACGTTGCCTCCCTTGTAGTTGGCGACGAGCAACCGGCGAGTTGGCAGGTGGAACGTCAGACCTGTCGGCACCCACTTGGCGACCGGCGGTGCGGTCCTCGTGAACACACCGGTCTTCCAGTTCAGGATGGCCAGTTGGCTGTAGTTGCAGATCGCGACGTGTTCGGCGTCCAACACTGCGACCGAGACCGGCTGTTCGAACTGATGGTGCGAGAGGTCGTGGAACGACGTGTGTTCGTTCGTGAGCAGGACCTGTGGGTGGAAACCGCCATCCTGCGGCCGCGGCTCCGCCCGTCCCGTCGCTTCCTTGGATCCGTGCGCGGTTGCACCTCGGTCCCGTAGGACAAGGAACGCTGCGAGAGCGACGATCCCGGCCGCAAGTGCGAACCCGGCCCACAGCGGCTTCGAGGTACCCATCTTGCGGCGATCCTATGGCAACCGACGACCCACGCAAGAACGTGCGACGGCGGAGAACGCGAGTGGGATCGCCAATCACTCGACAGTGACGAGCACCAGGCTCGTGACGCTTCCCACGACGGCGATGACGACGATCTCCGTCTGCGCTGGCGCCGTGTACACGCCGTCGGACGTGATCGCGCCCGACCCCGGTCCCTGCGGCAGAGCCCACGTCACCGACGTGGTCGCCGTGAACCGCAGCGTGCCACCGGGAGCCGCAGTCGTGCCGTCGAGCGCGGTGACAATCGGGCCCACGGGCCCTGTGGGCGGCGCGAGCGGAGAGATTGCCCACAAGGAACGGCCGGCACTCGAGCCGAGACTGTTGGTGGCGCGCACGCGATAGGTGGGGGCGGAGCCCGGGGTCGCCGACATGTCGGTGGCCCAATACCGGTCACCGGCAATCGTCAGCAGCGGCTGCTCGGCGGTCTGCATCAAGGGGCCACCGAACCCGCTGAAGCGGTCGATCTGGTAGCGGCTCGCAGTCGCGACCGGAGTCCACGCCAGCAGCACACCGCCACCGGCGAGTGAAAACGTGGTCACCGTCGCGACGTCCGCGGGCACCGACGTCGGCGCATCGACGACGACTGTCAGGTTCGCTGAATCGGATCCCGCGGCGCTGCTGACCCGCAGTGTGTAAGTCGTCGTCACGATCGGACTGAGCTGGATCACGTTGCCCGCTACCGGGCCGAACGGATCGAGCGTCACCGTCTCCGCGTCGCGCACTTCCCAGCTCAACACCACGGCGGCGCCTGGAATCATCGAATCGGTCGAAC
The DNA here is from genome assembly GCA_049276695.1 of Planctomycetota bacterium. GTDB lineage: Bacteria > Planctomycetota > UBA1135 > UBA1135 > UBA2386 > UBA2386. The sequence continues at coordinate 7,737 of JBASWX010000141.1, forward strand.
TGGTGAACGAGAGCACGGCTGCCGGCGGCGGCGGATCGGGATCCGGAACCGGCACGGGGTCCGGCGCCGGCGTCACGGCAGGGTTGGAGCCCGAACACGCGCCGAGCGCGATCAGGAGCCAGGGCGTCCAACCCAGGGTGGGCATCGGGCTACTCGACAACGATCGCAAAGAGCGTCGTGAGGTTGCCGGTCACGCCGAGGACCACGAGCCCGGTCTGCGCCGGTGCGGTGTAGACGCCATCGGTGGTGATCGATCCCGACCCTGGCCCCTGCGGCAGGAACCACGTGACCGGCGTCGTCGCCGTGAACCGCAACGTGCCACCGGGTGCCACGGTGTTGCCGTCGAGCGCCGTGACGATCGGACCGACCGGGCCCTCGGGCGGACCGGGCGCCGAGATCGACGACGCCGTCACGCCAGCACTCGCGCCGAGGCTGTTCGTGGCGCGCACCCGGTACGTGTAGAAGGCGTTCGCAGTCGTCGTGCCGTCGCTGAACCAGTAACGATCACCGGCCACGGTGGTCAGCGCCTGCAGGGGACCTGCATAGCCGTCGTTGCGTTCGATCGCGTAGCCGCTCGCAGTCGCAACCGGGCTCCACGTCAGCAGGATGCCGCCGCCGGCGAGCGTGCGCGTGCTCAGCGTCACGTCGGGGGGCGCCACCGTCGGTGCGTCCACGACGACAGTCACGCTGGCCGAATCGCTGTCCGCGCCACCGGCGTCGTCCGCGCCGGCCTGGCCATTGCTGGCCTGCAGCGTGTAGGTCGTCGTCACCGTCGGACTGAGCTGGATCACATTGCCGACCACGGTGCCGATGGGATCGAGCGTGACCGTCGTCGCGTCGCGCACGTCCCAGCTCAGGACCACCGCGGCGTCGGCCACCATCGAATCCGTCGACGCCGTGAACGCGAGCACCGTGGCTGGCGGGGGCGGATCGGGGTCCGGCACTGGCGGGTCCGGAGTGGGGTTCGGTGCTGGCGTCGCGACGGGGTTCGAGCCCGAACACGCGGCGAGCGCGATCACCAACCAGGACATCCACGTGCGGGGGCGCATCCGACGATCGACCTACTGTAGCAGACCCGGGCCAACAGGACTCCCGCACCGCCGCGCCGACGTCACCTGCGTCACCCGGCGCCGCCTCGCCCGAGCCGCCCGCCGAGACTACGCTCCCCGCCCCACCGTCCCGACGGAGCCAACCGTGCCAGCCACCGAGTCGCCGTTCTGGAACCCGAAGACCGAGACGCTGCCGAAGGACCAGCTGCGCGCGCTGCAGACCCTCAAACTGCAGCGCCTGGTCGAACGCGCGTGGCACACCTCGCCGTTCCACCGCCGCCTGTACGAGAAGGCCGGCGTGCACCCCGAACACATCCGCACCCTCGACGACATCCGCCGCCTGCCGTTCATGACGCGCGAGGACTGGATGGCGAACCAGGCCGAGAAGCCGCTGTTCGGTGACCTGATCACGCGGCCCACCTCCACCGCGATCCGCTACCACCTAACCTCCGGCACCTCCGGTCGCCAGCCCCTCCGAGTCCTCGATTCGCGCAAGGACTGGTCGTGGATCGCCGACATGTGGTGCTACGGCTTCTGGGGCTTCGGCATCCGCCCCACCGACACCGTGTTCTTCGCGTTCTCGTACGGCTCGTTCATCGGCTTCTGGGGCGCGCACTACTGCTGCGAGAAGATCGGCTGCCTCACGCTCGCGTCGGGCAACATGACGACCGAACAGCGGGTCAAGCAGATCGTCGAGATGGGCGTCACCGTCGTCTGCGCGACGCCGACCTACGCGCTGCGCATGGGGCAGACCGCCGAGAAGATGGGCATCAAGCTGCGCGAGGACGGCAAAGTGCGGCGCGTGATCGTCAGCGGCGAGCCGGCCGGTTCGATCCCCGCGGTCAAGAAGATGATCGAGGAGATGTGGGGCGGCAAGTGCGGCGACACCGCCGGCATGACCGAGATCGGCACGATCATGATCTTCGAGTGCGAACGGCAGCCCGGCGGCCCGCACATCATCGAGGACCACTTCATCGAGGAAGTGCTCGACCCGGAGTCCGGCAAGCCGGTCGGCTACGGCGAACGCGGCGAGCGCGTCGTCACTTCGTTCGGCCGCGGCTTCATCCCGCTGGTCCGCTACCGCACCAAGGACCTGGTGTGCAAGGTGCCGCACAGCAAGTGCTCGTGCGGGCGCACCGGCGACCTCTACGAGGGCGGGATCCTCGGCCGCGTCGACGACATGAAGCTGATCCGCGGCACCAACGTCTATCCGCGCGCGGTCGAGGCGGTGGTGCGCGAGCACGCCGAGGTCGAGGAGTTCCAGATCGTGATCACGCGCACCGACAACGTGCAGGACGAGATCACGGTCAAGGTCGAATTGAAGCCCGACCAGCAGGAATGCTGGCCGCGGCTGCAGGCGCAGCTCGGCAAGGATCTCGCGGACGCGCACGAGGGGCTGCGCTTCAACGTGACGCTGGCGAAGACCGGCGAGCTGCCGCGCTTCGAGCTGAAGGCAAAGCGCCTGCAGGATCTGCGGCCGCAGTACGGAGGGACCACGCCATGACGAACGCCAAGACCGACCTGCTCGGCCGCCCGCTGACCAAGGACGACCACGAACTTCTCGACCTCTACTCCCGCAGCAAGGCGATGTCGGCGCGCAGCGACCTGCCGCCCGTCGTCACCGCGAACGTCAAGCAGGCGATGGTGATGCTGTGGAACGCGTGCAACGACCTCGCCCTGATCAGCGAGGAGCCGGGCTGCGACTGAGGTAGCTCGCGATCACCGGCGCCGGGAACGGCGACACCAGGCCGGACGCGACGCGAAGGACACCTCCGCGGCGGCCTGGAGCATGTCACGCCCTTGCATCCGGATTCCCTGCCCCGACCGCCACCGATCCGCCGACCGCGGCATGGGTACCATGGCGATCCCGATGAGCGACCTGGCGAGCGAACCCCTGCACGACGAACTGCGCCGCCATGCCAGCGCCCTGCGCACGCTCGCGCGCGACCTGCTGCGCGACCCGCACGCCGCCGATGACGTGACCCAGGCGACGCTGCAGGAGGCGCTGCGGCGGCAGGGCGACCTGCGCCCCGGTCCACTCGGCGGCTGGCTCACCCGCACGCTGGTCAACTTCGTGCACCAGTGGCGGGG